>NZ_CP151837.1:1841657-2148600 GCF_046736275.1 Luteolibacter sp. AS25
GCTTAGGCTGGAGCCTCTTTTTTGTATGCTAGACCACATCACGATTATGGATCACCAGCGTATCTTGTTAGATTGCGGTTCCAAACTTTACCTTCGTTTGCAAGTCGGATGCCGCACGTCCTACGAATCAGAAGGTAGCACCCAAATCCTTGTGCTATCCGAGGCACTAACCAAATCACTTTCTTCAGTGAACCCGATGGCTCACTACTGACCGTATAGCGACGTTTCCTATTTCCAAATCGGCAATCCACTGCCCGGATTTAGTTCTGTAGGGGGCTCAATGGAAAAGGATTTTTCACTACCTATTCTATACGGGCCATAGGCAATCGGAATTACGGTCAACTGCAGAGCCGGCTCTTCATCAACGATAACCTTGGAAATGTGCATTACAGCCGCACAGTTTGGGTTCTTGTTTACCTCCATGACATCGCCGACCTCGAAACGAGAAGCGGCAGTTTCATTTTCAGTCGGGAAAATATATTCAATCACTACAGGGAAACCAACAGCCTCGGTGAAATCGTCCGGCTTGACCATCGCCCGGGCACGAATTGCAAATCCCGGGTAAACGAAATCAGTCTCTTCAAGTTTTCTGACGTCCACCACCTGATAGTCTCCTTCCACGTATGTCAGAAGGAGGTTCTTTTCAAAGTTCCGCATGTAGTTCCTGACAAGGAGGGAGTTCAGGCGATCACTTTTTTCTTCATCCAGGCCGAAGTATTTTCCGTAAAGTTCGGTAGGAGAAAGCGAGTTACCATTAGGCACGTCGAGGACAGTGTAGCGCTTCAGCTCGGGAATTCTTCCGAGTTTCTTCAGGATCTCGTAATTACGGGGCATCTCCGGATTTCCGAACACGTGGAGACAGATCGCCCAGGAAACGATTGCGAAACAAAGAGCCAGCACATTTCCAAGAAACCACCAGAAGTATGCCGGGCGACGCACGACAACTTCATCCGACTTCTTCTTTCGCTTGTTCTTGGGCACTAGGAATTGCCCCCTTCTCCCCCACAAACTTCACCATCCTCGGCTCCGCTTCCCTCCGGTTCATCATCCGGCTCAAAGGAAGTGCCGCACCCGCAGGAGCGGCGCGCTTTCGGGTTTAGAATCTTGAAACCCGCGTCTGTCAGATCATCGGAAAAATCAATGATACATCCCCGGAGCTTATCGAAGCTGTCCGCGGCAATAATCACCCTGGCTTCCCCTGCCACAACGGTCTCATCGCCAGCTTCAGCCTCGGCGACATTCATCTCATACTGCCAGCCCGCGCAACCGCCCTTGCGGACAGCTAGCCGCAAACCAGCTTCCGGAGAAGCTGATTTGCTTTTTAAAAGGTCTGCCAGTTCGATCTGGGCTTTTTCTGTAATTTCAATCATCGCCACGTCGGAAAACTACCGACAAACGAGAAACTTGAAACCCAAATTTTTCAAAGATCGTATCGGAATGCTAAAGCTGGAAGTAGTCCTCGGAAGGGGTGTGCCCGGTGGACATCTGTGCTTCTCCATTGTTCGCTAGATGGACAAGGCAGTGGTAAACTTCCTCAGGATCGCCATCAACTTCGAAGGCTACCTGCTCGGCATTCTTAGCTTCTGAAACCAGACGACTGCGGACTCTGCCCAGCAGATCGAGGAATGCTGTAGCCGCTGCTTTGCCAGCCTCAACACCCGGTTGATGATATGCATTGATATTCACCAGTGACGCATAGAAGGAAACCGTCCGCTCGAACAATGCGATGAGCATGCCGAGTGTGAAAGGTGTGACCTCGAAGATAGAGATAGTCAGTGACTTACGGTCACTCTCGTAAAGCGCCTTGCGCGTTCCACGAAGGAAGCCCTGAAGATAATCCTGGCTGGTATTGCCTGGCTCTACCTCGATGGATTTCCCCTTACGGCCGTGACGGACCTCGATAAATGTCGCGAAAAAGTTATTCACACCATCACGAAGCTGCTGAACATAGGCATGTTGGTCGGTGGAACCTTTGTTCCCGTAAACCGCGATTCCCTGGTTCACCACATTTCCATCCAGATCTTTCTCTTTTCCGAGAGATTCCATCACCAGCTGCTGAAGGTATTTGGAAAACAGAACGAGCGAGTCCTTGTAGGGAAGGACCACCATATCCTTTTCACCTTTACCGTTCGTAGCCTTATGCCAAGCGAGGGCGAGTTGCATCGCCGCATTTTTACCGGCATCCTGAACGCGTGTTTTCTCATCCATTGCAGCAGCACCTGCAAGCATCGCATCCACATCAAGACCCTGTAGGGCGGCAGGAACCAGACCTACCGTCGAAAGAACCGAGGTACGGCCGCCAACCCAGTCTTCCATCGGAAATTTGGCGATAAACCCGTGATCATCCGCGAAACGGTCCAGCTTGGACCCTTCACCAGTTACCGCGACCGCATGTTTTCCGAAATCAATACCCGCTTTTTCGAAAGCGGCCTTCGCTTCCAGCATGCCGTTGCGTGTTTCAGCCGTGCCGCCGGATTTTGAAATCACCAGAACCAGTGTTCTCGTAAGATTCAGGGTGGACAGCGTATCGTCGATTCCCGCTGGATCGGTGTTGTCAAAAAATGAGATCCCCATTTTCGCTTTCTGGCCGATCGCGTCGTTCACAAGCTGTGGTCCAAGTGCTGAACCGCCGATTCCAATCAGCAAAACATGCTTGAATGTATCGCCATCCGAAGTGCGGACGCTACCCGTGTGGACCTTCTCTGCAAATTTCTTGAGATCCTTGAGAGGCTCAGTCACTTGCTTTTTTATCTCCTCGGTAGGAGCCAAATCAGAGTTCCTCAGCCAGTAGTGACCGACCATGCGCTGCTCATCCGGGTTCGCGATAGCACCTGTCTCTGTGCTCACCATATCCGCGAAGGCCTTGTTGATATTGGAACCGAGTGACTCTTTGTAGGAGGCATCCACATCCATCAGCGAGAGATCGATGGTAAAACCAAGATCATCATATCGCACCAAACTTTCGTTGTATTCTTTCCAGCTCATTTTTTTGTTAGATAAATTATTCAGTAAGTTAAAATCGATTTCACGTCATGTGGGAGCAACTTTTCTCTCCCGCTGAGAAATTCCAGCTCCACGAGAAAAGCGATCGAGACGATATCCGCACCAAGTGCTTCGAGCAGCTTGATTGAAGCTGCTGCCGTTCCGCCTGTTGCGAGGAGGTCATCAACCAGAAAAACCCTTTCTCCTGGAGATACCGCATCCTCATGCACCTCTACAACCGCTTCCCCGTATTCCAGTGCGTATGATTCCTCCCGGCATTTCCACGGGAGTTTACCCCGCTTTCTCACGGGCACAAATCCAACACCAAGCCGATCGGCGACCGCCGCTCCGAAGATGAATCCCCGGGCATCAATTCCGACAATCTTATCCACCTTCTGGCCTGCGGCCATCTCGCAAAGCAGATCAATAGACCCACGGAAAAGCTCTCCATCACCAAGAATAGGAGTGATGTCCTTGAAAATGATCCCCTCTTTCGGGAAATCCGGAACATCACGTATTGCTTGTCTCAGCCGCTCTACCATCAAGAAAGCCTCACCTTCATTTCAGGGCGAATCAAGGCCGGACCTGGAATTGAGCATGAAAAACCATCAAACTTGTGATGAATCGTATCCCTCTCCATATCCATTGCCTCGATTTAGATGGAAAACCCGCACATCGATTCGGATGTGCGGGTTCGAAATTGAACCGGTAGACCATTAAAACCCACCTGAATGACGGGTCAGATTACACTACTCGTCGTCATCTTTCTCACCTTTCACGCGAACCTTGCCACGCAGCTTGGCCTCGATGAAGGCATCGATATCACCATCCATAATATCCTGGATACTTCCGCTTTCCTCGCCGGTCCGAAGATCCAAAACCTTCTGGTATGGCTGGAACACATAGGAACGGATCTGGCTACCCCAGGAAACATCACTTTTAGCTCCATAGGCAGCTTCGGCCTCGGCAGCTCGCTTATCCTCCTCAATCTGATAGAGCTTCGCCTTCAGGATCTGGAAAGCTAGGTCCTTATTGGCTCCCTGCGTACGGGAGGCCGTGGATTTAATCAAAATACCGGAAGGAAGGTGGCGTAAAAGCACACCGGTTTCGACCTTGTTGACGTTCTGGCCGCCCTTGCCACCGGATCGCATCGTACTGATCTCAACGTCCTTGTCGGCTATCTCGATATTGATTTTATCATTCACCTCGGGCGTAGCATCGATCGAAGCAAAGGAAGTATGCCGTTTACCAGCTGAGTCGAACGGTGAGATCCGCACCAGGCGATGCACACCACGCTCGTTCTTGAGGAATCCAAAGGCATTTTCACCACTGATTTTAATGGTGGAGGAGCGCAGGCCCGCACCATCGCCATCTTCCCAATCCATGGTCTCAACGCGGAACCCCTTGCTTTCAGCCCAGCGTGTATACATGCGGTGCAGCATCTGGGCCCAGTCACATGCCTCGGTTCCACCAGCTCCCGCTTGGATCGCAAGATAGCAGTTCGCACTATCATTCGCTCCATCGAGCAAGGTGATCAGCTCGAACTCACGGATATCCTTGTCGAGCTGGGCCGCTCCATTGATTGCTTCTCTAGCCAGCTCCTCGTCATCGAATTCCTTGGCCAGCGAGATCCCCTCAATTACATCTTTGCAGCGGCTTTCCAGCCCCAGGAATGCCTCGTATTTCTTCTTCAGCCCGGCGGCTTCCTCTGAAATACTCCTTGCCTTGTCGGTATCATTCCAGAAATCCGGGGCACCCATCGCCTCTTCCAGCGTTTGGATTTTATTTTCTAAAACAGGGACGTCAAAGATACCTCCTGAGTTTTGACAGGCGGCTTACAGTGCCGTCCGTGTCAATCGCCAGGAGGTCAGCGGTAGGTAGTGTGGACATGGACGGCGAACAAAACGCAACCAGCTGCCACCCGCAAGAAGAAACCCGCTTATATTATTGCCATCCATCCCTCGCCCCCCCCTCTCCCGGCAGACATCGCCGATGTATTATGACTTTCCAGGCAAGCTCCATTGAAATCCAAAAAATGCGACCTAACATGCAAGCCATGAGCGAAAAAATCATACCTACTATTTCAACCGGCGTTGCAGGTCCACTCGGTATCCTTCACTTGCCCCGCCTCTGGCAGAAAATGACTCTTGGAGCTGCGGGAAGACTCCCGGAAGGCTACGCAAACTGTGGCCCGGGCTACGACATGATGGTGCTTGATGCGCTTGGTGTCGACCGCGATACCCTTGCCCAATTCGTGGAATCCGAGAAACCTACCTATATCCAATTTGAAAAGTTCTTCGCGAAAACCGCTACCAAACTGAATCAAACCGCAGTTTCACAGCTTAACAACGCGATCCTCAGTTATCAGCATAAGGATGAGGTCCGTCAGGAAATTCTCACCTACGCCGGACTTCCCGATGGGAAACCCACTGACGCGATCAATCTAAACAATTTGGATGATTGGCAGTCATTCCACGAAAGTTTGATGGCCTAACCCGCCACTTGGGGTCCGGCCCGATATTCATCGACCGCAAGCCGGATCCCCATCCCCTTTTGAAGAGTTTCCGCATACTCCTCCTCAGGAACAGAGTCTGCTACAATTCCTGCTCCAACTTGGTATCGCAACGTCCCTCCGTCCCTTACCAGAGTACGGATCGCGATGTTAAACTCACTTTCTCCGTCGAAACCCAGCCAACCCATGGCACCGCAGTAAATCCCCCGTGGTGATTTTTCCAGCTCCTGTATAATCTCCATCGCCCGCTTTTTCGGCGCACCCGTGATACTTCCTCCTGGAAAACACGCTTCCAGAGCACTCAGGGCACTTTCGTCCTCCCTTAGCCTGCCCACCACGGAAGATACCAGGTGATGCACCTGCGCCAAGCTCTCCAAGCGCAGCATATCGGTCACTTCCACACTGCCGAAATCGCAGACTTTTCCCAGATCATTGCGGAGCAAGTCAGTGATCATTACCAACTCGGACACCTCCTTCGGGGAGGATCTCAGCGCCATCACGGAAGCCATGTCCGCAGCCTTATCTGGAAATCTGGGCCGGGTCCCCTTGATGGGTCTCGTTTCAATCCTATTCCCAGAAACCTTGAGAAACAACTCAGGCGAAGTCCCGAGAATCTCCCGACCCGCCAATTTCTGATAGATTCCCATCGGTGCCGGACTCGCCTTCCTCAATACCTCGTATAGCCCAAACAACCCACCACTCTCCGAGACTTCCGCACAAAATCCCTGGGCCACATTGACCTGATATATGTCGCCCGCAGCGATGTATTCCTTCACCTTTTCCACTGCGCTGAGGAAATTCTCGCGTCCCATTTCCTCGGAGAATTCGCCGATCACAGCTGATTTCGAGGTCATTCTCCTGAATTCGGACTCGAGTCCTCCCTTTCCCCACCATTCCCCGGAGCGCTCATCACGGATCAACAGCCTCTCATACTCCCCGAACACAAAATCTCCCTCATACGAAACCCAGCCGCATAAACCACCGGCAAAAAATCCGCCGGAAACATCTACCGACCTTTTTTCTGCCAAGGCCATCGCCAGTCTATTTCTGTCTTCTTCGCGAAAAATAGACCCTTCGTGTATTGCCGTGGGGCTAGCAGCCACAATGGAAACCGGGCACTCCCAGCCGCTCGGAACATTACCCGCCGTATCAAAAAACAATAGCCCATCCATCCACTCCAGACGTCTGGCGATTTCCACCGCTTCCAGCCCGTCTAGCTCGGGCACTCTGGACAACTCTCCCTCGTTCATTTTCAACTCCCGCAACTTGCCTTCACACTTCCTTCCGCTCAATCATTAATATCCCTTTCGCCATCCTTGCCCCAATGCACATTCTTTACTGTTGCAAAACGCGGATGCTCGACTAGAAACACGCCCCGCCGGAACGCTTCGGCGTTGGCAACACTATACACATATAGCATGAAGAAGGACCTCAACAAATATCGCAACATCGGCATCTTTGCCCACGTTGACGCCGGTAAGACCACCACCACCGAGCGTATTCTTAAACTTTCCGGTAAGATTCACAAAATCGGTGAGGTTCACGACGGTGAATCAACCATGGACTTCATGGACCAGGAAGCCGAGCGCGGTATCACCATTCAATCCGCTGCCACCACTTGCTTCTGGAAAGATCACCAGTTCAACGTGATCGACACCCCGGGCCACGTTGACTTCACCATCGAAGTTTATCGTTCCCTCAAGGTTCTCGACGGCGGTGTTGGTGTATTCTGCGGATCCGGTGGTGTTGAGCCACAATCCGAAACCAACTGGCGTTACGCGAATGACTCGAAGGTTTCCCGTATCATCTACGTGAACAAGCTCGACCGTATCGGCGCAGACTTCTACCGCGTTATCGCACAGGTCAAAACCGTTCTCGGTGCTACTCCTCTGGTTATGGTTCTCCCGATCGGCACCGAAGGTGATTTCGTAGGCCTCGTGGATCTCATGACCATGAAAGCCCACGTATGGGATGATTCCGGCCAACCGGAAAACTTCGAGATCAAGGAAATCCCGGAAGACATGCTTGAGAAAGCAAAAGAGTTCCGCGCACTCATGGTCGAGACTGCAGTAGAGCAGGACGACGACGTCATGGAGAAATACCTCGAAGGTGAAGAGCCGGACATCGCAACTCTTAAGAAGTGCATCCGTAAAGGCTGTATCGATCTCGCATTCTTCCCTACTTACTGTGGTTCAAGCTTCAAAAACAAAGGCCTCCAGCTCATCCTCGATGCAGTTGTAGACTACCTTCCATCCCCGCTCGAAGTGAAGCCACTTCCAGAAGTGGACGCAGAAGGCACCCCGACCGGAAAATTCGCCGTGATCGATCCAGATGCACCTCTTCGTGCACTTGCGTTCAAAATCATGGACGACAAATTCGGCGCACTTACCTTTACCCGTATCTACTCCGGCACCATCAACAAAGGTGACACCATCCTCAACTCCTTCACCGGTAAAACCGAACGCGTCGGCCGTATGGTCGAAATGCACGCGGATGACCGCAACGAAGTCGATCAGGCACGTGCAGGTGATATTATCGCCATCGTAGGTCTCAAGAACGTTCAGACAGGTCACACTCTCTGCGATGTGAAAGACCCTGCCACACTTGAGCCAATGGTATTCCCTGATCCGGTTATCTCCATCGCCGTCGCTCCGAAGGACAAGGCAAACGCCGAGAAACTTGGCTCAGCTATCGGTAAAATGGTTCAGGAGGATCCTTCCTTCCGCGTTGAAACCGACGAGGAAACCAACGAAATGATCCTCAAAGGAATGGGCGAGCTTCACCTCGACATCAAAATCGACATCCTCAAGCGCACGCACAAGGTAGAAGTCGAAGTAGGTGCTCCACAGGTTGCATACCGTGAAACCATCACAAAACCTGTCTCGGACAGCTACACCCACAAGAAGCAGTCTGGTGGTTCCGGTCAGTTCGCGAAAATCGACTACAGCATCGAACCAGGCGAGCCAGGTTCCGGTTTCGTTTTCGAATCCTCAGTCGTCGGCGGTAACGTTCCAAAGGAATACATCCCTGCTGTTGAGAAAGGTTTCAAAACCTCGGTCAACAAAGGCCCACTCGCAGGTTATCCTTGCTTGGACTTCAAAGTTACCCTCAAGGACGGTGGTTTCCACGCAGTTGACTCCTCCGCAATCGCATTCGAGATCGCCGCTAAAGCAGCTTATCGCCAATCCATGGTAAAAGCAGGACCACAGATCCTCGAACCAATGATGAAACTCGACGTTTTCTCTCCTGAGGAAAAAATCGGTGACGTCATCGGCGATCTTAACCGCCGCCGCGGAATGATCCACGGCCAGGAGCCAACTCCGGGCGGTGTCCGGGTAAAAGCTGAAGCACCACTTTCCGCAATGTTCGGTTACATCGGTGACCTTCGTACAATGACTTCAGGTCGTGGCCAGTTCTCCATGGAGTTCAGTCACTACGCAGCATGTCCGAAGAACATCGCTGACGATGTTATCGCAAAAGCAAAAGAGCGCGAAGAAGAACTTCGCAAGTAAGCTTCCTTCTTACTGAAATTTAGAGAAATCCGCAACGGTCCAACCGTTGCGGGTTTTTTTTCGGGAAAAATTCCAGCCGAGTGCTACGCTCTAAGGTAAGAATGATTAACCCGAATATCCTATTGGCTCTGGCTCTGACAGTAGCCTTCTCATCGTGTAACAACCAAAAGAGAGAAACCCGCTCCGAACAACTCGAGGAAACAGCTGAAGTTTTGGAAGCCAAGGCAGAAAAAGTCCGCGAAGAAGTCGAAGTGAGCGCTGAACAGAAAAAGAAACAGGCCGAGAAAGTTCGAACCGAGGGTGATAACCAGAAAGCCGAAGTATTGGAGAAAGATGCCGCAACTACCCGCAAAGTTGGAGAAATTCGCGTCGAGCAGCTAAAGGATCAGGCAGAGAAGATTCGGCGAAAAATCTCAAAGTCGGAGGGCCTCCTTAAAACGGATGCTCCGGTAAAAAATCATCCCACACGGCAGTAAAACACATGACCTCATTCTTCAGGTGCCTCAGTGCCGGAATGGCGGGTATTCTAGCAATTGCACTGTTCCCGACCATTCGTGCCAGCGAAGAAACATCCGCAAAACAACTCGATGAGAATCGCTACCAAATCGGGAGCGTAGTGTTCAATAAAGAGACACGTGAGATCCGGTTTCCGGCCATCTTGAATATGCGCGAAGGACTCCTTGAGTTTCTCATAGTCCATGAAAACGGAAAGATTCACGAATCACTTTTTCGCACGACTGCCTCAGCCACCAACATCAATTTGGCTCTCACACTACTCCGCTACAAGCCGTCGAAAGAGCTGTATCGGATTGAAGAAAAGCCGGGAATTGTTACCGGGAAATTCCACGAAGAACCGCAGGAAACCCAGAAGTCCGCGCGGATATCCCTAGAGGTCGAATACGAAGCTGACGGAAGCACCAAGCGGGTCCCTGTTTCCGATTGGGTTACTCACGAAATAACGGCAAAATCAATGCCACCGACATATTGGGTCTACGGTGGATCCTTTTTTCAGGACGGAAAATTCGCACCGGACCTGTCTGGCGATATTGCTGCAATTTTCATCACGAACAGCGCCCTCATCAACTATCCGGGTAAAGACAATCTCAACGACGATGTCTGGACTGTCACCACCTCGAGGACACCTGAGTTGGAGACCAACGTCACCATCGTCATTTCACCTTTCAAACCGTAAAATCTAATCCACACCAATTCCCTTCGCGTCCAAACCATGAAAACACTCACGCTACTCCTCACTCTCGCCGCCACCTCTTTTGCAACCGCGCAAAATTCATACGTATCGATCCAGCAGGAAATCGAGCAATCCATCGCCCGTGGCAACGCATGGCTCAAAACCCAACAGAAGGCGGAAGGCCATTGGGACGATGAAGGACTTCCAGCCTTTTCGGCATTGGCTTTGACCGCCATTAGCCGCGATCCCAACGAGACCTACACAGGGGCAAACCCACCCGACTTTCTCAAGAAGGGCTTCTCCTGGCTCGTTTCCCAGCAGAAGGAGGACGGTGGAATCTACAACCGGGGGCTCTCCGTCTACAACACCGCAACCTCTCTCACAGCCCTCGTTTCCCTTCCTGAAAACGAATATGAAACCGCTATAATCAAGGCCCGCAGACACTTGGTTGAGAACCAGTGGGATATCGATGAGAAAGGAAAAACCGATAATTCCAATGATGGCGGCATCGGCTACGGGTCCAGCAACGATCACACAGACATGTCCAATACATACCTTGCGCTAGAGGCACTCGCCCTCTCCAGCCAGACAGTAAAAGACATAGAACTTCCGGAAGAACCGGAACTCGACTGGGAAGCAGCCCTGACTTTCCTCTCCCGCAGCCAGAACCTCACCGCTACCAATGATCAGAAATGGGCTTCGGATGACGCGAAAAACAAAGGTGGATTCATCTACACGCCTGGCGACTCCAAAGCCGGTGAGGAGACAACCGAAGATGGCAAAGTGGCTCTCCGCTCCTACGGCTCGATATCCTATGCAGGCCTCCTTTCTCTCGTCTACGCGAATGTCGGGCCTGAAGATCCACGCGTTGTAGCCGTCAAAGAATGGCTCGGCAAAAACTACACCGTTTCAGAGAACCCGAACATGGGAGCTGAAGGTCTGTATTACTATTTCCAGGCGATGGCAAAGGCGCTCAACGCAGCAGGAGTCAATGAGCTCAAACTCGCCGATGGCACTACTGCCGACTGGCGGAAAGACCTGGCAGGAAAGCTTCTCTCTCTGCAGCGTTCGGATGGCTCGTGGGCAAACGAAAACGGCCGCTGGATGGAGTCGAACCCTGTCCTGGTGACAGCCTATACTGTGATGGCCCTTGAGGAAATCCACCGCTCTATTCCCTAGCGGCCCACCTCCATCTCTAGAATTCCCGCGCAATTGAGCGGTTTGGCCACGTGTGTTCAACGCGTGGCCTGTCTAACAATTCCTTGCTTCATTTCCGGATCTCACCCATCACCCTTGGCCCAGTGACTCTTCAATTCTCAAACATAGGCCAACGCATCGCCCAAGGTAGCGGAATCGGCGAACTCATGGATGATCTTGGTGCCGCCCTTGCGACCGGGGATCCCGATATAAAAATGCTCGGAGGCGGCCAACCCGCACAAATCCCCGAAGTCAGTGAAGTTTGGAGAAAACGCCTTCAGGAAATTGCTGCCGATACCGTTGCTTCCACTAAATTCCTCAGTATTTACGATCCCCCGCAGGGCAATCCCGCTTTTGTCAAAGCCATCGCTTCGCTTCTCCGGGATCAATTCGGCTGGGACATTTCCGAGGAAAACATCTGCCAGACCAGTGGAGGACAGACTGCCTTTTTCTACCTGTTCAATCTTCTCGCTGGCGAAATGCCGGATGGCTCCCACAGAAAAATTCTATTCCCCCTCGTCCCGGAATATATCGGCTATGCCGCACAGGGACTGGATAAGGAAATGTTCCGCGCCTTCCGCCCCGAAATCGAGGAGACAGGGCCGCATGAATTCAAGTATCATATCGATTTCGAAAAACTCGAAGTAGCTGATGATGTCGCAGCACTTTGCGTTTCGCGCCCTACCAACCCTACAGGAAACGTCCTGACCAATGAGGAAGTTGCGCACCTCTCCGGCATCGCGAAGGAAAAAGGTATACCGTTGATTATCGACAATGCCTACGGAGCTCCGTTTCCGAACATCATCTTCACGGAAGAAGCCAAGCCGTTCTGGGCTGAACATATCATTCTTACACTCAGCCTCTCGAAATTAGGCCTCCCCGGCACCCGCACTGGGATCGTCATCGGTCCACCGGAAGTCATCAAGGCACTTTCCTCAATGACCGCCATCACCGGTCTTGCAAACCCGAGCACCGGGCAGCACATCACCCAGAAACTCATGGAGTCAGGTGAAATCCTCAGTCTCTCCAGAGAGACGATTCTCCCCTACTACCGGAAAAAATCCCGGATTGCTCAGCAAGCTGCGCACGAAATCTTCGGAGAGAAATTCGCGTGGCGCATGCACCGTAGCGAAGGCGCCCTATTCCTTTGGTTTTGGTTCCCCGGACTGCCCATTCCCACTACAGAGCTCTACCAGCGCCTAAAAAAAAGGAAGGTTCTCGTAATCCCGGGTCACCACTTTTTCTTCGGCTGCGATGAACAAGACTGGAAGCACCGCCAGGAGTGCATTCGCGTCTCTTTTGCCATGGCCGAAAATACGGTCAGGGAAGGCCTCGAAATCATCGCTGAAGAGGTGGCAACAGCATCCGGGAATTCCCTTTGATTTCATGGAGTTGCCAGACTGGTGGACGGATTCCTGCGTCGGCATCGCTGATACTGTGAAACCGGCTCCCAACCCCTGAAAATCAGCCAAGGATAGCTGGTTTCGCCGCTTGCATTCTACATCACCCCACTGAAAACTCCCGAAACCTTCGCTTCCGGAAAATCGAATACTATACCTCCACATGATCCGTCATCTAGCTTACTTTCTCACCCCCGCATTACTAGCCACATCGGCTCTTACAAAGCCCGTCGAAGTCAACAGCATTGCAGCCACCGTCGAAGGCCAGGTTATCACAAGCAATGAAGTAAACTTCATGATGGCACCCGTTTTTGCCCAGCTCATCACAAAATTCCCCCGCGGAGGCCCGGAATTTGAAAAGCAATTCAAGGAATCACGTAACAAGGTTCTCGAGGAACTTGTCGATCGTCAGATCATCCTCTCCGAGTTCAAGCGTCTTGGCGCCACCATTCCAGCTTACGCCATCGATCAGGAAATCGACCGCCAGATCCGCGAGCTCTACAACGGGAATAAATCAAGATTCCAGGAAGAGCTGAAAAAATCCCGTCTCACCATGCCGGGCTATCGGGAAATGACCCGTGAGAAAATGATCGTTCAGGCGATGAGGGCCGAACAATTCTCCGATGCCCCGCCACCGCTCCCGAACGAAGTTCAGAACGAATACAACAAGGTGAAAACCGAGCTTCGCGACACATCAAAGGATAAAATCAGCTTTCGGAAGATCTTCATTCCTTCCATGGATCCGGAAGCACCGCTCGCCACACCAGAGTCCCAGCTCACTCTTTCCGAGGATATTGCAAAGCAGATCAACAACGGAGCGGATTTCGAGGAACTCGCGAAAACACACTCCCGCGATGCCTTCGCCACCGAGGGTGGCTACCAGGAGAACGTCCCCCGTATCGACCTCTCGCCTGAGTTTGCCTCCATCGTCTTCGATGCGAATATCGGACAAGTTATCGGGCCATTGCTGGATCCCCGCGGCTTCACCATCGTAAAAATCGTAGGTAAAAACCTGGGACCATCTCCTTCCCTTTCCGAAGTCCGCCCAATGATCGAAGAACGTGTTCGTCGAAACAAGACCTCGAAGCAATATGATCGTTGGATGGATACGCGCCGCAAGCGTGCCATGATCAAGATCAACGATTGATCTCTTCATCAACGAGAATAGTTTCTAAAGCCGACACAAAAACCCATGGAGGATCGTTACGAAATCAAAGGAAAAATAGGCCAAGGTGGCCTCGGTGCAGTTTACAAGGCACATGATGTGCGGATGAACCGGGAGGTAGCGATCAAGCGTATCATCGCAAACACCGAAGACGTCAACCTTCCGGAAGAAGCCACCCGTCAGCTCATCAAGGAAGCAGGCTCCCTCGCTTCCCTCCAGCACCCGAACATCGTCACAATCTACGACGTTGGTGAAGATGAGGACGGTCCCTTTGTCGTAATGGAACTCCTTTCCGGCGATACCTTGGAAGAGGCTATTGAGCGGGGGTCATTCACCTGGCTGGACTTCCGCGAGCTAGCAACACAGATTCTCGAAGCCCTGATTGCAGCTCAGGAGCTCCACATCGTCCACCGCGACCTGAAGCCGAGCAACATTATGCTCACATGGCTTCCTTCCGGGAAGTTTCAGGTAAAAATCGTCGACTTCGGTCTGGCGAAATTATCCGCCGCGCCATCGCTTCAGACCATAGATCAATCGGATGGCGTTTTCGGCTCCATCTATTTCATGGCACCCGAGCAGTTCGAGCGTGTACCTATCGATTTCAAAGCAGATCTATATGCAATAGGCTGCGTCTTTTACTACGCACTCACCGGCACCTACCCGTTCGATGGTGATAGCGCCGCTGCCGTAATGGCATCCCACCTACAGCACTTCACCGTGCCTATTCAGGAAGTCCGCGATGGCATCCCGCTCTGGGCGTGTGACTGGATCATGTGGCACATCAACCGCAGACCCACGGACCGCCCGGAATCCGCTCGCCAGTCACTGCAATACTTCCTCGAAAACGAAGCCGCATACCCTGACCCACCGGTCAGTGCAGGGACTCCAACACCAGAGCCAGAGACTTCGAAACGCCCGAAATTGAATATCCCCGGCGGAGCCCCAACCCCCGAAGTCCTCCCGGATCCCTCCCCTACGCAGCGCGTTAAAACTGCAGCAATGCCGAAACCGCTGCTACCTCCTGAAGGTTCAAAGCCAAGTGTTCACACCAAGGCTCAGAGCGTTCACGCGGCCACCAAACGAGTCGAAAGTTCAATACCAGTAGAGCCGATTACTCCAATCCCGATTCCAGACGAATCAAACGCGGCAGATTATCCGCCGGGAGAGAAGGTTCAGCCAGTTACCCCGGCCCCGGAACCTCCATTGGAAAACGTTTCAACGCCAGAGACGGATGACAGTAGCCCACAAGTAGATGTGCAGCCGTCATCATCCGCACCAATCCTGCGGAGAGCAACATCCGCGGACTCCTCAACGCCAGCCCTTCAACCAGCTACACCTGCCATCGCAAAACCTGCCACTCTGAAGTTAAATACCGGAACGAACCCGAAACCGTTGGAACTTGAAGCGGAGAAAGCCGAAGCCACACCTGAAGCGGCTGGACAGCCCGCTTCTTCCAATACCGCCGAGAAAAAAGCTGCAGCCCCGATTCTCAAAGTAGCCGCCAAATCCCCTACCGCCCCACTTTTGAAGCCTGCCGCAGCCGCAGCCACAAAGCCAAGCCTCCAGATGGCGGCGAAAGCAACCGCACCGCTGGTCCCCACTGCAAAACCTGTAAGCCCGGCGCTCGACAAGACACCGGTCGATTCAGCGCCGAAGCAATCCACTCCCTCAATGGTTGACAAAAAAGCCGGGGCTGGTGTTTCCGCAAAGAAAAAAGGTTTCACCACCGGCGCAAAGATCGCAGCTGCGGGAGGACTCGCGGTCCTAGCCCTCATACTTGCGTATTTCTTGGTCGAGAGATCAAAAGAGAACGAAACGCTAGAGTTATACAACGAGATGATCACTGCCGCGGCGCCTCCGCAGGCCACCGAAGTTCCGGTGAACGAGCGCAAATTGGAGATCCTCCTGAAATTTGCCGCCTCGGTTAGCTCGAACGCCGATCGTTTCAGGGTCTACAAAGCACTCTACCTCGCGAAAGCAACGGACGGCACGGATATCGATTCCCGTATTGCGGAATTCGCTACAACCGAAGTTCTTATCCCGGATGTACGCATTGTCCTACTCCGCGATGTCTTGAGCAAACGGAACAACCCGGTAGTGGCTAAGCCACTTCTCAAGTTTGCCCGCGACACCGAGGATAACGCAGCCGCTGCCGCTGCCATCGAAGCCACCCGTTTCATGGCCACCGACGAAAATTTCTCGGAATTCCTGGAAATTATTCAAACTGCACAAAGCGATACCATACGCAAGACTGCCGAAGAAAACGCAGCGGTTGTCATCAAGAATTCCTCCGCCAAACCAGCACTTGGCAGGACTCTGGAGGCCGCTTACTCAGCAGCTTTCAATGATCTTATTCGTCATGCCATGCTGCGCCTCCTGGGACGCGTCGGCGGAGACAATGCTTTGGCAATTGCAAAACAAAACCTAGAAAGCTCGGACGATAAGAACAATATCGCCGCCATTGTTGCCCTCGCCACATGGGCAGACAGGGATGGTTACGAAGCTCTACTCGCCTACCTTGATTCATCCCCGGACGCCAGTCTGCGCAGCCGTGCATACAAATCCGCCTATCAATTCGCAGGTGCTTCGCAGGAAAATATCGAGGAAAACTGGACCCTCCTATCTGACCAGACGAAGACAGAGGAAGAGCAACTCATGTTTATTCGCGGCATTGCAGGTCTGGAACCGGAGCCATGGAATTTCGCCATTCTCGAGGAAATGGCAAAAAGCGGAGACTCCGAAAGAGTTACCGATCTCGCCCAGCGCGCCATATCACGCTTGAAAGAGATCGAAAAAACCAAGAATAAGAAGAACCGCTAATTCAGCAACCTATCCGATTCCCCTGAAGCCCGGCTTCGCAAATTTTTTCACCGCATCATCCCCTTGTCTCCAGAACAACAACTCACCCACCTCACCAACGGCACCGCCAAAGTTCTCTCAGAGAAAGAACTTCTCGATAAACTGCAGCTAGGTCGGCCACTTCGCGTAAAACTGGGTGTTGACCCCACAGCTCCGGATATCCATTTCGGACACACCGTCGCGCTTGAGAAGCTACGTCAGTTCCAATTGCTTGGGCATCAGGCAGTCTTACTTATCGGAGACTTTACAGCCACAATTGGAGACCCTTCCGGCCGTTCGGTCACCCGCCCGCCACTTACTCGGGATCAGGTTCTTGAAAATGCCGCCACCTACACCGAGCAGGCTTTCAAAATCCTCGACCGCGAGAAAACTGAAATCGTCTACAACGGCGACTGGTTCCGCAAAATGAACTATGAGGAAATTCTCCGCCTCAACTCACGCGTCACCCTCCAGCAAATGCTTCAGCGCGAGGACTTCCGGAACCGCATCGAAGCCGGACAGGAAGTACGCCTCCACGAGCTCCAATACCCCGTCATGCAGGGCTGGGATTCCGTTGAAATCAGAGCAGACGTGGAGCTCGGCGGCACCGACCAGCTTTTCAATATCCTCGTCGGGCGGGACATGCAGAAGGACGAAGGCCAGCCACAACAGGTAGTCATGGTCATGCCGCTCCTCGAAGGTCTCGACGGTGTACGTAAAATGTCCAAATCCTACGCCAACTACATCGGCGTAAGCGATGCTCCTCAGGAAATGTATGGAAAGCTCATGTCTGTCTCGGACGACCTCATGGCCCGCTACTACACACTTCTCCTCGGCGAAACCCTTGATCCATCCGCCCACCCGATGGAGTCCAAGAAATCCTTGGCGGAAAAACTCACCTCCCGCTACCACGGAGATGAGGAAGGCAAAGCCGCCCGTGCTGACTGGGACACGCGATTCTCGAAAAGAGATCTACTCGCCGCAGACCTCCCGGAAATTGAGATTGCATCCCTGGATCAGGAACAAACAGTCCTTTCCCTCACATCCCACGCATTCTCCTCAGCTTTCAATCTTAAGAAATCCAACGGAGAACTGCGGAAACAGTTCATCGTTTCCGGCTCTGTTCAGCTGAATGGTGAAAAGCAAACAGACCCGACCGCCCCTATTGCCCCGCAACCGGGCGACACCCTGAAACTGTCGAAAAAGCACGCGGTGAGATTTGTATAGTGTCGCAGCATTCAGCTGTTTGCACTTTGCCACTATAAATCTTGCCCAGCAGAAATTTCCCTGCTACCCAATCCCTCCCTCTACTAAAACGCGCCCGTAGCTCAGCTGGATAGAGCATCCGCCTTCTAAGCGGACGGTCACTGGTTCGAATCCAGTCGGGCGCACCATATTTCATAAGGGTTTCAGAGTATCTCAGCAAAATGAGAAAAACTCACCTAACCCTACTTTAACCTTAAAAATCGGAATCTTTCGATTCTTTCTTGGAACGCCAATCAAAGCCTCCACGGTAAATTAGCATTCTATGAGGAGTCCTGGAAATCGAGGAACGTTAGGGCTCCCCCTACGGAGAAGCGAATCGCGCAGTGGTTATTGGCAACTCGGGTGCTGGACACCATTCTAAATCTGACCGAAGGAAACGCACCAGCTCTGCTGGAGAGACAGGAGTTGCCAGCAAAAGGTATGACCGAGAATCGAGTGAAGTGAATTTGCAATAACCGTTAGCGACCCCCGGTTTAGATTTGAACCCGCGAAATAGCGGCAAACGGGGGGAGTGTTGCCCAAGAAAGCGCGAGGAACCGGATTAAACTGTGAGGATCTGTGTGAGGCGGCTCAGTAGAATCAGCTACGAAGGAATCTTGTTCTTTTGTAGATAGAAGCGGCGAAAATATTCGGCGGCTTTGCGTTTTTTGGCAACCTACACAACTCCCTTTATGAATAACTTCAGTTCGGCGAAGGCTGAGGAAATCGTATAAAAAGACACCATTGCCCGATCTGTCTCCCTCCCTTCTACCAGATCGGCAAGGTTGGCAATCATCTCTGCCAGGATCGCTTGGTTGTTCTTCTTCGGCGCCTTTGCCTCAGGCTCTTCGCCGAGCGTTTGGCGGACGGCAGCCTTAACTATTTTTTCTGACGGGCTGCTTCCACTAGCCAGTTGAATAGCTAAAATCCACGCATTGAGCCGATCCCGATCAAGCATGTTCTTGGATAGCGGTCGTATTTGCCACTCGGAGACTGGGAGTCGAGCGATTAGCCCGGGTTCCTCACCCGCTACGTCGGAAATCAAACGATATACTCTAGCCGCGAAAATTAAACGGTTTCCTTGAACTCTACTTATACCAATCGACACACAATAATCCGTCCAATTTTCAGTGGTGTGCATCCAAAGTTTATCCGTCCTTATATTTGCTAGTGCTGCACCCACAATTTCGAATGATCCCAGCCCACTTCGAACAATCCGATCATATTTTGCAAAATTCGATTCCCTTTCTGTGGCCTGCTGACCCGATCCGTGATTTGGATCTTCGGCGGTTATCAGAGAATAACTTCCGGCGGTAGCGGTATCGTCGAGGGAAACAGCGGATTGCATTCGTGTGCTCATACCCAATTGTTCCTCATGACTATGTGTTTCCAATCCACCTCCCCGAAAATGGATTCGTTTTTCGGGGTTTGTGTCTTGCTAGGTTAAAATCCGGTAACTTCCGTCATCGACTTGAAGAACCGCACCGAACGGTTCGGTTTTCAGTCTACTCGAAGCTGCTTCGAAGAATTCGCAGACCTGCGGCATTCTCTGGGGGATCCGCCGCTAATCAACGTCTTAAAGAAGTCCTCGAAACTCCAAGTTCTCCGATAATTTCTAGGGTCAATGAGGGTTAATCCGGGTCAATAGACCCAGCTACCCGACCACCCTACTTCATCAGGCTTTTCCGAAACGCCTTGCACATCTCAATATGAGGCCCACCACAGACACGGTTGATATCGCCCGGATCAATATGAGTCCGGAGCTTCGAAAGCATCTGAATCGCCGCCTCAGTCCGCGGACAACCTGAACGACGCCACACAGGCGAACCTGCAAGATCCGGATGCCTCAGTTTGGACATCCTCATCGGATCCCATTCCACAGGAAACTGGATGGAAGCACCCAGATCTGCAACGCCGGCGTAAACCAACCTGCTCACGTTGGACCCACCACGACCAAGAACTGCCTGATGCACTTTTTGCGCGAAACGCTTGTGCAAGGATTTGATCTGCTCTGACTCATATTCAAACGTCCTACCCCGGAGCATCCTGGCCTTGCATTCCTCAACAACGCTCGTCTCCATCAGACCCATGAACGGAACCCAGGTGTAACCCGCCGGAACCTCTTCCTTCGTCCGAGGCCGGCGGCTCTCAACCCTCATCGGGTTCAATGGCAGGAACCAATCATTGTGATAAAACGGTGCCATCTCCAAAGCGGTTTCCCGGTTCCACACATTCGCGTAATGCTGAACCCTTTTCCCGGACGAAGTAACCGTCCGTGAATCCAAGCCATACACCTTCTCGAAGATCTCCTCGAACATCAGAACCGGAACATACAGGTTCGGAGTCATCCTACCGTAGACCTGCTCAAAGGTCACACCCATGTTCGGAAGCATTTCAAAACGCTCCCGGTCACAAGTAAAAAGATTCATCCCGTCTTTATCGCCCTGGTAATTCTGCCAGTTCAAAAACTTCTCCTCATATCTGTCCCCCTCCATGATCGGAACAAACGTCCGGACATCCTCTGTCGTCACAGGAACAAGCTCACGCTTCAACAGGAGATCATAGGACTCGTCCCTTACCTCCCAGTCACAAATCTCCGGTTCCACCACAGCTTCCACCACAGCTTCCACCACAGCTTCCACCACAGCTTCCACCACAGCTTCCACCACAGCTTCTACCACCGGAACCTCTTCCGAGGTCACAGAAATCCTCGAAACCACCTCTTCCGAGGCACTTTCCACGGATTTACCCGAAAAATCGGCATCTTCCGCAATCCCTTGTGAAATAAGGGAATTCTCAAAAGTTTCCTCTTTTCTTTCCCTGTGTGAACCAAGGATTTCATCGAGCTTCGCCTCTACCTCTTCCACAACCACATCTAGGCGGGTGAAAACACCCTGCGGAGTCACCTCCCACTCGAAATCCGCAAACGTATCCCGGTGTTCGAACTCCATCAGAGCCTCGAAATAACCAATTTGCCTACAACGGGCAAATTCAGCAGCCTTCAAATCAGGACGCTTTCCAAAGAACTTGCACGCGGCCCTATGAATCGGAACCAATTCCGCATCCGTAAACCTATCCGGCACTTCCTCTACCACTTCCTCCACAACAGGAGGAACAACCGCCGGCTCAACCGCCGGCGTAACCTTAGGCGTAACCGCATCCACAACAGAAAGACCAGCTACCGCTGGAACAACCGCCACCGGTTCAACCACCGGTGCCGAAGATCTCTCTGCCAGAACTACTGCCGCACCTACAGACAATCCGCGGACAATCTCCCCGGCTGTAGGTGCTGACAAACTAGGATCCATCTCACGGAACAAAGCCCACATCGCCGCAAACTCCCTGGTCTTCTCCAAGTCACTCATAGGAGCAACCACAGGAACCGGAGCCACAGCCTCCGGACTCTTTTCAGTTACTACCACAGGAGCTACCTCAGGAACAACATCCACAGAAGTAGCCGGAACAACATCCGGCTCCACATCAGCCACTTGGGAAACTCTCCCAGCCTTACCCAAATACGAAGCCTTCATCCAATGCTCCGCATCCTCTGCCCGTGGACCTGCATCATAATCAGATAGGATCTCCTGTAAGGAAACCTCCAAACGAAGCTCCCCTTCCCGGGCTTGCTTCATCACCCACTCCATAGAGGACTCAACACCTTTCACAGAAAGCATCTTATAAAGGTTCGGAAGCTCCTCACTGAGAACCTTACAGATGTAAGTAGGTGAGTATCCGGCCATTGTCAGGAACAACACTTCCTGAGGAAACTTGCTCAAGCGGTTCCAACACAGCGCCACCGGCTTCCGGACTCTGCGGAACCTCCTCAACCTATCACGGGTCACATCCAGGAACTCATGGAAAACAGGCGTCCTTCTCCTGCCTTACCAGGCTCACGACGAAACCTAGGATTCTCCAGTGTAGGCGGATTCCTATACGGCTTCCTCCCAGACTTAGAAACAACTTCACCGGTGACCTCTGATGAAGTCCCGGATGCCAGCTCTCTATTTTCCAGTGTTCCCATTGGTTACCCTACGATCCCTCCAAAACTCAAATCTGAAAGAAGGCACCGGAATCCGGACTCCTCTTTCAAATCACCTTTAATGACATCCTTAATGACAGTCATCGACATCCCAATCACATCGGAACACCAAACAACGATCTTCGACGACACCTGAAGCTCTCCATAACTACATTCACAGCATTCAGTCCCAAAACACCGGACTCGCCAAATGGCTTCCCCGATACCTCAACAAAACAATGAACCGGAGTCATGGCCTCCCCGGCCCCTCCCGGTCCCCCAGGAAAAGAATCGGTGGATTCTGAATTTTCAGACAAGCTCAGACCCAAATCATACCCGGATCCCCGTTTTTTTCCATCTCAAACTTAAATCCCCGCAATCCGCCTTTTCAAAAGGGCTCCAGCTCAAACAGCACTTTTATTTCACACTAAACGGCACTTTTAATACTGTACAATAACTCAAATCCATGAATCTCATTTTTCCCTTTAGTTACAAGGGGTGCAGAGCACAAATCTCAACAGCCGATTTCCAAACGGCTCTAATATTCCCGACTAACGGCTCTAATATTCTCTCAAATTCCCCCGATCACCGGAAAACAGCTCTAATTATCTCCGGATCTACATCCCGCATTCATCTTACGATACCTAGTTCACAGCCTTAACGGCTTCAATAATTGGCCACTATCAACGCCAAACGGCTTCAATATTCCAAAAACAGCATGAATTATCCGCCATCCGGCTCATTTTATCAGCCCGAAACACCGAAATCGACCCCCGGCTATCGCCTTTCCGGGTCATTTCAGGATGTTTCTGTCTGGGGAACTATCTTCACTAACGTCTATTTTTTAAGAGCGTGTCCAGGGACACTTTTATAAGGCAGGAAGGGTGGGGTTGCCCCCACCACGGTCAATAATCAAAATCCGCTTCGCTACTTTGATTCTTTTCCCTCTTCCGTTCTCTCGAAAACCGGATCGCTGCGCTCACCAGGTTATTCTGGCCGACGGCCTTGGATTCAACGGGAGCGCCTACCGGCGACCTCTCCCTTTTGAATCCGCAACCTGACAGGCTGCCTACGCGACCAGTCCGCAGGACCGATTCGCTGCGCCCCGAAGCTCCTTGAGGGAGCTTCAAGGTTGCCGGACGGTCTTCGTTCCCTCAGATCGTCCGTGAGTCAGCCAGCGGGCATCTGGCGGCGTTCCTTGCCCGAGCCCTCGGCTTCCTGCCCTGGCCCCCGGGCGCGAGCCCTCTCTCAGTGGTCGAAGGCCGCTTCCCGGATACCAGGCCCGCTTACCAGAACCCGCCCTCGAAGATTCGGTCGGACTTTCGGGTAAGCGGCTGTGCCGCCCGCCAACATGCGCCCTTCCACCCATTTGGGGTGAGGCGCTGTCCGACGGCACAGGGAGACCCTACCGGCAGCCTGTGGCGACTGTCATTCGCAACAATCAAAAAGAAAGCGAGTTTCGGCGAAGTAGCCAGTGAGGTATTCCAACCATACATGTATCATATTGCAGCCAGTTGTTCTAAAATTGTTTCAGGCTCGCATTCAACAGCGGTGGCGAACCGGGCATCAAACTTCAGATCGGCGCCCCGAAAATTTCGTGGACGATGAACGTGCAGCCCCCTTGATTTGCTCACGATGGCGTCCTTCCTCGACTGGCGGCTGGATGGTGCGGCGAGAATAGCTTCTTACGGTTCTTGAATTCTCACCATCTCGGGTGGGCTTCGCGGATCTCCGGAACGGTTTCCACCTTAGAGTCCTTTCTAGCTACCACGAAGCAAGCTAGAGCCGAATCGGTAATACGCCGAACTTTATTCGCCATATTTGCAAATACGAAAATCCCGCCGATTCACACACATACTTATATTAACCGTTGTCAATTATTATTCTTACCCTCCCCTTTCGACCCGGCACGCTTTCGCGTTCGGGTCGCACTTGGGAGAATTGGGTAACTGATCACAAACCTAAAAGCAGCAACCTGGATCCATCAAATCGGATGAACCTAGGGAATCAAAATGCAAACGGAAATGTGAAATACCCACAAAACAAAATATGAGAACCAACAACACAAAGAATATAAGCCTGAAAAAAGGCCTCCATGTAGCAATCGTTACGAGTACCCGTCCTGGGTATGGAGGATCACTCCTAGCTTTTGAAACATACATTTCGTGTAAAATCTCTGGCATCCCAGCGATCCTTGCAACTTACGATGTGACAAAAGCTTATCCATCTATCGGATCAGATCTTCGTCGTCTGGCAACAAACGGCGGTCAAGCTGAAGGGGGATCCACCTCACAAACGCCTGAATCGCTAATCTTACTGATTGCGGAGGCGAAGGAAAATAATGCGATGCTGATCATTGATATCAAATCCGGAAATGAAGGAGAAGCTGCGCTGAATGAAGTTGCTGAAGTTATTTCCTTAACGGGAGCGGACACGATTATTGGTCTTGTCCCAGCCCTACATGGAATGGACACAGAATTTCGGAAATTAGACATGTTGAACATTTCTTTCACTTCCGTAATGCTTCGATATTGGGGGTTTAGAAGCCCCGATATTGCTCCCGAAGCGCCAATGGGTCAGGTGTGCCATCACTGGCGCCCTGGCTTCTTGAGCACAGAGATGCTAGACTTAATCTTGAATTTCCCGCTGCCACTTCTGAAAAATGTCAGCGATCCAGAGATTTATATTTCTGAATCAGAAACTCCCATTAAAAATGTGAAGAGCTACATAGAAAAAGCCCATTCAGCATTTTACGAAGCGATCCTCGACGATCTTGCCGATAGAGATCGAGTAATGTAAAATGTCCTTATTGGCTTTACCAAACTCTAACCCTTTAAGAGTTGGCAGAAAACAAACCTAACCTCTCCGACACAGTCGGGGAGGTTTCTTTTTTCGCTTAATATTCAACCCTTGGTAGATGCTTGTCTTTTCACCTTTCGGTTACAAAGCCTTGATCATCGTTCTATTGTGTATGAAAAAAACAAAAAGACATAGAAATAGGCCAAACTCTTACATTGCAAAATCTTTGAAGACTATCACCAATGATCACACAACAAGTTACACTCTAAGTAGAACCGTTCTATTAAAGCATCGTAACGTAGCTGAAAATCGAAAGGAAGGTTACTGATGAACAAAGTAATACTATCGCCAGGCCAGGCCAATGTTATTGAAAAACTTTGTCCCTTGGTTCATCTCGCAACTTCCGGAGTGGTCAGCAAACTTCCTGTGCGTCCGAGAACTTCAACCTTATTACTTGGAAGGTCGGGAACCGGTAAATCTCACGTTGCCAGGGAGCTTGCCAAACAATGCAACCTCCCGATTTGGGAGGCCAATGTCGCCAATTGGATCGTGTTAGGAGCGCGAGGCGAGCGTCACACCATGATTGACCTCGTGAACTGGGTTCAAAGGCACAAATCCGGCATCATTTTCTTAGATGAGCTGGACAAACTCAACAGTGATGGAGATTGGGTAAATAATATACGTCTCGAAATACATGACCTGATCGACTCTAGGATTCCAAATGGTGCTTTTGAAACGGAATACAAAGATAAATACGACGACCACTCAACTTCGCTGAACACCTCAAATATCAAAACTTCTTCAGTACAAGAAAAACTTAGGACATCATTCTTTATACTTGGTGCGGGAACCTGCATGGGAGCTTGGACATCAAATAAGGGAGGCATCGGATTCGGCGCAATGGCAGTGGACAACACCCAGATATCCAGGAAGCAGGTTCTGGATTACATGAGCCCAGAAATCCTGCAAAGATTTCGCGCAGACATCTGTTTTCTGGAACCGCTGGCAAGGAACGACTACCTGACCGTTGCAGCGTCGATAATGAAGAGACTCCCAGGAAGACTGGTTACACCATTTGGTCAGGCCTTGGCTGACTCACTGCCGTCCGCGCTGGAACACGGATTGGGAATGCGAATTTTTGAGGAAATTCTCGCCGACATATGGGCGGTCGAGTTTGCACAACACCGCGAAAATCCGAACGTCTGGGTATATTTAGCCAAACCGGAGAAAAGAACCGGAATCGCCACTATCAACGTCCCGAACTATCGCAGTGAATAGACAAATGATAACCTCATGCCTGCCAAACCCCGTAGCCACTAGCTCGAAGTTGCCGTGCAGTTGACCTTTCCTGTTTGATTGCCCAACGCCGCAGAGTTGGTTTTCGTGGCGTCACCAGATCGGAAATGATCCCGCGCCCCCAGTGTTTGGCAATCCGCGAACTGTTTATACCACTGAGATGCTGGGTGTAGCGTTCACCAACATCTAAGCTAGTCATACCTATATAAACACAAGTCTTTCCATTAATATAATTAGGATTCTTCTCTTTGAATTTTGGATCTTGAAGGACAGATTTGTCCAATTCGATTGCGTAAACAACACAGGTTGTGGCTTCGAAAGGATCAGGTTGGGTGTAGCTTGGATAGTTCATAGGTAATGTTTGGCTGGTTAGGTGAATCCGTTATTAAACTGGATTGTTCGCTGAACCTCCTCCAAAGATGAATTTTTAGAGGAGCAACGACAAGATATGTTCGCTTCTTTTACCGAACACGTCAATAGAATTTCTGCCTTATTTCTTCTTCAATCTGAGCAGGATATTCTCTGGGCTGATCTTCCCACTACGACCTACCCTGGCTAGCTCTTCGAAAACCGGTCCCCAACCCGGATCATTTTCAAGTAACGATCTGAGTTCCGAGAGCTTGGAACGCATATCTAGCTTCCTGATTTCAGTTGCGGCAACTCCAAGTTCGCCAGCCAAGCGCTCAAGTACCGCTGTTGATGGATAGCCTTGCGCCGTTTCTAGTTCGCTTAGGAACGAGGGGGAAATTCCCACCCTGCGGGCAAGCTCCCGCAAAGAGATACCCTTCTTTTTCCGAAGATCTCGGATTTTTTCTCCCAGTCCCATCGTCTTCATGCCGCCATTAGTGATGCTGGAGCCGTCGAGTTCAAGGATCAACACCGCGCCTGAAATGGCCATTCCTCAGCACGGGAAATACACACTTTCCGGTTTTCGCTCGGCGGTGCTTTTGCACCCCCTCCCCTACCCGCACCACAACATCTGAATCATGAACTACGAAAACCATACCACGCCCAAGAAACCCCGGAACGGAAACATCGCTGTCAGATACTCGATGAGAAGAATCAGCCGGGGAACTTCAAGGCTCTCCATTGAATCCAATCATAGGCTTGATCCGGCACGAAAACCCGAAGTCTGGCGTTTCTTTCTGGATCAAGCGAATATTGCAAATATGCACCGAGGCGCATGTTTGGGCAAGGAAGCTGGAAAACCCTGCGCTTTGATCGTCTTGGTCAGGCGGAACGATGTGATCTGCACACGGGAAAATATCGTCGGAGCCATCGACCCCAAATGGAACTACTACCGCATAGGAAATCACTTCGAGTTAATTCCGATGGAGTTCCCAAATCGCTGCCATTCGAGAAAGGAGATCGGAGTGATTCTTACGAACCGCGACTTGCGGGAGCCCTACGAGATGGAGGTTTCGGACTACGATCTGGAGAAGTTTTTTAGTCAACGTCATCCGCATTGGCTGCACGCAATAGCACGCCGACAGATCTTCCACTGGGAACAAAATAAGCCCAAGAATTTCTTCCGATTCGCCCCTTCCGAAGCTGCTGGAAAAGATATAGGTCGCTGTGTGACAAAGGCCCCTTGCGCGGCTCTTGCACGATTCCAGGATAGGCTGAGTGCCAACCAACTCGCGCACTGCCTGCCCCGAGCCCCTGCGGCAGCCGTTATCTACGCCTTCGAGAAAATCCCAGTCGAAAAAAGAAGAATTTATCTGCTAGATTACGCAAAAGAAGCCCTCTTGCACTCTGCTTCGCGGATGTCGGACGAAGAGCTTGGGTTTTGCGCCTCCTTGGACATGTTTACTGCATTTCGTTGCCGAATAAGAATGGGTCCCGAGCGCCGTGCGTTACTACTAGCATATTCTTATTTGATCATCCAATTCGAAAACAATGGTACCTCACTGGCTTCTCTCCAGAGTGAAATCCGTGCATCGATAACGGAATTTCCCGCACAGTGGCGCGCTTCTGATCCCGGTGGCTTTCTATCAATTTTCGAAGGCCTGTCGGAATACGTAAGCATGAGCCTGGATACCGAAACAATGACGAAACTTATGCGCAAGACTGGAGGTGCCGACCGACTAGAAATCGCTCAGTTGATCGCATCAAAGATTTAAATCCACTGCCGCTGTGCTCCCCAACCCGAAAAATATCCCATGCCTTACCACCTTAGAGAACATCTATTCCCTACCGGCGAACTGCTTATATCAGATTCGGTCACGACCAAAGGGATCAAATACCTACCATTTCTCCGCCGTCACTTATCGGGAGACTGGGGCGACGTCGACCAATACACCTCGGATAGCAATCATCAGTCACTGAAAGAAGGCAACGAAATATTATCTCAATATTCCTTGCAGGATATCGGCATCACTGAGGATCTACTGACGATTGTTTCCGCATCAGATCGGGAATACACAGTGGTTTTCTTCCCCAACGATCCATGCTGATATGGATTAATCAATCAACTTTCCACTCACAGTTCATCTCAAGTTCAATTCACACAAGAGGACTCTATAGAATCGTTGTAGTGGGCCTTTTCTAAAATTGAAGTAGTCTCACTTCGAAAGTTTCCATTATTAATGAATATAACCAAACTTATCCGTCTGACGATGCCGCGCAATGAAGAGCAAAGTCATGATGAGGGCGAAATTTCTCCCCGGCGGCTCTTTCACATGCCGCTCCCCTCTGCGAGGGGTAGCCCCCTAGATACCCAGCCGGCGAGGCTACCCCCAAGCTTCACTGCGTTGCCAGCCTAGGTGGATCCCCCTTCCTCTTTCGGCGATCATGGCGCGCGATCACGGCCACTAATATAGGAGGTTTTCCGAGTTGCGGGATCGCTTGGCGCTGGGTCCCCGTTTCCCCCGCGCCCCCTGCCTTGTCCCTTCAAAAAAATGTTTTTGAAGAGCCTGCGCGAGAGGCTAACGGGGGGCCGCCCACCGCAAAGCGCTTTCCTCACTCGTTTTTTAGACTGCCACAAGCCGCAGAGAGACCTTGTCCTAAGATAGGGGCACTTTAGGTTTGAATATTGCCCTATGCGTTTTTATCCAGAGCGACGAGACTTTGAGCGCAGACTCCATCTCCTTGGACAAATCGAGATCGCCTTCGAGTTGGGCATGCTCGCATCAGAGTCAGGCGCTTCTCTTTCGGTCTGCCTTGCCACCTCCATGATTACCCAGCGTAGTCACATGGCATACCTGTGGTCCACTGGAGCCAAGCCCACATGAACTGCCTTCGCGGCCTCAAACTCCCCGACAGCGCCCACAACATCGTCCTCTGGAACAACCTCACCCTCATCGACTTACACATAAGACGTGTCGAACGCATCGAGATCGGAATGCTCCCTTGGTACAGGACTCTCGTCGACCACAAAACCATTAGCCTTAGCCCACTCCGCGAGCGTTGATCGATAGTTCTCCTTCCCGTCGTGCTCAACAACGATTGTGGCAGCCATCGACCTTAAATGCGTTGTCTTGCCATTAATCGTCGTGGTAGAAAAACGCCCGTGGTAAAACACTACGGCTACACCTTCGGTATTTGTTGTGATCGTCTTGCCAAGCGTCTCTGGCAGGACTTTGGTCTGACGTTCTGGATCAAGCTCTGTCTCGGTGTATTCCCTTAAGTCATCTAGGCGCACTTCTGCCCCAGCTACTGGCGTTCCTGAGATTGAGTCGATAACTTGAACCAGTATCGGAAAAAATCCTGAGCCGTCGGCTAATATAGCCGCTCTAGAAATGCTAGCAGCGACGATAAATGCGAGAATGATGATCTTCATGGATTTCCTGCCCAACGTTATAGGAATGGCGCGCCGGGGTAAATCCCGAATTTAATCAGACGGCTTCCTCGGCGTCGCCATCTCCGCCTTGTTCGCCTTCTTCATTTCCATTGTTTGTGGCCGGATCGAATGTCCCAGTAGGTGTATGAGTCGCTCATGCTCAGACGCGGCAAGGAAAGTGTGTCTGTATGCTCATCCAAGCTTGATCTTTCGTTGAATATCACGAATACGTCGCTCTTTGTATCCAGCGTGAAAAATTGCTCGGCACTATTGTCGATCCATCCATAGACGTATGCTCCAGATACGTCCGCATTGTCTTCTGAGGCAACTGCAGGTGAACTGGCGACCCTAGGGGCAGGAACGATACGCGGAGCCTCAGCATACGATATAATAGGTGATAAAAATAGGCAGACGTTTGCGAATAGAAGTGATGGTTTCATAAGGTCAGGTTGGTCGGATTACGTGCAGGATTAATTCAGGGAATGGATAAGTTTTCTTTGCTTTAATCAGACGGCTTCCTCGGCGTCGCCATCTCCGACTTGTTATCCTTCTTTGGTTTCGAGCTTAAATACCCAGCCGTATCCGATCTTATATGGAACCTTCTCTACAGTGATCTTGTAAGTTGCGGCATCAATCACCTTACCCTTGGCTGGATCAATCTCCTTCAATATCTCTTCCGGCGCTTCTATCCCGAGATCGCGTGCCAAAAGTTCTACAACTTCGCGAAACTTCGTTATTGTGGGCGCAGTTCCATCTGGGTTGAAGCAGTCTGCGGTAACTCTGACGAATTCGATATATTCCTTCTCGCCGCTGAAAAAACAACTGATGTCATTATCGATGTCGCCTACCTTCTTCAGTTGGCCGTTATGTGTCCTGATTGTAGTGTGACTCAGCCAGCCCAGCTCTGTCTCACGCCATAGAAGCGGCTTATCGCTAATCGGCTTGAAGCCTGCCTTGAGGGGGATCTTGATGCACTCCTCCGGTGAACGAAATGGCTTGAAAGCAGCTTCCGCCACCAAGGAAGGAGTCAGGAAAACGAAAGATAGTGCGGCGATTGCCAGATTTACGAAGGTCTTCATTTCTTTGGATAACGTTATAGGAATGGCGGCGCCGGGGCAAAGCTCAAAATTGATCAGACGGCTTCCTCGGCGTCGCCATCTCCGACTTGTTCTGCTTCTTATATTTCGTTGTTATTCGAAATGGAAATTATTGAGCTTACCCCCTGGCGCGGACGAATCGACTCGAATCAGAATATTTGGTTCTTCGTGGTCGCCCAGTTGACTCAACTTCCAAATAAAGACAATGTCGTCAAGCGTCTTGGTTGTGCTGCCCGTCGACTTCAGGTAATAACCTTTGAGTAGAACTGGACGCAAAGTTGTCATCATCTCACGGAACTTCTTCTCTGAAATATTCTTCGCAAGATCTTCAGTTCCGTGCGAAAGAAATGATTCGTAATCTCCTGCTGCTATTGAAGTCAGGATACCGTTCAAGAGCATATGGTCTCTAATCTTCGCTTGTGCGCTAAGTGTCGTAGCTAGAAATCCAAGTGACAGTATGATAGCGATTATTGTTTTCATTCGGGTTTAGTATGTTAAGCGATTTCGAGGTGTTGCCACGGGTGTAGGGCGAGTCGTAACAGATATTTTCTTGCAGAACGTTATAGGAGTGGCGGCGCCGGTGGGAAGCCCCAAATTTAATCAAACGGCTTCCTCAGCGTCGCCATCTCCGACTTGTTCTGCTTGTCTTTTTGCATCACCAGCCGACTTTGAATAACTTGAAAACCACGTCTTTTGGATTGTTCGCAACCTGAATGATTAGGGCTCCTTCGGCCGTCTTGCTCACATCTCCAATGTCTATTCCAGAGCTGGAAACAAACAATGTGTCATCCTTGATGTAAACTGTTGGCGTATGGGACGTCACCAGACCAATGCCCTTCTCATCAGTAGGCTCCACGAATGTCCACTTCACGAGTATAGGTTTGAATCCTTCGATCTGCTTGTATCCGTCTCCCGCCAAGTCTCTTGCCTGATCGGGGCGCAACTCTACGAAAAGATTCTCTTTACGACCCTGCTCGTAGAGGAAGAGGGCGATTCTGGCCTTATTCGCGAGCGGGATCGAAATCTTTGCGTACTCAAGCTGGGTTGCGCCTTCCGGTATCCTCAAACGATTGTAGTAGGATGGCTCTGCTGCGAAACAAAGCCCTGCTGTCACTAAAAATGCGATGATCGGTTTGGTCTTCATCTCTCTGCAGAACGTCATAGGAATGGCGCGCCGGTGTAAAGCCCGAATATAATCAGACAGCTTCCTCGGCGTCGCCATCTCCGACTTGTTAGCATTCTTATTTATTTGTCAGCGATCTTTTCGGTTAGCCAGGCCGTAGTTTTGTCTCTGATTTCAATTGGTAGTCGATTGTCCTCGGTTCTGGCGCGGAACCAGTCGTCTAGGTCTAAGGCGAGCTTATATGCAACTCTCTCAGCTAAGTAAGAACTCTTACGCGTGCCAAAATTCTCCCATCTGAAGCTGGTTCTCACATGCTTCTCATCAACATCCGCATACACATAGATTTTTTGATTATTGGATTCCTTGCGCTCGAACCGAAACCGCTTCAAACCCTTGCTATCGTCTCCAACCCATGAATCCACGGTAGAAGGGGAATCTATACTAGCAAATCCAACTTTTTGTAGATGCTCTGAAAAATCTGTGAAGATGGCTGCGGAGGTAGTTTCCTCCCGTGCATGAAACTCCGGACCGTAAAACGTCGCGGATGCCGATAGTAGCTGCGCCCTCCAGAAAAGAGCCGCCAATATCGCAACAAGCGCTAAAAGTAGGATTATAGATACGGGTTGTTTCACGGGTTTATTTTTCTTGCTAACGTCATAGGAATGGCGCGCCGGTGTAAAGATCCAAATTAATCAGACGGCTTCCTCGGCGTCGCCATCTCCGACTTGTTCTCTATCTTTTCGATTAGTTGGCTAGCTCTATTCGTGTGGAATCATTCTGAAATATTACTCCTGAATCTGTGAACTCTATCTTCCAGTTGTCTTCCATCTTCCCACTAGTCACGACAACACCCTTATCTTGGTCAAAGTGGATGTAGTCATGTCCCCATGGGGACGTTCGGAGGCCTATCGGAATGAAAACGGACTCACGCCCAAACGCTACGCCAAACCAATTGTAACGTGCTGCTGGATCACCTGTAAAATGAACGTAATATGACCCAAATGGAAAGAGCTTGTAGAGCTTCGCATCGATAGGCGAACCATCAAGCGTGGCTGTTACCGAATAGGAATCTGACGGTAGTAGAGGGCGGACAAGCATGAACGACCCAATCGCTGCAATCAACATTACCACGATGACTGTGATCGCTGAAATCTTGATTCGCCGAACGAGAGTCTTCATTTCTTTAGAGAACGTTATAGGAATGGCGTCGTCGGTGTAAAGCTCTGATTTAATCAGACGGATTCCTCGGCGTCGCCATCTCCGCCTTGTTCGGCTTTTTTATTTTTCGGCCTGAATCTATAAGTCGACCGCGATGTGACGACTAGTATGGAAGTATTGGCCTGGAAAATTCCTCCCACGTCACAACAGGAAATCCAAGTTCGGTCAAATAGTCGGTGAAAACATAAATCCTCACGCAATACACTGTGAGAATTATGCAGAATCCAGTAGTTATCCACTTCGCAGGTTGCTTCGGGGATTGTATCGTCTCAACGATGGCTACAATAAGAAAGGCGCACGCTACTAAGGTGCATACGTCGGCTAGTCCTAGTCTGCCTAGCACGGCACCCCTCCACATGGTTGCCAACCCAGACACCGTGGTCGTAGTTAACAGATAGGCCTCTAAAAGCCGAAGAATTAGGGTGGCTCCCAAGACTGCTAAAAACAGCGGGGTAAACACCCAAGCCGTGGTTGGTTTAGCGCGTAGTATCTTACGTCCCATTTATTTACCGAACGCCATAGGAATGGCGCGCCGGGGTCAACTTCCAATTTGATCAGACGGATTCCTCGGCGTCGCCATCTCCGACTTGTTCGGTTCTTTTTCTATCTTACGAGCCTGATCTAACCATATATTCAATTTCTTGCTAAGCGGCTTCGCTGAGTGAGTTCCAAAAGCGATATTGGGAAAGAATTCTATTTCAGAATTGGAGTGCGTGGTGACGATAATAAGCTGCAAGCCGTTCCAGATTCCTGAGTCCGTGATGTTCAATATCTCCTGCCGGCCGATATCGCACCGCTTGTGATCAACAGTGTAGGTTAATCTATGTTCATTGAGAAAAACATTCGTGGCCAATGATCTACAGCGCTTCCTGTAGAAGAAATAGAAAGCGATTGCGTAAATGCCAAAAATCACGATCAAGATTGGAACCTGAAGGTATCCTTGACCTTGCTTTAGGAGTAGACCATCCGAGGCAAAGGAAAGTCCCACAAGTCCCAATCCATTGTTGCGGGCGAAGTCCTGCCATACCTTCTGCTCAATTAGTGCCTTGGCGCTACCATACCGGGGCACAGCACCAAGACTGCCTGTGGCTGCTTGACGAGCTTCAAATAGAAAAGATCAGCCCGCTTCATTCCATTAGGAGGAATCGCGGACAATTTTTCAACATCCCCGTCTCCCATACAATGGAAAGACCCGCACATTATCATCAGCCCAATCAGCCCTAATATTTTCATCTAAGTGCTCATCCTCCCCAAAATCTTACCTCACCGCTCGGAGCTTTTTATTCTATAACCCCGTATCTCGAATATATTGCATTTTTGCGATAGAAATCTTGGGGGAAATTGCGTTTTATTAAAATGTTTATGATTTGGTAGGCTGTCAATACAGTAATAAGTTAACGCAACTCGTCAATTCTTCGATCCAAAGCATCTAGTAATTTAGAATATTCTAGCCGCTTTTCTTTTGCAATAAGTGGAAGTTCTTTTTCTAAAACTTTTACCGCAGCCGCTCTTAGATCTCGATACTCGTTGCTTCTTTTAATTTGTTCCTCTCTGACCCTATTTCTTTTCTCATACATTTTGATTACTTCTTCGTCCTCAGGTATTTCTTCCAGTTCATGCAACAAAGGGATTTTTTCGGGTTTAGTTTGATATCCGTCTATTTCCACAATTTTATTAAAAGCGAAAGCAACTTTCTGAAGCGGTGTATCTTTAGATTGCACGGTCTTTTCGAAGTCTTTGACTACAGAAATCACTCTCATATTTTCGGCAGCAAACTGGTCAACTACTTCTTGAGCGACCATCGACATACTCAAAAACGCAACAGCTACAAGTAGCGGTAAAATACAACTTTTCCTCATGTGGTATATAATACTTTTTGACATACTTTTATCTGGTTACTGAATCGGTCATTCCGCCTTTGGTGTGAGTCAGAGTTACTCCATTCAACTTCCAAATTAATCAGACGGCTTCCTCGGCGTCGCCATCTCCGCCTTGTTCTGCTTTTTTATTGTCTCCTCTACCCAAGATAGCCACTTGTCACGCACATCCTTCTCACCATGTGTGCGGATGATCAGCTCAAAGCTCTTCCGATGGTATGGCGCATCGGGAAAAATTAAATAACTAGTGCCAACTGTGAATGTCGGGTGAATCAGGCAGTCCGTATCATGATGCATTCGGCCTGAATTGTCCTCCCAAAACTTAGCATCTTGATGGAAATCGAAGTCTTGAAGTTCGCCTTCCCACATCATCGCGTCGCCTGTCAGCGTAAATGATGCGGCGGGTTTACCTTTCAAAGCTCGCATAGTCGAAAATGTGTAGATTACTTCGCCGGTCTCATCTGATAGTTCAGCCTTCACAACGCGTGCCAAAACGATTGTCGTCGAGCGCTCTACTAATTCTTCTGCTGGCACTACCTGTTCAGCAGGTGTTGCGAAACAAGCTAGAATGTGGCTTGAGCTCCGAATCCATATCGAACCGACCTGCAGTCTCAACAGAGAATTGGCTGATAGATTTGTATGGTATCGAGTGATACTCGACCTTCTTCCCAGTGATCCCTTGCTTGTCCGCAAGAATCAACCTGCATTGCGTGAAGACAAAGAGATCTCTAACTACCTTGAAGGCTCCGGTTATCTCCTCTCCCTCAATTAGAATCGGTGCGAATTCAGCCGCTAGCTTTTGCGGGTCGATTTGTGATGCTGTGCCAAATATGGCTCCTACTAATCCCATGGTTTCGTTTTTGTGAGTTTCTTGCCTAACGCCCTAGGAATGGCGGCATCTGAAACCAATGAAACTATCCCAAAACCCTGACACCCACTGACTCCAAAAATGATCAGGCGGCGCTCTTAGGCTCGCCATCTCCGCCTTGTTGTGCGGGATTACGAGTGCTACGCCTGACTCTAAAACGCCAGTGGTTCAACATGATCGCAGCTGGAATCAAGAAGGAGGAATATCGCGTGCCTGGTAAGTGGATAAACTCCCGCATCTACGGCAAGGAATATGATGTGGTGGAGTTCAAGAATGGCTACGGCGCGACCGTCCCAACGATGATCGTGGAATACAAAGGTCGCAAACTTAGCACGGGAAATGCGGCTTGGGGCGCGCAATCAGGGCAGGTCTATCACACCCTAAAACTCGGCAAGGTGCTTTCTTTGCACAACGTCATAGGAATGGCGCGCCGAGTAAAAGCTCGAATTTAATCAGACGGCGGGTTCGGCGTCGCCATCTCCGGCTTGTTCGTCTTTTTTCTTTCAATCGGCTCTCTTCTCGGTGGCTTTACCTCAACCTTCCGTCTGCTCGGCGGCGGCTCTACCACCGCCTGATTTGTTTTTGTGGTCATTACGAGGCTGAACCACTGCTCGGGACCTAAACCAATCGACCCTTTGGAAATAAACCACGCTCCACCGGAGATCATGCCTTCGCCTTGTGGCTGACCCTGGAATACTTTTGTAACAAACTAATGGTCTGGCTTACCGCTTGGAGGCATCGTAAATGAAATAGAGCCAACTTCTCCCCCGTCTAAAGTATCAAAGTAGATCAACACCGAATTGTCTTCATACTCGAGCAAGGCCTTATCTCCATCATACCGTATCTTAGCAGCCCAAGTGAAAATGGGATTTCTGCTCTTATTCGTGGGATTCTTGGCAGCCGTGACTATCTGGTAGTCCCCCGCCGGAAGCACTTGCTTAAGGATGGCGCTGGTTGTTTTTGTCGTGTCGTCCGCAAAGACTACGATCTGAGACAAAAGGTAGATGCTGATTAGTCTATATATTTTCACGGGATTTTCTGGTTGGTATTTTTTTGCCGAACGTTATAGGAATGGCGGCGCCGGGGCAAAGCTCAAAATTGATCAGACGGCTTCCTCGGCGTCGCCATCTCCGCCTTGTTAGGCTTCTTGGTTTATTCGCTGGGAGTGTGGACGAGCAATATGGGGTCTAGAGGCTGCTGGAGTTCCTCAATTAGCTCCGGATCCATGTATTGGAACCTATCTTCGATTCCTAGGACATGTAGCTCTTTGTATTCGAGCTCCTGGCGAAATTCAGCCCGAATTCGCTCAGAATGCTTCTCTTCCATGACGATAATCAGATCTGACCAACGCACATCACCCACGGATAACTTGTGCTTGGCCTTGCTGCTCGTCCCCGCTGACCGAACGTTCAGGAGTGGATGGCTGGAATAGATCTTCTCTGCAGTCGGACTTCGCCATTTGTTCATCGTGCATACGAAAAGCACGTTGAGGATCTCTGTCTCCAGTTGCTCACGCTCATTGAGGCGTGGGTAGTCGAAACCAAGCTGCTGCGCCCGGCGAACCTTGACGCTTCTCGTGTAGAGGTGTCGCCACTTCTTCTCACGCGGCCATTGGTCATCTTTCATTATTTGCCTAACGTTATAGGAATGGCGGCGCCGGGGAAAAGCTCAAATTGATCAGACTGCTTCCTCGGCGTCGCCATCTCCGCCTTGTTCGCCTTCTTTATTTGGTTTGGATTCGCAGAGCATTGCGGGTGCTCCAGATGGATCGATTGCCAGGCAAAATCTCTGGCCTTCCCAGTTGAAATTCATCTTCATCTGCGTATGAATTGTGCCTCCTGACGATTCGATCTTTGAAACGCTCTGATCGAAATCTTCAACATCAAGATAAGGTAGCCAGCCAGGCACCCAGTTCGGGAAAACCCCAGCGTCACAAATCCCCAGAATATTCTCGTTCCCATCTTTAATGAAATATGAGGTGTGATCTTCGTCTTCTTGCAGTGGTTCACGAACGAATCCGAATACACGCTCATAGAAGAGCGAGGTTTCGTCAGGCTTGGCGACAATCATGTCGAGCCAGTTGATGCGTCTGATCTTGTTCATGTTTTCTTTGGCGAACGTCATAGGAATGGCGCGCCGGTGTAAAGCTCGGATTTAATCAGACGGCTTCCTCGGCGTCGCCATCTCCGACTTGTTCGCCATTGTTTTCTTATTCGGTTGCCTTGTTCTCTAAGCTAATCTCATCACATAGAAGTAGATAATGCTGCCTAGGCCAAAAACCAGCGGAAAGTAGAAATCTAATACGAGCTTGATGATACCAAGTGACTTTGTAGCACCATGGGAAACGCTCTTGTCTGTGTGTCCGCTCTCAAGCTCGAACTGCCTAGCATGAAAGCCTTCTTCGTCATCAGGTGGTGACATGGAATTCACCGCATCGATTCCTCTGGCGAGTGAATATCGATTGGAGACAATGCGACTTCGACACCAGTCACTCGCTAAATGAACTGCAAAACTAATAAAACTGTAGAAAAGCAGGACAAATAACGCCAGTTCTATCACGCTTGGCGTTAAACCAGGAAAGCGGAAACCGAAAACGCTTGCCTCTTCCGGGATGACGCCAGTGAAGCCAACAAGGCAGCATAAGGTAGCGAAAATAAAGAGGGTCTTCTTTGTTGCGCGGGTGACCGAACTTAGAGGATCGGACAAGAGATCATATGCGGCCTTCTGAGTATCGTTGCTCATGATCCTAAATTTCTTCGGCGAACGTCATAGGAATGGCGCGCCGGTGTCAAGATCCAATTTAATCAGACGGATTCCTCGGCGTCGCCATCTCCGACTTGTTAGCCTTTTTCATTGCTTGGATTTGCCAGTCTTTATCGCTTAGCAATTTCGAGTTTCACAACGGGCATTTCGTAGATCTTCGCATCCTTGTAGGTCTGTTCGATTGTATTCTGTGCCTCCTCAATAGTCATACCGTCAACCTTGACTGATCCAATAAACGGAAAGTTGATCAGTCCCTTCGAAGAAACAGGGTAAATGCCATCGATCTTCTGCTTCTCAGGCTTCGCAATATTCTGCATCTCGACCTGGACTTGTTGCCCCGGTTCGATCTTAGCTGCCGCGTCTTCGTCTGGCTGAGCATGAACTGCACAGGCTAGGGAGAACGTGGTAGCAATGCTAAAGGCATATAGGTTGAGTTTCATTTTCTTGGCTAACGTTATAGCAGAGCCGCGCCGGTGGAAACTCCCAATTTGATCAGACGGCGGGTTCGGCGTCGGCTCCTACGCCTTGTTAGGCATTGTTTGGATCAGTCTTTTTGTGGCATTCTAAGAACGCTTTAAATTCCGTGTCCTCAAGATTAAACAGGTCGAAGCCAACCCGTTCGAAACCGTCCTCCTTTGCTTCGATCACCTTGCCCCTGCCACCCTGTGCCTCTGTGATTTCCATCTGCAACACGTACAAAAGCTGCATAAACCTCATATCAGGACACTTCTTCCAGATGTTTTCAATTAGTTCGAGGATCTCGTCGATTCGTTCTGGTGGTCTCACAGCTATTTATTTTCAGCCTAACGTCTAAGGAATGGCGGCGCCGGAGTGAAGCTCAAATTTAATCAGACGGCTTCCTCGGCGTCGCCATCTCCGGCTTGTTCGGTTCTTTTATTATCTTAAAGCCATTATCGAGGAGGACGTTGATTCCGGCAATCTGTTGATGCTCTCGGTCGTATCCAAGGATCTCGATTGAGCCGTCAACAATTCGTAGCCTCATCCAATCCCCAAGATGTACTCCATAGGGTTTATATGTCTCCTCGATTTCGGCCTGAGTGGATGTGGACGATAAACCAAGAGTCTTAAGTAACTTCTCACTCATCGGGTATGACTTCGTGTAGTAATCCTCCTCGATCCATGCAACCTCCTCCATCCGAAGGAGACCGGGACTTGCTGAAAGCCGCCTCTTAGTTGCGTCGCCTAAATATCTCAAAGCTGTAATAAACGAGACATCTTTGACTTTGAAGCTCACCAGCGGTGGCTGTTCATGACGCATCACATCAGGCGGGTTGTAATCTGTCGTCCCCACTGGGAATGGCCAATTAGGATGTTGCTTGCTCCATTCTTGTTGAACCTGGTTCAGCGCTTCTTCAAAAGTCGCCTTCTCTAGGACCAGCATTGCGATCTTACCCTCTCTGAGCGCATTTAGGGCTTCACGCTTCGAATTCTCTAACTGGGCTGAAACAATGCAAGTCATCGCAGCAAGAAGGACAGCGAGTAGGGATATCTTCATTTCTTGCCGAACGTCATAGGAATGGCGCGCCGGTGTAAAGCTCGAATTTAATCAGACGGCTTCCTCGGCGTCGCCATCTCCGCCTTGTTCGGCTTTTTGGATTCCTCTAGAAGCTTGTCGATAAGGTAAGCAGTAATGGCGAAAAGTGGACCTGAAATCAAGGCAATGATCCACCATGCATTCCTAAATCCTGTGTCACCCAGCTATATGAATAGTGGGTATAATGTGAATCCTGCAAAGAGTGCGATTCCCACTAACACACGCCTCCGTATATGACGATCTGAAATGGAAGCCGATAAACTACCCATTAAGACTGAATACGCTAGACCCGGAGATAAGAATATAAAAGATGCAAAAATAGCACTCATCAATCCCAAGAATAGCATCCCAGGGAGCGTATCCTCAGGCCTGCCTTCATGGAGAGTGATGTTGGCGGCCATCACCATACCAAAGATGAAACCACCAAAAAACGTAGGAATAATAAAATTCCCAAGGAATGTGAAAAAGATTCGCATGATCATGATGACCTATTTCTTGCCGAACGTTATAGGAATGGCGCGCCGGTGAGAAGCTCAAATTTAATTAGACGGATTCCTCGGCGTCGCCATCTCCGACTTGTTCGGTTTCTTTTTTATCTGCAATGGCGCGGATGGAGTTATAGGTCAATCGAAGCATCCATTGACACGGATCGACCGATTCCGCCTATCAGCAATGATCCACGACGGTTCGTTGCCTTAATACGGCTGAGCGGCAACTCAATACCGTCCACTGTAACTTGCTGGCCTCGGAATCCCCAACCTCGAACTGCATAAGGTGCCGCAACACGACTTCCACCCTTCAGTTTGAGCGATTGTCTTACTGTCTGGCCTGGAAGAACCGTTATCTCGACGTTCTGTATTCCAATTACGTGCGTCTTCGGATTCTCTTCTTGAATCGACCATTCGATGTCCACATCGAATCGACTTTGCGTGCGAAGAAAAGGTATGCAGAGCATCGCGATAATCGCGAGGCCGCTCAGCTTCTTGAATATACTCATCTTCAATTTCTTACCGAACGTTAGAGTATAGGCGGCGCCCGGGGAAAGCCCCAATTTGATCAGACGGCCTCCTCGGCGTCGCCTACTACGCCTTCTTAGCCTTATTTCGTTGGGTGCATTTGATATTTGCAATGGCCTGTTGTCGCATTGATGTAGAAGAGCCATCTCGAGTCTGCATCCTTATAACAAAATAAACGATAGCCCTCCTTCGCATTAGCAAGCAGCTCATCGAGATCGATATAATCCTTCGTGCATTCACGAAGTTGCGACCTAAAGCCTGGAAAATCGTCGAGGTGCATTCTGAATTCTCCACTGGACTGATTCGAGTCCAAATCATTCTTGGTAACTATCTGCATTGTTGAAGGAGGGAGTATATCGGGCAGCCAGCCACGCTCGAACAGCTTGTCGCTGCGAGCTTCTGTCATATTGCCGTATCTGCTCTCAACGACATCGTCACAGGACGCCAGAACGAAGGACATCGCGATAATTGTGAAGAGTTCGAATCGTCGCATTTCTTTGGCTAACTTCATAGGAATGGCCGCCGGTGTAAAGCTCGAATTTAATCAGACGGCTTTCTCGGCGTCGCCATCTCCGCCTTGTTCTGCTCTTCTATTTTCTTTGCTTCGAGAATGCGCGCCTTGGCTGCTTCGAGCGCTCCTTCTCCCCAAACATCAACCTTGCTGTCATCCTCAATGTATTTGTCGGTGAATATTTCGCTAAACCAAACTGGATCCGGCTTACCGGCGTCGTCCTTGAAATGTTCCCTATTCCGATACCACAAATCAAGTATTGCGATATCAATCGTCTCCGATAAATGCAGAGTCTCTCGAATCGATCCCCTCCAATCCTTGGCTTTGGTATCGAATACCTTGTCCAGATTCAATTCTTGAATACCGTCCGACTTCTCTTCGGGCAGATAGCCAATCACATCCTGAATATAACTCTCGAAAAACAAGTATATAGGATTCTCCTTGTAGCGAGGTTGATCGAGGGTAGCCATTTTTTTGGGTTCTTGTTGCGCAACGCCAATAACTACGGAAAGGAGTAGTAGCACGATGGCGGTGTAAGTCTTCATTCCTTAGCAGAACGTTAAAGGAATGGCGGCGCCGGGGTGAAGCTCAAATTTAATCAGACGGCTTCCTCGGCGTCGCCATCTCCGCCTTGTTCGGCTTTTTTATTAGTTTTCTGTCTTTTTCGCGTTCTGTATTGCTATATCGATGTCATCGATCTTTCGCCATCCTTCGATGCCGACCAAGTCCTGAGGATCTGAAGGACTTTGAATCGCTTGGTTATCCAGAATCCAAGTCTCTCCGGTTTCGACGTTCATTTTGTATAGCTTGTGACTTGATGAATGTGGTGAAGCCAAAAGTTCGAACTTATTGTTGGATTTGTCACACCCAACAAGGAGTGAACAAGCAAGGATTATTGGAATGGTTATTTTCATATTTAGATTTCTTAGCCGAACGTTAGAGGAATGGCGGCGCCGGGATGAAGCTCAAATTTGATCAGACGGCTTCCTCGGCGTCGCCATCTCCGCCTTGTTCTGCTTCTTCATTTGATGGTTTGACTCTTCATCTTCTGGATACTTATCGATAATTGCTCGAAGAATCTTGCGCGTGCTCTTGGTGAACTTGTCTCTCCATCCCATCCAGCCACCATCAGCGAAGCACACCTCAAGATCTCCGCACTTCACCTTAACCCATCTATTCATCAGATCGAATCCGACAGTCCCGAACGATAAATCATCAACGCTATCCAAAACGAAATGGTCATAACGCCCGCAGAAGTCGATGTGATCTTCCGTGATAGTCAAGGTTCCAACGTCGCGGTAAGCCATTATGCTCCAAGGTCGGATTTTGGGACGATACCACACCTCGCGAAATATCTGCGGGGATGTGTCATATGATGAGTTTGGCATCGGTATTTTTCTTGCAGAACGTCATAGGAATGGCGCGCCGGGGTCAAGCTCAAATTTAATCAGACGGCTTCCTCGGCGTCGCCATCTCCGACTTGTTCTACCATCTTCTCTTCCGACTAACCCTGCCAGCCCGAATCTAGGATAAACACGAAAGAATCTAGCCGATCAACCCACGCCAATGCCCGCGAACGGAGACTCAGCGAAACCCGAGTGAATGCAAGCGAACGGTGACTCTACAAAACCCGCGCTAATACATACGAACGAAGACTCGGCGAAATCCGAGCCACGATTCGGAACTATCTGGACAATGTGAATAGGAAATTTCCTTGTAGAACGTTATAGGAATGGCGCGCCGGGGGAAAGCTCAAATTTAATCAGACGGCTTCCTCGGCGTCGCCATCTCCGCCTTGTTCGCTTTGTTTCAATTTTGGGAGTTATTGCTCTTTGGATTCGGGGAAATACTTGGTCTGGAGTTTGAATAGCAGGTCTATTACTAAAAATCCATCGGCACACGCTTTGAAGTCTTTGGCCTTCTTCAACTCGTCCTCGACAGCATAGCCCTCATTATAGGCTATTGTTCCCGGAGGACCAACACCGTAGATTACCTTAGTTGTCGTTACACCATCGGACACGATAACTATTTTGTTAACTGTCCCATCGTCAGCTTGCTGCCCGGTTTCGTCCTCAGCAATCTTTGCGATCAGGCGGCTCAAATATTCTATAACGTTCTTGGAATTCATCATCTTGAGGCTCTTAACCTTCTTATGCTCTCGATCGTTAATTGCTATTGTCTTCTTCTCAGAATCGATCGTTATTAGGTGGCCGTCTGTCCACCCGTGATCAAAGTCCCAGCTTAGTGTGTCCGCGGCCGCAATCGGGGAGAAAACGGTAGCTAGTGTAGAGAGTGCGATCAGTCTGATCATGTGAAATGGTGTTTTCAATTTGTTAGCGAACGTTATAGGAATGGCGGCGCCGGTGGAAAGCCCCAAATTTAATCAGACGGCTTCCTCGGCGTCGCCATCTCCGACTTGTTCGGTTTCTTCATTGAATGTAATGGTGAATCGCTTGGCTTGCATACTCTCTAAGCTCTTCTGGAATATCTGTCCTCGAAATCACCGATTCAAGAGGAGGTAGGCAGCGATCCCTAAATTCGCCGATCAAGTGACCCACTCCATGGACGGCGGACTCAATTGTCGCTGGATGATCAGATTTTGCCAGCTGAGAAAGCAACTGTATCGATTGCTCGATGTGCGAAGGAATGCCAGAATATCGAAACGAATCGATACCACAGTCCATATCCCAAAGCATGTAACATGGCGCAAATATGCCCACACTCGAACCGTCGCCATGCAACCCATCATATGAGCTCGCCTTATAGGCGCGTATCACGGAAATCGGATACCCTGCAGATCTCATCGCCTGGGCATATTCATGCGTGACCTCGATCTCTTTTGATCTCCTCTCCGACGTGGCGCCTTCTCTCAAGCCACGCATGAACAAGAGATAAGCAACAAAGAGAGTCACCAACACAGCTGTGATCGAGATTAGTGCTATTTTGGTAAACCGGCGCATTTCTTTGGAGAACGTTATAGGAATTGCGGCGCCAGGGCAAAGCTCAAAATTGATCAGACGGCTTCCTCGGCGTCGCCATCTCCGCCTTGTTAGTCCTCTTCATTTTGTATCTTTCCTAGGAGCCTGTTGAATGTCTTCTTGTAACTTTCGAAGCCCTCGCGAACGGCATCTTCGGTAATATCGTCATCCTTTGGGTCATCGCCTCCATCAGGGAGATCCAAAGTTAGAGCAGAAAGGACTTCAAACACGGTTTTGGTATTATTCCGGCTTCTATCTGCGAGTCCTCTTCCCGCATGGGTCACGGAATAAGCCTTGCCGTCTTTGCGAATGAGGTCACGTGATTGTAATCTCCCCAGGCACCTCCGTAACTCCTTCTGCGTCGGTATCGCGTGATTAATTGCGTCTGCGGTTCCGATGATTGCGTCGAGCTTGGCAGGCGTCTTTTGCGACGCATACTCTACTGCAAGGAATATCCAAGCGGTTGTCGACCAACGGTTCATTTCTTGACTAACGTTAGAGCAATGGCGACCCGGGGAAAAGCCTGAATTTAATCAAACGGCGGGTTCGGGGTCGCCATCTGCGCCTTGTTCGTCCTCTTCATTCCGACTGACTAAGACGGCTCGACTCAACGGAACGTGCAAAGAATCCAGCCATCTGCCAAGAGCAAAGCCCGAGCCAGAAGCTGCGAAATGTGATCCCCAAATAAACGAACGATGATGCCATACGCCGAACCCATCCGATGGCGCGATCCAATCTCAAAGACCACTGCCCAAGCCGGAAGCCGAGAGCAGTGCCAAATTTCAGCGATTCGGAAATATCAAACCCAGCGCATAACTCTCAATTTCTCTGACGAACGTCATAGGAATGGCGCGCCGGGGTCGAGCCTAAAATTAATCAGACGGCTTACTCGGCGTCGCCATCTCCGACTTGTTCTACTTCTTCATCGATTGGAATGAATATCAGCTTCTCCTTCTCTGCAATGACGACGACTTCGCCAGGCTTGAATGCAACATTGAACAGTGTTGTCTCGGTGGCCAATGATGCTGTCTTGGCAACTTCATTATCCTCTATCGTCTTTTGCGATACGACGATGGTCAGGGTTCCCTTAATTCTGTAACCTTGGGGTGTCTTTTCAATACGCGCGCTGATCGACCTATCGAACGATTCATGCTCATCAATCTCATAGTCCACTTGCCCCTTATTAAGGCCTACCTTGGCGTGAGCCTTGCCATCGGATACGAATGTGATGGAAGGAAATGACTTCAACTCAGTTCCCTTCTGTCGTGCGAGCCCGCGCATTACGATCTGAAATTCTTCGTCCGAGATCGCGCCTGTAGAAATCGCAGGTTGGTCAAGCTCCGTATATGTCACGTACTTAGGACTAATTTTGAATTTTGTTGGTGCCGCGTGGAGACCTGCGCTGATTAAGAGCAGGCAAATGATGGTGATTGGTTTAGTCTTCATTTCTTTGTAGAACGTCATAGGAATGGCGCACCGGAGTCAACTCCCAATTTAATCAGACGGCTTCCTCGGCGTCGCCATCTCCGCCTTGTTCTGCCCATTCTTTGAAGAATTCAGGCAGGCGTTCCGATGATGGATGGTAGCTGCGCTGGAACGCTAAAAACGCATGAGGCTGGTCGCCTTTGCCGTGCCACATGGAATGCACAACGAAATAACACTTCATGTCCCACAGTCTGCCCGTAAATGCGGGCGTCTTATAGAACGCCTCGTAGCTCTTACTGAAGGTCGGATCTCCCAAATGACCAATCAGTTTGTGCGCTAACTCGCTGTGAACAGAATCAGCCTCCTCCTTCTGTAATGGACGAGAGTAGAGGGAAATCTTGGTAATAAAGCGCCGACCTCCGTGAGGCCCTCTATACTCGCTGGAGTGCTTCAAGCGAACATCGTCAAAGGTGGTCTTAAGAAGCGTATGTGACCCTGCCAGCTGAGTTTGCTCCAGTGTTCGTTCGCTGGTCGAATCCCAATCCAACGCGCCCTCCTCGAATGGTATACCGCCGGCAAAAAATGAATCCCCGGTGATCTCAGAATAGGCAGGAACCGGAGCTGTGGTAAGTCGCTCCACTTCATAATCAGTTTTGACGTTGATATAAGCACGATACCAATCGACTCCCATCTTACTCTGTTGCCACCGGTTTGCCCTGTGGATCTTGAATCTTATTAGGGCTCGACTGAAACGATTCATTTTTTTGCAGAACGTTAGAGGAATGGCGGCGCCGGTGGAAAGCTCCAAATTTAATCAGACGGCTTCCTCGGCGTCGCCATCTCCGCCTTGTTCTGCCTCTTTGGATTCAGTTGTAGATGGATTGTTCGTTGGCTTGAATCGTCTATCGTTACACTCTTCTCATGATAGTCTTCGCTGCCACTACGGCGAGGATTAACGTGAGAATGATGGTCTTCATGTATTTCTTGCCCAACGTTTGAGCAATGGCGGCGCCGGGGTGAAGCTCAAATTTAATCAGAAGGCTTCCTCGGCGTCGCCATCTCCGCCTTGTTCTCCGGTTTTTGTTTCTGTAGCGGGGAAAAGACGGCACTACTAATCCCCTCTTTGTTGGCAATTCGCAAGATCCTCTGCGTGTGCTTCATGGCGACCGAATTAGCTTGGAGTAAAAGCACGATTTGGGGTTCCTGTGCTGCAATGAGGCGGAAAACCACTGCGATCTGCTTATCGTCAAAGCTTACGCCATCAATCGAGAGATCTCCGTCGTCAGAGACGTCAATCGCCAACCTCGGCCTCCCTTCCAAATTTTCAGCTACCGGTGCTGCAACATCAGGATCAGTAAAATCTTGTTCCTGAGCTTGAATTACCGAGAAGCTCAGTATGCAAAATACTACTGTCGATCGAGGGAACATTTTCTTGGAGAACGTTAGAGGAGAGGTGTCGTCGGGCGGCGGCTCCGAACTTGATCAGAAAGCTTCATCGGCGTCACCTCCTCCGCCTTGTTATGCTTCTTCATTTGTAGATAAAAGTGTCTCGGTCAGGTGTGATGTGCCCCAGCCTAAAGGTTGGGGAGTCGGGCTCTAAGGATAGTAAATACTCACCTTGCTCCAATGGCATCAAATGGCCGTAATCACGATAAAACTCAGTCAGCTTAGCCTGAAAAACCTCAACCATCTTCGAACAATGAATCCCTGCATCAACATACTGAGACAACGGAGAACGCCCGTAAAGTGTCGTAAATCCCATCTTCTCACCAGCGCAGTAATAGACGACTTCGTTGATTACGCGCCCCGCCCAACGATCTTCGGTCGCATCTGTATGCGCCATAAACGAGCTGCGGAAATGGGTAAGCCATTCGTGAATCCCCTTCTGAACTTCTGGAACAATGGTAGCCTCCAGTCGGCCTGCACCATAGCTATTCAGAAATGGGCGCGAATAAAAGGTGTGAACTGCCAGTGCCAAAGGTTCAAAAAGTGGATGATCCCAGTCCTCACAATGCTCCGCAATACGATCGCACGCTGCCTTGGCTTTGTTCATCGCGGTTATCGAATAGCAGAACGACCACCAACGCCTGCGCTCGTCTATCGTGGGTTCTTCCATTTCTTGCATAACGTTAAAGGAATGGCGGCGCCGGTGAAAAGCTCGAATTTAATCAGACGGCTTCCTCGGCGTCGCCATCTCCGACTTGTTATGCTTCTTTAATTGGTTGAATCTGGATCGCTCTCACCGAAGGTCTCGATCGTGAAATCAATCTTATGCACGTCCAACCAGTTCCCCGGTCTGTCCTGCATAAATCTCAAATAATCTAAAACGGCATCCCTCTGAACAGTCGATAAGAGCGAATACTGCTGTCTCTTGAGTTCGCACCAATTGGTAAACTCAGCGATCATGTCGAACTTGTATTCGCCGTCGAGATCCGCGAGTAAGTAGGCGGGAATATGAAATCGCATCCCCTCCGCATCAAAGAAACTCAAACTACTGTAGCAGTTGTTGAGATCTTCAGGCGTGATTCGTGCCCAGTTCTCCTTCTCGTCACGCTCCCGAAGTTGCTGACGAACCTCAGCGCTCTCGTGATCGTCAACCCCTTGTGCTTCATAAAGGCCAACACCTCTGCCCAACGTGACTCCTTCAAACGCAGCGCATATTCTCGAACGCAAAGCACTGCTATCAGTCGCGCTTTTTGCCGATTCATCTGGCGGCGAAATCTTCATTTTCTTGCATAACGTCTAAGGAATGGCGGCGCCGGTGGCAACTCCCATTTCAATCAGACGGCTTCCGCGGCGTCGCCATCTCCGCCTTGTTAGCGTTCTTCATTTCTTGGATGGAGCGTGGCTATCCTCTTCAAGTTGCTGGGCTGTCTGCGGCGGATACTTGGCTTCGACTAGCTTCCTGAAGTCAGGAAACTCATCCACCTCAACAAACTTCGAATACAAAATGATTGACCCTCCTGCTGTTCGTTCGAGGCACTTGAGCAGGGCGTTGATGAGATCCTCGGTCACAAGCTGTCGATCTGCCTTGGTGAAATCCCACGTAATGTAGAGCTTCTTCTGTCCTGCTGCTGCCGACTCGCAATGTAGTGAAACACCAGCTCTCGAAGCAACATTGATGTCTCCTGCTGGCGAAGGCGTCTGTTGCTGCGGAATGTGTGGCTGGGTGATCGCGTCGAAAAACACCTCCGGAAAAGCACCGCTCGTCACGAAGGGAACCTCTCTCACCACCACGGATCCATCGACCATGGTCTCAATCGGTTGGTAGATGGTGGTCAGCACGTTCTCACTTCCTTTAGCGCTGAATAGCGTCGCTAATAGTAATGAAAGGAGGAGCGGAATGATCTTCATAGGTATTATTTCTTTCGCTAACGTTATAGGAATGGCGCGCGGGTGAAAAGCCCCAAATTTAATCAGACGGCGGGTTCGGCGTCGCCATCTCCGCCTTGTTAGGCTTTTTCTTTTGGTTCCATCGTGCTCGTATTGAACGGTCTAGTCTCGTCAGCGCTACACTCTTCTTCAAGAAAGTCTGATCCGTTGTCTGCTGGATTCGGGCGGGTAAAGTAGGGCAGAAATGACAGCAAACCGACCCATGCAAGACCGATGCCCGTGGACGCGATCATCCACGGAACTGAATCATCAACGTATAGCATGAACCTAGGGCTCTCATCGCTATCGTTGGTCAACTCTACGAGCCTTACATTGTGTGGCGCGTAAAGTCTCTCTGACGTGCTGAGAGCAAGGTCAGTTCCGGGTGGGAGTGAAAGTGCGCGATTGTAAACGTATGACGCAACGATCAGGCCGGTAACAATGCGGATGATCCAGTGGATTTTCATCGGGATTTTCTTTGCCTAACGTTAAAGGAATGGCGGCGCCGGTGGGAAGCCCCAATTTAATCAGAGAGCTTCCTCGGCGTCGCCATCTCCGCCTTGTTCGCCCGGTTTGGTTCTGACGGCTTGCATCCACGGAAAACGTCTCCTGAAATCTGTCCCCCAACCCGAGCCAGTGCTTCGGAACGGAAAAGTGCAAATTCATCTGACTGACCGCTGTGAATGCAGTTGGTTGAGCCATTGGTTGCGAACGATTCAGCGAGAATCAATCTGACTGACATAGGAATCCGCCCTCAACCAAAGCCGACTGGGAAAATCACTGTCCGGTTTTGTGGCGAACGCCATAGCAATGGCGGCGCCGGCTTGCACGTCCAAAATTGATCAGACGGCTTCCTCGGCGTCGCCATCTGCGGCTTGTTCTCCGTCTTCATTGTTTGGATTAGTCTAATTGTAGCCTGGATTTGGTTAGTTGTGCCTAGTTGATCGATGTCAGAACGAAACTGATCACGCCTCCACCAAGAACGAGTAGAACTAAGCCAACGTTGAGAAGGAAAGGAATCATGAAAGCACGCTCTCGCCGAATAAGGAATAGGCGGATTGAATACAAAACAGCTCCGAAGAATCCAAACATGGCTGCAATCTCAAAATATCCGTGAGTGTAGCGGAAAGTCTCTGGCGATGTCGCACCGACAAGATAGCCTATACCCACTGGCACGGTTGCTACCAGCGGCGGCAGTAGTATTTGAGCGGGTGCCCAATAGGTTTAGTCATGGGTTTTTCTATTGTATTGGAGAACGTTATAGGAATGGCGGCGCCGGGGTGAAGCTCAAAATTGATCAGACGGCTTCCTCGGCGTCGCCATCTCCGACTTGTTCTGCTTCTTTATTATTCCTGTCTTTGCGTCTCGCTAGATCTTCTGTTCGCTGGGAGCTACCTCTCGCACTAGTGGCGATTTGAGCTGAGCAGCTTGGCTAATTCACCACCCGTTTGCGGCGGAAGGCGGCACCAGCGAGGGAGATAGCAGCGAGCAAGGCGGATGATGGCTCCGGCACGCCTGCGAAGCCTACCTCCATGAACGTGAGTGAATTTCCTCCGGAAGAAGTGCCGCTGATCCTGACATATCTTCCGAGGGTATCAGTCACATCGAACGCTTCCGCAGCCACGGGGAAGGCGGAAGAAGCTCCGGCGGTGAAGGAACCCACTAGGGCGGAACTGGCGAAATCCGAGGTGTTGGAAATCCGGACCTCAAACGCGCCCAGTCGATTCGAGGCGCCGGATGTTGTGTTCCAAATGATCACATGGGAAAGCGTGACCACGCTCCCTAGGTCGAAGTCGAAAGTGCCACTGGCTTGACTGGCGACGTAGCCGTTGGCGACTGCGGTTCCCGCCTCGGTGGGATTGGTTGCAAGGTAGGTGACCAGATCCGTACCAGCGGTGTAGCTCCCGGAGAGTCCCGCGCGGTTGGTGAGGTTACTTATAGGGGTTGTGTTGAACGGGGAGGTGTTGGTCGCTATGGCGACTCCATGGAGAAGAACCGCCGCATGGGCACTGCCAAGACCAAGGACTAACAAGATGGAAGTAAGGGTAATTTTCACCAGCCGCGTATCAATCCTCCGCGTCATTCCGTCAAGGTTAAGAAGCTCGTATTATCCGACAGAGATGAATATTAGCGTCCATCTAGGGAGCGCCATAGTTGGTCAACTCGTAGCTGGAAATAGATAGGAGCCAAACACATAAAGCGGATTGCATCCAAAGGATGCGCCGTCGTCAAACGTGTCTTTTACTTTGCAGAACGTTAAAGGAATGGCGCGCCGGTGAAAAGCCCGAATTTAATCAGACGGACTCCTCGGCGTCGCCATCTCCGACTTGTTAGGCTCGTTTTTTGGCAGTTGTAACCCTTTTGCTTCGAGGATTGCCACAGTGGACTTTATATCTAAGCCCAAGCGAGTCCATTGGCCGTCAGGAAATACAACCCTTAATGAAAAGGACTTCAGATCTATAGTTGCGGTGAGAAGCTCGGATTCTCCGGCGAGACAACGGAATCCAATAGTCGGGAAATATGGAAACATTAGAATATCGCCACCTTTGTTGTTGATCGTTGCATTCAAGAATTCTGTAACCTTCTGCGCCTCGTCGATGCGCGCAGTCTCCAGAATCTTGAACTCACAGTTCAGGTGCTCCTCTACAAATAACTCATCGCTGCCATCGTCAAAAACATCGGGATGACGCTTACCTGGGTAATCTATTCTTGAAACTTCGATAACGGTCGTCTTCCGAAGCGCCACGCGAACATCATTCAAATATTCTTCCTGCGCCTCTTCGATTTTCTTGAGATAATTGTTCCCTGCTTCGTCCAGCGCGTTCGACGAAACAGTATCTTCTGCGCAAATCGATGCGATGAGGCTCAAGCCAATGATGGCGTGAAGGAACGAGGTCTTCATTTTATTGCCTAACGTTAAAGGAGAGCCGCGCCGGTGAAAAGATCCGAATTTAATCAGACGGCGGGTTCGGCGTCGGCTCCTCCGCCTTGTTCGCTTTTTTTGTATTTTGTTCGTCTTGGGATGGCGCGTAAATGTTCAGAGCAATCTTGATGCCCCGCTCTCCCAGTGCTGAAAGGGAACCTGCGGTGAAATCCAAACCTTCGTTGCTGCAATTCATGAAGAGGCCACAGAAAAGATCTACATGATATTGGCTGGCTAGCGACTCCCAGATTGCCATGTCGTCAGTCAGTCGTTCTAGGATCTCACGGATTTGACCGTTGATGTTCTCCGGCTGACAATCCTGCGTCTTCAATTGCCACATGCCGGACTTCAGAGTTCGCGTCTTCCCGGTCTTCTTACTAACGACCGTATCACCCTTTGCGCACGAATAGTCCGGAGTCGCACCAAGCAGGTCTGTGATGTCACTCGGAACAAGGTCGTCCCCGACGATTCGAAGCGCGATTGCAGACTGGTGTAAACATGCCATGGAAATTTCTTTAGCGAACGTCATAGGAATGGCACGCCGGTGTAAAGTTCAAATTTAATCAGACGGCTTCCTCGGCGTCGCCATCTCCGACTTGTTCGCGATCTTTTTGTTTGGTTGTTCCGAACTACCTGTGAAAAATGCTAAAGTCAAAAAGGTGGTGACGGGAAGAACGCACTGGATATCTGATTCGAAGTGTCGTAAGAAAATCGCATGAGTTCTCATAACCAGCCTAAACTCGCACGGCTAATGAGTTTCTTAGCGTTAGTCGCGTCGTTGCCGCTCATAGCCGGTGCCGAGGTTCCACCGACTCCAGCGGAATTATTTCGGAGCAACGCAGCAGAGGCGGTCATAATCCGGATACTAAGCGTTGTAAGTAGTAGGATGGGAATTACTCCCTTGGGTGAAGGTGACAAGAGCTTTGAGACGGTAGAAGCCACAGTGGTCGCGGTAGCTAGAACGGCGACCGGATTGGAAGCAGGCAATAAGATTGTCATTACTTACGTTCACGAACCTCTTGACGGTGATTCCAGCGATCCAACGCCGTTGCCTCGCCTTACTAAAGGGAACGAATATTCAGCGTGGCTCTCAGAATCTGAAAAGGGTAAGTTCGAGCCTGCTGCGCGAGGTTTTAGCTTCGCTAACGTTGAGTGAGGTGATGTGTCGCCAAAATGTAAGCTGGGAAGATCGATAATTTCTTCCGCGAACGTTATAGGAATGGCGGCGCCGGTGGAAAGCCCCAAATTTAATCAGACGGCTTCCTCGGCGTCGCCATCTCCGCCTTGTTCGGTTTCTTTATTGATTGCTTCGGTGGCGTATCGTGCACGCGACTGACCGTTCATCTCGGCACCGTTCCGCTTGCACCAAGATTGAAATTCGTTGAGATTGACATCAACACGAATTGCCCTAACGCCGTCCGAAGATAGTCGCAGGCTCATTCTATCAACCGCTGCTTTCCATTCGTTCCAGCTCCCAAAATTACTGTCGCTATCAGTCATCATAGCCACGAAATCTTCCCACTGGTGTTCTCTGACGAAAAATATTGCAGCGCGAACTTCGCCTGGCTGTCCGGTTATCATGTTCTCGTGTGTCACTGTAATGCCTTGTCTGTGCTTAGCATATTATTTGGAGAGCCTGCCATCACTATCTAAGCGTGTAGCAATGGAAATTCTAACCGAACGTTATAGGAATGGCGTCGCCGGTGGGAAGCCCCAAATTTAATCAGACGGCTTCCTCGGCGTCGCCATCTCCGCCTTGTTCGGCTTTCTTTGATATTTCGATTAGCCTGTCGTGCACCGAACTTTCTATGTTACAGCGGAATTCTGTACCCGATCTGATTAGGACAGCCTCTCCGCATCCTAGGCAAATAATAGCTTCATCTTGCCCATTCTTCCATCGGAAGTAGAAATCAGCGTGAAAGCCCCCGCACATGGATTCGCCTCCCCATGGTGTGTATGAAGCCGGAGCAGAGAGAAGCTCTCCAATCTCGTCTAGCTCCGCGCTTGATATCCAGTCGCCCGCACGAAATGCGTGTCCGTGGATAATCGATCGATTAGAAAATAGGAGCTTCTGCCAGAAATGAGATTCGTCGAAGAATTGATGCGGCAGACCTAGCTTGGATGCTTCCGGTGCACCTGTGGGAATATACGATTCAAGTCTGTCGAAATTAGTGACAGCTCCTCTCAAGTTCCAATGCGTAACAATGCCAATTCCTGGATAAGCTCGAAAAGCCAGTATTACGACAATCGCCGCGACTACGATTAGGATGATGCGCAACCTTCTCTTCATTTCATTGCCGAACGTCTAAGGAATGGCGGCGCCGGGGTCAACTTCCAAAATGATCAGACGGCTTCCTCGGCGTCGCCATCTCCGCCTTGTTCGCTTAGTAGTTAATTCGGACAATGATTGCGTCCCGATTATGAAGGAAGAGCATGAGAACTCCGTTGTTAATCTGCCCGCTGATGTATCTTCTGTGATAGCGTGGCTCGATGCCGCATGCACTCAAAGCGGATGACGCGATCGCTCCGACGTTCCCTCCGCCGTCACCCTCTCTGAACTCGAGTCGATCCACGAGTCTAGTCCGCGAGTTATCGGAGGTGAACTTGAATGATATGACGTTCTCGCCATCCCCTCTCTGATGGCGAACCTCTGAGTAGTCACTCCATGCACCACCGACGATCCCTATTAGGTAAAGTCTCGGGGAAATCCAAAGCCACCAGACGATGCAGATTACGATCAGAATCGGGATGCCGACGATGAAAAGTCTTTTGCGGCGGATCAGCATATTCTTGTAGCGAACGTTATAGGAATGGCGCGCCGGTGAAAAGCTTGAATCTAATCAGACGGCTTCCTCGGCGTCGCCATCTCCGACTTGTTCTGCTTCTTCGATTCATCTTACTAGTTTTGGTGGAGGTAGAGTCGATCTGCGAGCTTCTTGTAGGTGACATACTTTGTCGATGTTGGAATCACCTCGGTCGGAGCCGCTATCCATAAACCTGTTCTATGTTGATTCCACATGGCAGTAGTGATGAAGTAAGAACCAGGGTAATGGCGACGGACTTCTACGGGATTAAAGACTGCGAATGATGCGGGTAGCGTGTCCAACGGAATCGAAAGTTCCTCTGATGCACCGAGCCTCGCATCTAGGTCGTTAGCATCGTTCAATATCTTGGCGGGTGTCACGGCTTCAAGGGTCTCGCCAACTTCCCTTCTAACTCTGTCATTATTACTCTCGCAGCTACTCGCGAAAAGCAATGCGGCAAGTGCTGCAATCGATATCATGAAAGATCGCTTCATAGAGTCTTCATTTCTTGCAGAACGTCATAGAAATGGCGCGCCGGTGTAAAGCTCAAATTCAATCAGACGGCTTCCTCGGCGTCGCCATCTCCGACTTGTTCGCCCGGTTTTGGTTCTAACAGCCTGCCTCGACGGAAAACGTCTCCTGAAATCTGTCCCAACCCGAGGCCAATGCGTCGGAACGGAGCAGCGCAAATACATCTGCTAGACCACTGTGAATGCAGTTGGTTGAGCCGTTGGTTATGAACGATTCAGCGCGCATCAATCTGACAGACAGAGGAATCCGCCCTCAACCAAAGCCAACTTGGAAAAACACTGTCCGATTTTGTGGCGAACGTCATAGGAATGGAGCGCCGGTGTCAACGTCCAATTTAATCAGACGGCTTCCTCGGCGTCGCCATCTCCGACTTGTTCTGCTTCTTTTTGTTCTGTTCGGATGGTCTAGTTGTTCCATCTCACTTCTGAAATGCGGTGAAAGATCCGTAAAGCAAACAAGCCACGAACGACAGTAGAAAGACCAAAAATAAGTAGCACGATAGCCTTATTTCTTGTCGTGAAGTCCAATGTTGTTGTAGGTGACTGAAAACCCGCGCTCGTTCTGGGCTCCTATGTCTCTTCGGAACGGATGAAAAGGAAAAGTATAGGATCCAGAACATGTCTGGAATCATCTTGAACGCCTGAGAATATTCCCACCCGCTCGCCCACTCTGGTTGATCCCACCGCTTTGCAACTTTGCACCGTTCCTGTGTCATCGGAACCAACCACCCGGCTCCAAATGCGAATCCTAGGGCTCCGAAAATCCATAGAAGGCTTGCTATCATCTCATCTTAATTTTCTTGCAGAACGTTAAAGGAATGGCGGCGCCGGGGAAAAGCTCAAAATTGATCAGACGGCTTCCTCGGCGTCGCCATCTCCGCCTTGTTCGCCTTGTTGTTGCTCTTCGGTGTCCCACATTGACTTGTCTCTCCACGTAGCAAAGACGAACCACGGGACGCTGCCGGTATCGAGAGCCAATGCGATAAGTGCGATTGTGGACGGGGCTGTTCCTCCGAATCCCGTAACTGTCGCCAAGATAGCTAAGAAGGTTCCAACTCCAGGCAAGCCGGAAACGAACTTGTAGTCATCTATGTTGCCATGTCTTCGCTCCCAAAGCACCGGCCTCAAAAATGAAAGCCACGAATTGAGCACTGCAAAAGCCAAAGCGAGGAATGCGGCGATGATACTGATCGTGGCTAAAAACGGTTCGCTTTGTGCAAAGAGAGAAATGATCGCTAGCGCAAATGGTGAAAGTGCCAGTAGAACGCCGATGCCACGCTTAATGATCGATGTCTTGTATCTGCTCATTCGTGGGAGATATTTCTTTGGCGAACGTTATAGGAATGGCGGCGCCGGGGTGAAGCTCAAAATTGATCAGACGGCTTCCTCGGCGTCGCCATCTCCGACTTGTTATGCTCATTCATGGTTTGTTGGCGGAGACGGTGAGCGTGTAATCATCTGTTATCTCCTCTGTCACGGACTCAGCATATGGCACTGTAATCCTACCATTAAATGGGCGCGGCGTTGAACCTATTGGGTTCTCGATAGTCATCTCGTATTCGAGTGTAAAACCCGTCGCGGTTACGTTTCTAATTCTATATCGCTCTGCTCTCTTGCCTGAGCCTGATTCTCCCCAAAGCTTGCGTTCGCTTACGCCTTGGTCGGTATCTATAACACCGCCGCCTCCACTCGTTGTCGGCACATGTGCTACAGTCACAGATACCTTGGCAGTCTCATACCCTCCTCGAAGGATCGGCTCGCTGGAACTCTTGTCGCACGATACGCAGAGAGATGCGGTCAGGATCGCGACTGCAATATTAGGAATGGTCTTCATTTCTTTGCATAACGTTTAAGGAATGGCGCCGCCGGTGAAAAGCTAAAAATGGATCAGACGGCTTCCTCGGCGTCGCCATCTCCGCCTTGTTCTGCTTGTTGTTTTTTAGCTAGTTGAGAAGTCCGTCTGAGAATCCGAATCCAAGAATCTTACGGCTCGGAATGTAGAATATGGTCTTCGTGTATCCATCGAATGAATCAAGTAGTCGATAACGAATCTTACCCACGTCTTTGGAGTTAAACTGGGTGTCTCCGAATGAAAGGTGAACTTCGCCTTTGCTGAACGACTTCGAGAAAAATTGCGCATACAAGGGATCGCTATCAGTAACGCCATGCACCAGTAAAAGTCCGTCTGAGTAATCGGTCTTCCTTCCTGCTGTGAGTGCCCCAAGATCTGCGTCGAAGCTCCGACTTATCAGTTCGTCACGATTAAATCTGTCGCAGGATACGAGAAGAAAGCCGAGCAGAAGCAGTAGGATGGTCTTCATTTTATTGGAGAACGTTAGAGGAATGGCGCGCCGGGGGAAAGATCGAATTCAATCAGACGGCTTCCTCGGCGTCGCCATCTCCGACTTGTTCTGCTTATTCGTTGATTTAGTTGGTCTTGGTGGCTGTTCCTGAGCGAAGAGCTTCGAGTATCCGGGTGAGTCCTTGAACATCGGAAGCCCTATCCGAGAACAAAATGCTTTCAGCACGGCGAGATCAATTGAGTCTGAAACAGTGCCAGAACGGTGCTTGTAGTCGCTACACTGGAAGCAAATGTCGATCGACGCCGTGACCTTCCAATCTGCATCGTAGAACACGAATGCGTGATGCGAATAATAGCATAGAACTCCGCCGTTCGTGGAATCTGAATCCGTGCTTAGAATCTTGCGCAGCTCGTTCGTCTGATCTGCGTTGAGCCTCACAGTTGTGGCCTGAATAATGCCAGTGTTAAGGCTGCCATCGTCGAATGTGATTGAGCTGCCGCGGTCATCTCGAAATGGGGTGTAGCAATACGCTACAACATGCTCAAACGGCTTCTCTGGCCACAATTCTTTAGCAGGTTCGGCATGAGCGATACCAAAGAGAAAGGCTGTAACAAGAATCTTCATTTCTTCGCAGAACGCCATAGCAATGGCGGCGCCGGCTTGCACGTCCAAAATTGATCAGACGGCTTCCTCGGCGTCGCCATCTGCGGCTTGTTCTCCGTCTTCATTGTTTGGATTAGTCTAATTGTAGCCTGGATTTGGTTAGTTGTGCCTAGTTGATCGATGTCAGAACGAAACTGATCACGCCTCCACCAAGAACGAGTAGAACTAAGCCAACGTTGAGAAGGAAAGGAATCATGAAAGCACGCTCTCGCCGAATAAGGAATAGGCGGATTGAATACAAAACAGCTCCGAAGAATCCAAACATGGCTGCAATCTCAAAATATCCGTGAGTGTAGCGGAAAGTCTCTGGCGATGTCGCACCGACAAGATAGCCTATACCCACTGGCACGGTTGCTACCAGCGGCGGCAGTAGTATTTGAGCGGGTGCCCAATAGGTTTAGTCATGGGTTTTTCTATTGTATTGGAGAACGTCAGAGGAATGGCGCGCCGGTGTAAAGCTCAAAATTGATCAGACGGCTTCCTCGGCGTCGCCATCTCCGACTTGTTGGGGTGGAATAGCGAACGAATCTAGATCTCCGTGAAGCTCTAAGTGACAGGTGCTCAAGCCAATGCTACAGAAAGCTCGCAAATTCCGCGTGTTCAAGTCCAAAAGCCAAGTATGCCTAATCTTGTGTGCCATGCAAGAGAACTGAAAGGCGCGAAACAATCTGACTGACAGGAGAATCGGAACTCAACCCAGTTTCTCTTAAACTCTGCAACAAGCACGCGAAGCCCAACGTTATAGGAATGGCGCGCCGGTGTGAAGCCTCGAATTTAATCAGACGGCTTCCTCGGCGTCGCCATCTCCGCCTTGTTAGGCTTTATATTCGTTGTTAATTGGCTGAGATATTCCCGCATCTCCTGCGAATACTGATCGTTGCGAACCCGAATAACGTTCCCTTCATTGGATGAGGAATAGCTGACAAGTAATACTGGGAATCTTGCTTTGAAACTCGCTAGATCTTCGTTCGAAATCCGTTCTTTGGTGGTAACGACCTTCGATCCTCGATTCAGCAGAAGGATTGGATAAGCGATGATCACATTGGCAAGTAGTATCGCCATCACGAATGAGCACCAGCGTATCCATGTCTTCTTGATCGATGAAATCGCGATTACCGCAGCGATAAATCCTACCACCGCGATCCATGGGATATAGGGGATCGCTGCTGATCCTGGAAGTTCGAGTTGCTGCGCGAATCGCCCCTGTATCGCTGCGAATGTGCTCCCGTTCATCAGGATCGCAAAACCAAAGAGTAGGGCGAGTGCAATCATGTTGCCGAGCTTAGCACTGTGGACGCGAATCGCGGAATCTTCATTTCTCTGCCTAACGTCATAGGAATGGCGCGCCGGTGAAAAGCTCCAATTTAATCAGACGGCTTCCTCGGCGTCGCCATCTCCGACTTGTTCTGCTTGTTGTTGATTGTCTGATATGAGCTCGACCTTGTGTCCGTCTGGGTCGATTGCTACTGCACGGCGACCCCATGGCGAATCGCTTGGCATGGAGGCTATTGAGTGCCCCGCAGATTCTAGCATCGCAACGCTGTCATCGCACCGATCTACCCTAAATCCAATTCGTGTGCCTATTGTGGGAGGAAACTTCGCTGTCGCTGGATAAATCTCAAAAACGGAATCCCCGCAACTGGACGCGTAATGCTCCGGCGAATTGCCATGGCGGTGCTTCTCAAATTCAAGCCCGATTAACCGATAAAACTCCGAGGATGCCTCAATATCACGGCTCCGAATGACAGTTAGATTAAGTCTGGCTGGCATGTTTGGTTTTCTTGCAGAACGTCATAGGAATGGCGCGCCGGTGTAAAGCTCAAAATTAATCAGACGGCTTCCTCGGCGTCGCCATCTCCGACTTGTTATGCTTTTACGATTAGATATGTTCCTGCTCCGATCATAAGTACTCCTGCCGTTTTGCGCATACACTTCTTAGTGTGCCGCCTCTCTAATCGAGAAACAATGCTATGTGCTGCGAATGCATAGACGAGCTTTACGCCTCCTACGACAAGAATCGTAATCGTCACGATTATAGCAATAGTTGCTACTGTGAGACTCGCCATATCAACGAATGCCGGGAACAAACTGGCATAGAACAAAATCGCTTTCACGTCTCCGAGGGTCAATACCAGCCCTGACGCAAAGCTTGTAAGCAATGTCGATCCACGACAGCAATCTGACTGTAGTAATACCTGCTGATTGGAACGTATGAGCCCGACTCCTAGCCATATTAGATATGCTCCGCCGATATACTTAAATATGGCAAAGAATGCTCCCATCGCTTCTGCCAAAAAGCTCATACCGAATATCGCCATAGTCACGAAAACGAGATCGCCAACGACGATCCCGCTAGCAACAGCTGAACCATTCTTGACACCATGGGTCGCCGACCTCGTGATGACAAGCGCGACACTAGCGCTTGGTATTGCGGCAAGCGCGGCCATTACTAAGCTAAGTGTGAGAGCTGCGAGTAACGTCATTTTCTTTGCATAACGTTATAGGAATGGCGCTCCGGTGAGAAGCCCGAATTTAATCAGACGGCTGGTTCGGAGTCGCCATCTCCGCCTTGTTCGCTTTGTTTTTGTATTGGTTCTGGTGAGTATGAGAGCGGCTAAGCTGCAAAAAAACTGTGGATCTCCCCGCCATAATCTGTGTAAAGAACGCCCCAAAATGCCAATCCCGAAAGTAAGGAGAGAACAAATCCCGAGCCAAATTGAAGCGGGCGTCCTCTAAACAACATGACCAGAAGGCAGATCGTCGGAGTGACCACGCTCAGGACTATTCCGAGAAATATCATTAGCATGCCACTAATTTGAGCATCTCGCATGTTGTAGCCCAGTCGGCATATGTAGAAAGCAACGAGCAAGAGAACTGGCATCGCGCAGAATAGCAGTGCTATGGTCTTCTTCATTTCTTTAGCGAACGTTATAGGAATGGCGGCGCCGGTGTGAAGCCCAAAATTAATCAGACGGCTTCCTCGGCGTCGCCATCTCCGCCTTGTTCTCCTTGTTTGATTCATTGGGTTCAGGAGCGGTTCCGCCCTGAATTCTCCACGAATTGAAAATCTTCTTCATCTCCTCTGCGGAATGAATCATCACATCCACTTTATCGCTAAGTGTCGATTCACTGGGTAAATCTTTGTGCGCTCCCCAAAGCGCCATCTCAAGCTCGGTAATTCCACTCCCAATCATGCTTGCCAATTCGGATTCCGGAAGTCCAGGAGTGTCTTTTGTTGTTCGTGTTACAAATAACATCAATCTGCCGGAGTAAAATCTTCTAAGACTTTTCATCTGCGCCTTAGAGTCGGCTTCGATGTATTCGTCAATCTCCCGCTTCGTGTCTTCGGTAGCATTAGTTCCGTTATTCAACAACGTTCGGTATTGCTTTAGAGTCGTTACGAATGTTTCCCATCTTTCGAGGCCTAAGTTCTCGGTTGCTTCTGCCTCCCCGCGGGTCTCAACGGCGAAGACGAAAATACACAGGACTGCTACGAGGCATCTCAAGCTACTTCTTGTCTTCATTTCTTTGGAGAACGTTAAAGGAATGGCGCTCCGGAGAAAAGCTCGAATTTAATCAGACGGCTGGTTCGGAGTCGCCATCTCCGCCTTGTTCTCCTTCTTTGTTTGTTACATCCCGAGGAAGTCGAATTGGAAGTTAGTGCTACGCGGCCAGATCTTGAGCATGACGTATCCAACCGAAAGAACCACGCCGGTAAACGGGACGAGAAACATTAGCTGGATTGGATTCTTACGAGAACCAAGGTCGTATAAATAAGCACCAATGCCTAGCGGAACAATTACTGCCAGAACCGACCAGACAACGCGATCAACATGAGACGGAAAATCGTCTGGATGCCGTGACATACAGTGAATCACGGTATATAGTCGATAGATGTAGAGCGCGAAAGTGCAGATTGCTGCGACGCCCGAGAGGAACCGCATTGTTTCGAGGCTAACGCCTAACATCTGTTCAAACATTGGCGTGGTGTTTTTGTTTAGTCTTCATTTCTTTGGAGAACGATATAGTATAGGCGGCGCCGGGGGAAAGCTCCAATTTGTTCAGGCGGATTCCTCGGCGTCGCCTACTACGCCTTGTTAGCGAAGCGGCAATTCTGACGGCTCCAAACTACGGAACGCCCAACACCCAATCCGAGCCGATACATACGACCGGAACCCAAGCACCCTACCCCAGCCAATGCAGGAGAACGCTACGGCGCAAATCCATCTGACTGACCACATCCTTCGCCGGAAGAACCGCAAGCCCGCCAACTCCACGGCTCTTCATTTTTCTAATCCAAAAGCGCCGCCAACGTGCGATGCCAAACCCGAGAACGGAAAGGCGCAAATTCATCTACCAGACATAAGAATCCGCGCTCCAATAGCTTCTGATTTTTACTCGCTAACGTCATAGTAGAGCCGCGCCGGGGTAAAGCTGAAAAAAGATCAGACGGCGGGTTCGGCGTCGGCTCCTACGCCTTGTTCGATTTCTTCAATTCTTCGCAGGATTGGTGGACGGTTGAGATGTGGGCACTGGCTGTGATACTGGGACTGGTCTTGGGATTGGCCGTTTGGGGCTGGTTAAGTATGGAGTCACGATTCGCGCTGAAAAAATCAGGAAGAATCCTGCGATCATCAGTCTATTCCTCCAATGGTGAAGTGTTCGAACCTTCTTGCCTAATGAGTCCAATAAAGGATCAGCGGACTTGGCGCGACTTCTGTCAGCCTGTGCATCCTTTGCAACCGCCTCAACGGATAATCCTTCTCGTAGTCGATACTGAATCGGATCCGCTGCCATCCTGCGCAAAGCCTCCTCAGTCACCTTCGCATCCCCAAGCGCCAGATTCTTCTCGTAACTGATACCTAGAAAATTAAAAAGACACTCCATACGTCTCAGCCCGCAAAGAAATGCGACGGCAAAGCAGATAATCGCAACCGGCTCCAATGCCGCGAAAATTGAATCAATACATCTCGGAATGAAGCTCTGGACGGAATACGCGAACATCGCACCGATCGCTCCCGTGATGAAATATTCGAATTTCTGCTCGGCCGCTTGCGTGGCTTGATAGAGAGTGTTCGCGGTATCGTGGTGAGACATATTTTTTCTTTATCGAACGTCGAGATGTGGCGACGGCGTTAGCCGTTGCCACGATCGGCTGGTTCTCACCAGCTCGCCTGTTGGTTTTGATTGTTTTCGAGTGTCTTTTTGGAAGATTCATTCTTCTTTTATTTGTCGAATTTTGTTCTAACTCCACCGAACTAGACCGATTATTGCTGATACTGCGTAGAAGAATTGAAGTGTCAGGAACGCCCACCTTCTGTCGATAACCGCCCAGCCAGCAAAAAGTAAGGCTGAAATCAATAGGAGTGTAAAACCAAGTAATTCACTTCCAGTGTTTGAGGCAATTAGCAGTGCATATAGAATAGCTAACGATGATCCGGTTACCTCGAAGAGTGTGATTAGTTTTTGCTTTTTCTCTTTCATGGTCAAATGGTCATCTGGCTTTGCTAGTTTCTTAATTTCTTTCTGAGAACGGCAAAGGAATGGCGCGCCGGTGTAAAGCCCCAATTTAATCAGACGGCTTCCTCGGCGTCGCCATCTCCGCCTTGTTCTGCTTGTTTTTGTATTATCGAGGTGGTCATATCAATGGCTCCAGACGACGTAAAGCACCTCGTCGTCCCCCTTGTCATTGAATGCGACGAGCGCAAATCTCCCAGTCCCAACTTCGTAGCTTACCAAATCGTCAGAATAATCTGAGAAGTTGGAAGGCCACTTCATGAAACCATCACTAAACTTGTCTTGAATCTTATCGGGCAAAGAGAATGTCCGGACATAGGGCGATCGCTTGAGAAACTCCCGAACCTCTTCAGGATCACAAGCAATTCGCGCCCAATACTGACTGCTCGTCCCAATGACCTGTGTCTCGGAGTCGATGATTGTGCCATAGCCAACTAATGAAAGCGCCTTCGCCTCTCTGTTCGGTCTTAGCAAAAAGACGATGCCGACAAGTATAACGACTGCCAAAGCCACCTTCGCTAGGATACGCGTGGAATGACGTTGTGTCATTGGCGAGAAGTGGTCTTCATTTCTTTGCAGAACGTCATAGCAATGGCGCGCCGGGGTAAAGCTCAAATTTGATCAGACGGCTTCCTCGGCGTCGCCATCTGCGCCTTGTTCGCTTTTATGAATTCGCGCGCTACCTTCTCGACGACATCTTTAGGGTTGGCTCCGTGAAGCTCGGGGTAAGCAAATGGATAATTCTTGGCTGATGCGAGGTCTGCAAGGCCGTCGTCTAGCTCATACCATTCCATCAAATTAGACGGGTAATTGTTCGTGTGGCAAAGCGTGGCCAGCTTAGCCACAATCGGCCTGTAATCGCTATCAGGATCTAGAATACTCTGAACCAGGTAAGTCGTATACTGACCTAGTGCCTCAGACCTCGTAGGTTCAGAAACTCCGAGCTCTCTCTTCGCCTTCTCAAAATACTCCTGCAGCTCGAAGGATGACACTCCTTCGTCGAATCCCGCCAGCACCGCCAGAGCTTCAGATTCGTTGCCAGCGAGCAGCTCATCTATCGCCCACGAAACAAAGTCGTTCGTTCCAGCGCAGTCTAGCGCACTCATCGCCAGAATCACTGCGGTGGGAGTCTTCATTTTCTTAGCGAACGTTATAGGAATGGCGCGCCGGGGTGAAGCTTAAATTTAATCAGACGGCTTCCTCGGCGTCGCCATCTCCGGCTTGTTCAGCACTTTGTCAGCCCCGACCTGTTCTGACAACTTCGAATCATGGAATTCACATAACCCGAGCACCCAGTTTTTCTTTTTTTCGCCAGCTCTGGGACTTTCGAAAACTCGTCAGTCCGTAACTAAAAAGCATTAGCAAAGAACTGAGTCTTCTTCATTAGCTGAACGCTATAGGAATGGCGTCGCCGGTGGAAAGCTCCAAATTAATCAGACGGATTCCTCGGCGTCGCCATCTCCGACTTGTTCTCCCTTTGATTTGTCGTCTAGGGGTTGGGGCTCTTGGTCGGTATGGGGCTCTTCCTTCGGTATTGCGTAGTAAGTGATAAGGCCACGAGCCTTACTTGAAATGAAATAGCCAATTGACGACATTACTACAGCGAGAATGCCGAAAACCAAATTCCCTGAGTAGAGGCCAGTAACTAAGAATCCGACGATCAGAAGCATCTTTAGGTTCCAACCTTTCCAACCGCCTATTAGTGAGTAGAGAACTGTTGTCAAAACTCCGCCAAACGCCATCGAAATGACGGTTGAATCTGTAGAGTTTGTGTCGCGCTGAGCGTCGATCACCAGACTCACCAAGAATGAGACTCCAAGAGCCGCTATGAAGACAGCGACTAGGTGGATGAAGAAAGATTTCCATGACCATTTCATACGGATTTATTTGGAGAACGTTATAGGAATGGCGGCGCCGGTGTAAACTCCCAATTTGATCAGACGGCTTCCTCGGCGTCGGCATCTCCGCCTTGTTCTGCCGGTCTTTCTACGAGGAACCCTGACTGCCCGATTTCATCCGCTTCAGTTGGTTGAGTGTATTCGAAATCTGAAATCTCGCGACCAAAGAACCAGGCTACAACTGAAATCCGCTTACTCCCCCGCTCTCGAACGACCGCCTCCGGTGAGCAGACGGTAACTAGTAACTTCAGCCATTCACATTGCACTTATTCTTCAACGTGCGTTGGTCTACGTTATAGCAGAACGTTAAAGGAATGGCGCGCCGGTGAAAAGCCTGAATTTAATCAGACGGCTTCCTCGGCGTCGCCATCTCCGCCTTGTTCGGCTTCTTTGTTGTATTTTGTCCGGTCTTGTCTCGGTCTTAAGAGTAGTCTCCAAGCAACGTAGCCATGTGCCGCAACTGCTAGAGCAACCACTGCATGAGCCAACTGCTGACTCGCCGCCAATCGCGAAATATCCAAGCCGTTGGACACAAGCCAGAACCCGCCAATGATTGCCACAACAACGACCAGCGCAGAGAGAATCCCGATTATCCAGCGGGCGATGGTAGAACCAGTCGCGAGCCAAATCAGGAGAGCTATCTCAACGCCTTCTCGGATCGGATTGACTTCGAACACACCTGTAAGCATCGAAGAGCCTACAAGAATCAGAATTCCGCCAATCAATACGATTACCGCGCAAAGGCGATCATTTTGGATGGTCTTCATTTCTTTGCCGAACGTCATAGGAATGGCGCGCCGGTGTAAAGCTCGAATTTAATCAGACGGCTTCCTCGGCGTCGCCATCTCCGCCTTGTTCTCCTGTGTTTTGGTCTTCCGCAGTGCGGAGAAGCAGCCAGCGCCAACGAACCACGGAATGCTCCATGCTAAAGCCTCGAGAGATCGCCTTGCGTGCCACTCCGAATATCCCATACGACCGCTTATGTCCAAATGGCGAGCCACGCATAAAGTAGCCACTACGCTGAAGAGGACAAGTGAGCTAATAATCGCAGATCTGTATCCATATCGTCCTACCAGAAAGCCGTGAATTAGAATCGGTAGAACCAGCATGTAAACGATCACAATGTCGTCTTCTGGACCACCTCCCATTGAACCTAACGCTGAAAGAATCCAGTAAGCTGGAGAAAGAGCTAAGATGAGGACGCAAAACCCGATCGTGATGGCGATTGATCTGAGTTTGGAATTCATCAATTTCTTTGGAGAACGCCCTAGGAATGGCGGCATCTGAAACCAATGAAACTATCCCAAAACCCTGACACCCACTGACTCCAAAAATGATCAGGCGGCGCTCTTAGGCTCGCCATCTCCGCCTTGTTGTGCGGGATTACGAGTGCTACGCCTGACTCTAAAACGCCAGTGGTTCAACATGATCGCAGCTGGAATCAAGAAGGAGGAATATCGCGTGCCTGGTAAGTGGATAAACTCCCGCATCTACGGCAAGGAATATGATGTGGTGGAGTTCAAGAATGGCTACGGCGCGACCGTCCCAACGATGATCGTGGAATACAAAGGTCGCAAACTTAGCACGGGAAATGCGGCTTGGGGCGCGCAATCAGGGCAGGTCTATCACACCCTAAAACTCGGCAAGGTGCTTTCTTTGCACAACGTCATAGGAATGGCGGCGCCGGGGTCAACTCCCAAATTAATCAGACGGCTTCCTCGGCGTCGCCATCTCCGACTTGTTCTGCCTCTTCTTGATTCTGATATGGATTATCGCCGCAGTCGAAGCACCTACTGCTGCTGCCACTGTGCCAGCGAAGAGTTGAGCAACTGGCCACATTGAAGCTCCTCCGCCACTATAAGGCACTAAATACTCGTAGTATAGAAGGACTCCCAACAACCCGAGCCAGGGAACAGCACCTCCCATAAATATCGCCCACCAACTCCGAATTAGAAAGGCGGATACTCCTCCAGCGAGTGCTGAGAGAAGAATTAGAGGTAGCCAGGGATTCATAGGCCGCTGCGAACAGGGTTACATGCTTTCATTGCAGATTCTTTGCAGAACGTTAAAGGAATGGCGGCGCCGGTGGGAAGCCCCAATTTAATCAGAGAGCTTCCTCGGCGTCGCCATCTCCGCCTTGTTCGCCCGGTTTGGTTCTGACGGCTTGCATCCACGGAAAACGTCTCCTGAAATCTGTCCCCCAACCCGAGCCAGTGCTTCGGAACGGAAAAGTGCAAATTCATCTGACTGACCGCTGTGAATGCAGTTGGTTGAGCCATTGGTTGCGAACGATTCAGCGAGAATCAATCTGACTGACATAGGAATCCGCCCTCAACCAAAGCCGACTGGGAAAATCACTGTCCGGTTTTGTGGCGAACGTTATAGGAATGGCGGCGCCGGGGGAAAGCCCCAATTTAATCAGACGGCTTCCTCGGCGTCGGCATCTCCGACTTGTTCTGCTTTTTTATTTTTGGTTTGTCTGCACTACAATGGTTTTCATTATATGATCAGCGGTTCTTTGAGCCTCTTCTCTAGTCTTGAATCTAAGTTCGTAGGAAAGATTATTGGTCACGTTGTATCCTCCTGTAGCAGCGGTAGTTCGAATAGTTACTAGAAATTGAATTGCTTCGCCTCTCCCCTTCTCTCCCACCTCGATTGCAACGATTTGATCTAATCTCAAAAAGTTATCATCAGCACCTGCGACTGCATCTCTCACATGCAAAAATTGGCCATGCATTGCCTCGACTACTACAGGTTCGGCGTGCGAAATTGAACAAATTGAGGATAAGAGAACGATGCTTGCCGTAAATGTCTTCATATTTCTTGCAGAACGTCATAGGAATGGCGCGCCGGGGTCAAGCTCGAATTTAATCAGACGGATTCCTCGGCGTCGCCATCTCCGCCTTGTTCGCTTTGTTTTTATCTTCGACCAGTTCAGGAAAGTGCTCCTTGAATGCACGGATTGCTTCTTGCTGGTGCGTAATCTCGATAACTCCTTCCTCAGCACGATAAATTGCTTCTGCTCCGTCCGGTAGAGGCCAACCTAATTGAGCCAAGATTGTCGGAATTATTGGCGGGCGATCATGGAACCCTATGGGAATAAGATCGCGATCCGGGGTTGTGATCGGCGGTATGAATGGGTCATCGCCACTCCGTGATGCTTCGGCCTCTGCAATTAGTTGGGCATACTCATCAGGATAACCTCTTTGCCAGAGAATCCTCCTCAGCCGATCCTCGCTTACTGTACTTTGCAGTATCACGTGCGTGAGATGATCAGAGCCGGCTTCTCGCTGGATAGTCCGCTCCTCACCACTCCGACACGAGGTGAAAAGCACTATCAACAGAAGAAGTTTGATACGATTCATTTCTTAAGCGAACGTTATAGGAATGGCGGCGCCGGTGTAAACTCCCAATTTAATCAGACGGCTTCCTCGGCGTCGCCATCTCCGCCTTGTTCTGCTTCTTCATTTACTGTGGGATGTCTTACTATCTAGTTTTGACGGTGGTGTGTCAGTCGGTGGCAAGCTTGGTTGTTCTGGAACCGCTCGTGACCTCTCAATCATATCGCGAAATTCTTTCTTCTCTGCGTCGGTTAGTGGTCTCGATACATTGACCGACCATCTTATTAGGTTGCCCTCATCAACTTCAGGATCGATTACCTGAAATGTTGCGAAATACTTGTCACCATATCTCTTCGTGTCTGTGTCTTGATTCCTGACTACCTGAAAAGTGAGACCTGAGTATAGCTTGTAGCTCATATGTGCTTCACGCATTCGAAAATCCTCAGGGGAGACCTTGTTGTCTGGCTTCCCGAAAGCTTCGATTACTTTTTCTTCTGTCCACCCTCCTCTGCCTCCTTGCCGACAATGCTTCTCTAGCTCGGCAATGGAAGACGTCCGCCAATCATCCTTCCACGCCGTCTGAGAAAAACAATAATCAGTTATGAATCCCATGAATATACAAATAATTAAATAATATCTCATTTTTATAGTTTAATTATGATTTAGGTGGGAAGTAGAAATAAAATATTATTCAGGCGGTTTGGTTTGTGTCGATTTTTGTGGATTACTATTTCAACTTAGATGCGTGAAACGTCTGGCTACAGTCATGGGGATGATGAGTGCTATTGCCACACCAAATCCAGATGTAACACCGAAAAAAGAAACCAGATCTACCTCCGGCCTTTCAAAGATCCATGACAACAGAGTTCCGAAAATAATCACGATCAGGAGTGTGCTGATACATTGTGCAGTAGCACTTCGCTTATCGAAGCTAGCGTCGATCAAGTTCACAAATACAAACAAAAGATACACGACAGGGCTAAATACCGTGAGGGTTTGCGCCGCCCGATAATGAGCGGTGTAAGGTATTCCGCCTCTACTTATCCCAAGAGTAGTTGCCTGCAAAAAGAAAACGTATGCGCAAGTGATCAAAACGATAACAACCGGTGTTAATGGGGGCACTAGTATCTTCTTGGTCTTCATTTTCTTTGCAGAACGTTAGAGGAATGGCGCGCCGGTGGGAAGCCCGAATTTAATCATACGGATTCCTCGGCGTCGCCATCTCCGCCTTGTTAGGCTTCTTTGATTTGGATGTATTTGCCTTGTTTGGGTTGCGGATTCTGCGGGCGATAACGAGAATAAAGCCTCCTAAGAATAAGACGATAAAACCTACAAACACTGTTTCGTTACCAGTAAAGACTGTGGTCACTGGAGTTCTAGCATATTGTCCGATTCCTCCAGAAGAGTGATACGTCGTCGGGTGAATGATCATGCTTAGCCCAACAGTTGCGGCGACTAGACCTGCTACGACAAGCCACTTTATGCTCGTTTTGGTCTTCTTGGGCTTGTTCAAGTCTACGTGTTGATTACGTTTATTTTGCCTAACGTTATAGGAATGGCGGCGCCGGTGAAAAGCTCCAATTTGATCAGACGGCTTCCTCGGCGTCGCCATCTCCGCCTTGTTCGCCTTGTTATTTTGTTACGAGGTAGCCGGATGATGCCACGTGATCAAAAATCTGAAGGTTAAAGTATTCGGCAAATGTGCTGTTGGTCAAAGGTGGCCAAAGACTCTCGTCAGCGGTAACCTCTCTGAATTCGGAAATCATGAGTCCTCGCTTCAGACCGTCGACAAACTCGTCGAAATGAGCTGATGAATCGAAAGTGCCCGTGCTTGAAATTATCCAAACTACTGGTTCACGGCTCTTCAGAATACGCTCCGCTGCCCACTTGAGTGGATGTGATGGGGCGATCTCAGAAATCCACGCTGAAAATGATTCTTTGGGGACAACTGCTAGTGCGGATGTCCGCTCAAGTCGCTTCTCCCACTCTTCGGGTTTAAACATCATTTCTTTGGCGAACGGCATAGGAATGGCGCGCCGGCGTAAAGCTCCGATTTAATCAGACGGCTTCCTAGGCGTCGTCATCTCCGACTTGTTCGCTTTATTCTTTCGACCGGTCTCGACATCACTCGGATGTAAGCGGCCTTGCGCCTAGGAGGCCTACTTTATGCCCGCTATCACGTAAGAACTTGGTAGCCTTTCCATTGAGCACTGCCATCGTAATGAGTCCAATCAATGGAATGATGATCAGAGCGCAAAAAAGTAATCTGAATCCGACTCCGTAGCTTAACCCGGCGGACATTCGGATAATGCCGATAACAGCAAGCACTAGAGACGCCAATCCAGAGATCAAAGCTATCACGCCCAGAAGCGGCTGACTCTCTGACATGAGATTCAAAGGAATCACTGCAATATTGAGAAGGATTCCATAGATGATGAACTTCTGCCCGGTGCGGACTTTCTCTATCGATTCTGGGGTAGTCATTTTTTTATTTCTTAGCGAACGTTATAGGAATGGCGGCGCCGGGGTGAAGCTCAAAATTGATCAGACGGCTTCCTCGGCGTCGCCATCTCCGCCTTGTTCACCTTCTTCATTGTTAGATTACCGATCTAAGCTCGTAGTAATAGACGCCAATCGACTTGCGACTCAATCTCCGGCCAACACTTACTTCGACAGGCTTGCCGAGTAGCGAATCGGGGAGGCTGCCCATCTCTTCAGACACTTCGAGTCCCAAGGACGGCTTACCATCAGACCGTCTCAAAATAATCCGTCCACTTTCTGCACGTGCCAATTCACCAGCAATCTGCTCCTCTTTGCCGAGGTAATCCCGCTCTTCAAACTTACGATACTCGTAGAATGTTGAAGAGTAAAACTCGTTGATCTTAGTATTGTGTGATGCTGCCGTCTTCAACGCCTTAAGTGTAAGGAAGCATATCACGATTAACGTCGTGGCAGCAAACAGCGCTTGGAATAAAGATTTCTTCATATTTCTTGGTGAACGTCATAGTAGAGCCGCGCCGGGGTAAAGCTCAAAATTGATCAGACGGCTTCATCGGCGTCGGCTCCTACGCCTTGTTGGGCTAGACTAGCGAACAATCTGAAATACCGACCCAAATCTGACGGACAGGTAGCCGAGCCAATGCTAACGCAACTCCGCAAACTCCCAGCTTGATTTTCGAAATCATCCTCCGCAAAGCCTGGTGGGCAATGGACGAGAACTGAGAAGCTCCCCTTCTTCTGACAGACATGAGAATCCGCACTCTAGCAGCGTTTTTCTTAAACACTGCAATGAGCAAACGAAGCCCAACGTTACAGTAGAGCCGCGCCGGTGGAAACTCCGCATTTAATCAGACGGCGGGTTCGGCGTCGGCTCCTACGCCTTGTTCTGCTTCTTTGTTTGATTCGGGCAGCGTGAAAAGGATCCCTGTGACCACAATGCCGATTGCCACCCCGATAGAACTTACGATTCGTGGCCACCCCTTATGCCGAATATTCGCGGCTAGCGCGGCCAGGCAGAAAACTACGCCAACCACTGGCATAATGGATATAACGAGACCAATCAGTGCCATTACTCTCGCAATAGTTCTGAACTGTGGATCGCTGTTCGGCTTGCGAGCTAGTTCATTCTCGCGTTGTGTTGAGCTTTGATCGGCAACAAGCAAGGTTATGCCGCCAAAGAGTCCGAGTGCGCCGAAAATTATCGCAAAGGTGAAATCCTGCTCTCCGCCAGTGCGGACTTGCTTCATCGCTAAAGCGAACGCTATCAAGGCTCCGAGAAGTGGTGCAAACCATCTAGGAATATGGCGAAGTCCAAAGTTACTTATCATCTGAGGTGCTTCTTCATTTCTTGCAGAACGTCTAAGGAATGGCGCGCCGGAGTAAAGCTCCGAATTTAATCAGACGGCTTCCTCGGCGTCGCCATCTCCGCCTTGTTCGGCTTCTTTTACTTTTCCACGGTTTGGTAGAATCTTGGAAATTCCCATCGGAAATATATGAATGCATACAGAACGATTCCAATCCAATCGAATGGGAGTTGATACCAAGTAACACCACGTTGGTGACCAAGCTCCCAAACCAAAGACAAAATAAAGGTCAAACCAATTGCAGCGACGAAAAAGAATCTATCCCAATTAAAATGATTTTTGATATCTGTACCAAAGCACTTGTAAATAGGGTAAAAGAATATCGTCAACCCAAGTGGAACACCCCAACCAGCGACGAAATGCTCTATAAGACCATTGTGAGAGAGGGTCTCAATGACGAATGATGGATTTAGATAATCTGGATATTTGATGGGCGCTCTAGCATCGCGTAGTCTAAAGCCTGTAGCGCTTAGCAGAGTGAATAGTCCGGATCCAATCAAAAAGTGTCTCATCAAATTTCTTGCCGAACGTTATAGGAATGGCGGCGCCGGGGTGAAGCTCAAAATTAATCAGACGGCTTCCTCGGCGTCGCCATCTCCGACTTGTTATCCTTCTTCATTTTGGTTGTTATAGGCTTCAATGCTGATCCCGTATTCTGAGATCATTTTGGAGAGATTCGGGGGGATAACAAGCGGCGTATTTTCATCAAGTTCGAGAGTGAGATGAAGGGTGAAATCATTGCTGCCTTTTTTGATTCTTTCCAGTTGGTCGATACTCGCCAGAAGATGCTTGGTGATCTCAGCAACTTGGTCTGCAACAGCAGCTCCGCGCGTGTATTCGAGTTCCAGCACCCACAGGCCTAGATCAGGATTAGCCAGTTCGAACAAACCTGACGCTCTGTCGTCCGAGCGAATGCATCTGATGAGAGCATTTGTTATGGAATTACTCTGCAAGGTCTTCGATTTCTTTGGATAACGTTATAGGAGAGCCGCGCCGCGGTCAACTCCCAAATTAATCAGACGGCGTGTTCGGCGTCGGCTCCTCCGCCTTGTTCTGCTTTTCTTTATGGATCCCCGAGAATGACAGAAATTAATGGATCTGTTAGTGAATATGGAGCAGCAACGTCCTTGATAAATTCGATCTTCTCTTCTCGTGTTAGTGAATTAGCCCTAAACCATTCGTCACATCGAGTCCTGATCGCTGGCAATATCATCGAATTGGGCTGAAGCACGCGATGGGACTTCCAGTCTTCCGCAACTTTATCGGACGGAGCTTCCTCAATGAGCATGTCGAACACCTTATTTGCCGTATCTGCGACAAAGGAAGAGCCCTGAATCTCTTTGCGGTCGGGCTCAGCATGGAACTTTGCCTCGCACAAAGTTAAGTGGAGGCATCGCAATTCATTATAGCCGGAAATCGCGATCTTCATTTATTTGCAGAACGCTATAGTAGAGCCGCGCCGGGGAGGAGATCCAAAATGATCAGACGGCTTCATCGGCGTCGGCTCCTACGCCTTGTTCGATTCTCTTCATTCCGTATCTGGTTGGGTCTTGGTCTGTGGCGGAACCTGATTTGGATTCTTCCTTTGCTTGTCGTCTTTGGGTTGATCTTCAACTTGACGATACTCTGGTATTTTCAATTGCGGGGCTGGCGTTGAACTCAGTCCCCATCCAATCAACGCACCAATGATAATCCCAATGAATCCAATAAATGCCGAAAAGCGAGTGGACTTGATCTGTCGAGCGATCAATCGACGATTCCACTCGTTGATCGCGAGTGCGTATTGCGGGGACTCCGGAGGATGTGTCGCTTGGAAATGCGCTAGATCCTTGTCGCTCTTACGAAAGAGGGCGGATTCGTCTAAAGACGCGTATGCCTCTATGCACTCCTTGAGACGGACTTCCTTAGCCTCACGAACCGCGGTCTCGTGCTCGATTTGCTTCTGTGCTGCAAACGCTGTTGCTCTCGACTGCTGCCTTGCTGCCTCACGTGTCGCGCTCGCTTGTATCGAAGCATTGTGTGCGGATTGGCTCATAAATTTCTTATCGAACGTTATAGGAATGGCGGCGCCGGTGTAAACTCCCAATTTGATCAGACGGCTTCCTCGGCGTCGGCATCTCCGCCTTGTTCTGCCGGTCTTTCTACGAGGAACCCTGACTGCCCGATTTCATCCGCTTCAGTTGGTTGAGTGTATTCGAAATCTGAAATCTCGCGACCAAAGAACCAGGCTACAACTGAAATCCGCTTACTCCCCCGCTCTCGAACGACCGCCTCCGGTGAGCAGACGGTAACTAGTAACTTCAGCCATTCACATTGCACTTATTCTTCAACGTGCGTTGGTCTACGTTATAGCAGAACGTTATAGGAATGGCGGCGCCGGGGCAAAGCTCAAAATTGATCAGACGGCTTCCTCGGCGTCGCCATCTCCGCCTTGTTAGGCTTCTTGGTTTATTCGCTGGGAGTGTGGACGAGCAATATGGGGTCTAGAGGCTGCTGGAGTTCCTCAATTAGCTCCGGATCCATGTATTGGAACCTATCTTCGATTCCTAGGACATGTAGCTCTTTGTATTCGAGCTCCTGGCGAAATTCAGCCCGAATTCGCTCAGAATGCTTCTCTTCCATGACGATAATCAGATCTGACCAACGCACATCACCCACGGATAACTTGTGCTTGGCCTTGCTGCTCGTCCCCGCTGACCGAACGTTCAGGAGTGGATGGCTGGAATAGATCTTCTCTGCAGTCGGACTTCGCCATTTGTTCATCGTGCATACGAAAAGCACGTTGAGGATCTCTGTCTCCAGTTGCTCACGCTCATTGAGGCGTGGGTAGTCGAAACCAAGCTGCTGCGCCCGGCGAACCTTGACGCTTCTCGTGTAGAGGTGTCGCCACTTCTTCTCACGCGGCCATTGGTCATCTTTCATTATTTGCCTAACAGTTTATTAGATTGATGAGGGAAAAATTCCGTTAGTTCACCGTGTGGGATAATTTTCCTCACCTAGGTAGATTGTTCGGGAGATTTCAGTTGCTGTTTGATTGAAAATATAGGGTTCTGTAGAGATGACAAGTCGCAAAAGGGAAGACTTTTCCCGTCGGTTCCTTGAACTCTTGGAGCGGGAGAGAGTCTCAGAGAAGGCCCGACCATATTACGTTCGTCACCTCGAACGGTGGGGTATTGCATTCCGTCAACGTCCGACAGACACGGAGAAATATGATTTTCTTGAAGGTTATTTAAAGAAATTAGTTCACACAGATATGCTAGAGCCGTTTGTAGCATATCAGACTGCGGAGGCAGTTCGTCTGGCGCACGAGGTGCTCCTTGGAGAGGATTGGGCGCGCAGGGTGGATTGGGAGGGACTGAGATCCAAATATAAGGGAGATAGGTTTGAGGAGCCAGGAGAGGTAATTCTACAGACCCTGGACCGGTTACGGGATGGATGGATGACGCTGGGATTCCCGGAGAAGAAGGTGGATAGCCTGACCTCAATGGTGCGAGTGATGCGGGAGGGAAGCTATGCACTACGGACGGAGGAGAATTACGTCCAGTGGGTGGTGAGACTCATGTCCCATGGAGATCTGGCAACGGATGTTCCCGGAATATCTGAGGCGGAGGCGTTTTTGAGTGATCTGGCGGTAAGAAGCGGGGTTGTCGTTGCAACACAGAAGCAGGCGTTGAACGCTCTGGTTTTTTATCTCAAGCGGGTGCGGGGATTGGAAAATGTGGATCTGCGGAATTTCCGGAAGGTACGGGAAAGCAAGCGACTGCCGGTGGTGCTCAGTAAGGCGGAGATCCTGCGCTTGCTCGATGCTTCAGCCGAGGAGGGACGCCGGGGTGGTCTGGCGCGAACCTATGCGTTGATGCTACAGGTAATGTATGCATCGGGCTTGCGGATCATGGAATGCGTGCGACTGCGGGTGAAGGATATTGATTTCGATAACGGCTATCTGGTGGTGAGGCAGGGCAAGGGAAACAAGGACAGGAGGGTGCCGCTGGCGAGGCGACTGGAGGAACCTTTGCGGGAACATCTGGCCAGCATACGGGAGATGTTCGAGGCCGACCGTGTCGAGGATATCGATGGCGTGTTCATGCCGGGTGCATATGATAGAAGGGCACCTGGAGCGGGAACGGAGTGGACGTGGTTTTGGTTATTCCCCTCCCCCAAGCTTTCGATCGATCCGCGAAACCACAGTGTAAGGCGACATCATGTGCATGAGAACGGTGTGCAGCGCTCGATGAAGCGACTCTCGGAGCAAGCAGGGATTGATAAGCGGGTGACGTGTCATGTGCTGCGTCATTCGTTTGCGACGCATCTGTTGGAAAAGGGACGGGACATACGGACGGTGCAGGAGCTACTGGGTCATGAAAGCGTGCAGACTACGATGATCTACACGCATGTTTTGAATGATCCTGATCGGAAGAGCGGGAGTCCGTTGGATGATCTTTAAGAGTGAACGTTCAGCTGGAACACAAGTCTTTGCTGCAGTTTCTTGAAAGGCATTACCACTCCTCGGGTTCTGTGGCCGGGCGTATTCTAGCGGGTGAAAGGGGTGCGATGCTGCCGCCCTTGGTCGCATCGGGCACAAAACCGAAAACCTAGGTTCATAAATCACGGATCAGCTTCTTCTATCAGCAGAAAGACGTGGCGTCATGGGAAAAAACGTTTTTCATTCGACCGAGCTAGTTGTCGTCTTTCGAAGAGACCGCATCAATCATCTGGTTCCCATTCGCATCAGGCTAATGCCTAACCCACTGGTTCTGGGTTGGATAAGCATCTTGTGCTTGAAATGCCATAAGGCTGCCCTAGTGCTTAACTCAACATGGATTGCTGTAAACCCTCCTAGCACTGGCACCATGTGATGCCAGTTGAGCCGGTTGGTCCTGTGCCAGCTGGCGCTATCCATAATGAGGAGGCCTCCTATTTTCTTTCCAAACATTTCGATGACAATAGTATCGAGAATACTTATAAAAACCTCCCTTATCGCAGTGCGGAGCGATGAGACTTGCGAGCTGGCCGCTCGCGAAGTTAGCCGCGCCGACGAAGTTCCTGCACATTTATCCGCCATGGTGGCCCAGACAGGGCGGATGTCGGCTCTACACTTAAGGTTGGGGACACAGAGAAATGGCGCAGGATTAAGCACTTTTCTATTTTTTGAACAGAGAAAAACCTCGATTTATTCGTGGCGCAGCGTGTTATGGATCGGATGATTTTTCGGTCTTCGTTTTACTGCTCTCGGCTCACTTTGAAATAGGCGGATATCAATTATATTTATCGCGCAGGGTTCTATGAACGTCAGTATTGCCTCTTCCTTGGCTTCCCAGCGTGTATACGGAAGCTGTGGTGGCTACCGAAGACCCGAACCAGGGTTCATTTGAAATTCATGTGCTAGACGGGAGTTATAACTTTTTGCGGTTCTTCGGGATATTTAGTGCGTTAGTTCTGGACTTAAATTCAGCCTTCCGCACGTGAGCAGAATTCGAGTGCGGTAGTTGCCGAAGTTCCTGAACCCTCTCGCTGCCCCTTGATCTTGCTGTTGAGTCCCTCGCTCACCGCATTGGTGATGGGATATTGGAAATAGGTCAGAAGACCGTCGAGGTGCTTTGTGAGCATCTTGGCCACCTTCACCACGGGCTTTGCGCGACTGCGGAGCCCAGTTATACCAGTCTTCAAATATCAACTCCATAAACATTCCAGGATACGTGTAAGCCTCATCCGTATCGAAGCCGAAGATCCTTGATTCTGAGCGTTTCAATAAAACACCACCCGCCACCCACAGCTCGTCCAGCGCCTGCCTCTTGCATCGTTAATGCCGGCAAGCGAGTTAATAGTGTTTTGTCACAAACTTTTAAAAATCAATACACCCCTTGGCTGCCATCCGTGACATGGCATGAGCTCTCGGTTTGAACTTCGGGGCGGTGGATAGGACGCGGAAACTCGGGCAGCGTTTCTCATGATCTTCTGGCGGAAAAAGCACATCTTTTCCCCATCAACATAATGCTCTATTCTGTTGGATCTCGTGAATTCCAGTCTTCTAAAGTCGGTACAAAATTCCTGCTGGCTCCCTCCCCTCCGTTTCCGTTTCGGGGAGGTCAGAGCCGGTGAGTTGACCGCATGAAGAAACAAAAACTAGGAAAAAGCACACTACGCAGCATTCAAATCCAAATCGAGACGATCCTTGAAATCTCACACGCAGAAGAGATCGAAATCTTGAAGGCCTAACCGAAACGCATAGGCACAGGAATCTTTCTGCTGGCGAAATAACGCAACACTGCGGATCCTTCCCTACCACAGAGCAAGCATTTCGCTATGTTCCAAAATGCTGGAAGTTGCGACATTTGGCTGGAGAACCCGCCAGTCCCACGCAGGATTCATAAACAACTAGACAGGAAAAAATCTCGCTTCCGCCGTTAGCTGTAATCGATTCTAATCTAAAAGAATATGGGACTCTTTCAGTTTACTCTCGCAGCTTTTAATTCAAGACGTACGCGTCTCTTTGCGGCGGCTCGCTCATTAAGTATTCTTCTGACCTTTTCCAAGTCGTAACGGATAACACTACCTTCATCTATCTCTGCCGGTATGATGTTATCGGTTTTCCATTTGTTGATGGTTTGCGGGGTGGTGGAGAAAGCCCGCGCAATATCTTCAGCCATACAATACGGCTCTTTAGAGCAGATTGTCGGTTTTGAATCATTGAGCGGTTTCACGCCCCATTCATAATCTACCGCAAATCAGAGACGACCCTCCTCCCCCAAAATGAGGTCTTTTCTAGGGGAATTATCCGAGCACCCCCTCCCGCACCCTTCGAAGTGCCGTGGGAGTGCAAATGAAACCCGATCTACTAAGTATTTTGGCGCGATCAATTTCTGAAAGTCCCAGCCGATTCCAATGATCCCAGCAAACCCATATAGTAACATTGCGAAGTGTCGTCAACTGGTGCGATTTCAACTTGTCTTTTAAGCTGATGCATAGGACTGGCCCCAAGAACTTCATAGCCAGATGGTCATTTTCAGGAAAATTCAGATTGAGATTAATAACTCCCCGATACGCTTCCGCGAGCGCAGCCCGCGCAACGGTATCGCCTATTTTCTCCGATGAGGTAGGTCTCACAAACCACTCGCGCTCCTCATCTTCTTTTCGGCTTAGCATTCCATATAATACCGACGCAGGTTCTGTGAGTAAAATTGCTGCGGGAAACACGACTTCACCAAAGGCCACGGAATGATTATAGACTTCCGAATCTGGTGGGAATAACGGCGTTTTAGGCGTATCAGCCTCTCCCAATTTTTTCCAGGTTGCTAACCTCTTCTTGCAAACGAGAAAATGAACCCATTCGTTAATAAATGTTGAGCAAATGACTGGGTCAAATTTACTCGGGTCGACTCGTTTTTTGTTCGTGAATTCATCTAATCTCTTACGTTTCATAGCAGATTCGTCTGATTTATCTGAATCTTAAGATAGCTGGATAATTTGCAACTTTGTAATCAGCCATCGCATCTAAAACTCGGGGATTTCTTCCATAAGAATATGATAATGAACTTGTCGTAGCTATTTATTCTAATCCCAAGGTATTCCTACCGCAACGGTTTGATTGTCCAGATTTTTTGAGCTTCAGACTTTGGAAGCGCTCCAACATAATGGCGGCGGAGCATCTCAAGCCCTCCTGTGTGCCCATGCTCAAAGATGAGCTTCTCAATCGGCTTGTCCATTGCCACCGCCACGGTAGCAGCAGTGTGGCGCAAGGCATTTGCTGGCCAGTCTGGTAAATCCTCCGGGGCAGAAGATTCAAGTTTCGGACTATGCTTAACTTTCGGAACCAGATCCGACCAAACATTGTAGCCTGCTAAACGCCGAACTGCACGTTCTTTGCGGTTCCAGTCTGGAGGCGTGACAAATTCTGACAAAGGATATCGTTTGAGCCACAATTCCAAGGGCTTGGGTATTTCCACGAACCTTCGGCGTCTTGTTTTAGAGGATTGCGGAATGATCGTGATTCCTTCATTTGTAATATTCTCTGGATGCAAACGTCTGATTTCGATCTGTCTTATCCCAGTAAAGAGTGCAATTGCAAATGCGGGGACAGTTTCTGGGAAATACTTCTCAGCGGCGCGCATTACTGCCAGCGATTGTTTGTAATCTAGCACTCCTATTTCACCACTTGCCGAATCCTGGATTTCGAGATGTTCAATGGCCTCGCCGTCGCACCAGTTTCGAGGAGATTTCGCTGCCCAACGCCATATAGTGCGAACGAGACGTATAGCTTGATTGTGGGAACCGGGACCGCCCGTGGTCACGCAGATATGGTCCGAGAGCTCTTCCCCACTAATTCTTGAAATCGGTAATCCAGAGAATTCAGCAATTAATTTTTCGCCGCAAAGTCTGTAATTTTTCTGCTGCCTTTCTCCGCACTTACTTGCAGCACGGAATTCTTTTATCACCTCTTCAATTGTGACTGATGCCCGGTGAAAATTCTCCCTCTCTACAAACTGTCTAACTGCATCCAAAAGCCCAACATCCAGAGGTTCGAGTAACTTTGCAGCTGCCACTGCTGCTTCTACCAAGGAAGGTGAGACGCCGGTGACTTGAGTTCCGAATATTTCACGTTCTTCTCTAAGACGAGCTGCCGCCGCGAGAGCCTTCTCACGTGTAGGGTAATGAAATTGACGACGTTTTCCCGTATCGGAGTACTTTGCGGGGATGTTCAACCGCCACCCGTTGGCGGTTTTGACAGGAGAAAATTTTACGAGCTTTGCCATGATCCTAAATTCTAAAGGTTTCCATCAGTTGTGATTTCGATCAATCTAAACCCCTCAATTTCGCGATCTCGAGATTGATTGGCCACCGCAGCAAAGCAATCCAAATTAACCTTATTCAACCTAATTTCTCAGAAAATAGCGAAATCTAAGAAATACTGGAAATATGAACCCTTATTTTAAAAGGACTCCAGAAATGTCAATCCGCCTTCTAAGCGGACGGTCACTGGTTCGAATCCAGTCGGGCGCACTTTTAAAGCTATTTAGGCAAATAGTCCGACAGACCCACTCCGGATGGTGGCATCGACCAAAAGGGAAAATTTCATGATATTTCCTTGTCTGGTTCGGCGAGAATAATCCGCCTTTTGGAGCAAGTCCGTTACTCGCCACAATACCTATGCTGGCGCAGCGGGTAAAATTTCAGGCATGGCAAAGAGAAGAGGAGGAGCTAAGTCTTTTGTCTTCAGAAGGCGGCTTAGTAACAGTCCCTGCCCCTCTCACTGATCCAGTCTCCCCCAGTTGAGGAAGACTCCTGACCCTTGAGTGAGACGCTGGAGATTTCCTGCATTTCGCAGCAGTCCCAGCGCAATTTGCGATCTTTCTACAGGCTTCACCTTTCAGGACTGTTGAAATCTAGGGATTTTAGCGCGGGCACATCACTTGCTATTTCAAAAGACAGCTTTGAAAGCACTTAATTAAACAATCAAAAACCATGAACAAAGATCACAAACCAGACAGAAATGAAGACCCAATCACCGGCGAACCAGGTTCACATCCTGTTGGCGTCGGCGTTGGAACAGCTGGAGGAGCCGCGACGGGTGCAGCCATTGGCGCAGCGGGAGGCCCCGTGGGCGCGGCTGTTGGAGCGGTAGTCGGCGGCGTTGCCGGAGCCTATGCTGGAAAAGGGGTAGCCGAGAAAATCGATCCAACTGAAGAGGAAGCCTACTGGCGTGAAAATCACTTGAACCAGGATTGGGGGAACGATCCGGACAATACCTACGAAGACTACGAACCAGCCTATCGATATGGTTATACAGAATCAGCAGCACGCGGTTCAACCTGGGATGAGAACGAAGCCGATCTAGAGAAGGACTGGGATAGCAAAAAGGGACAATCCCGCCTCAATTGGGAGAAAGCGAAAAATGCCACACGTGCCGGATGGCATAGGGTGGAGTCGAAACTTCCCGGCGACGCTGACGGCGACGGAATCTAACAATCAACTAAGGGCGGAGGCGAAAGTTGTCTCCGCCCTTTTTATCATTTCATCCCCATGGCACGCGCAATTTGGAAAGGTTCAATCGCATTCGGTTTGGTAAATATCCCCGTCGCTCTTACCAGTGCCGAAAGCAGGCCGGATATTCAACTGCACATGGTCGATAGTTCGAACCACGCGCGGATCCGCTATGAGCGAGTCAACGCCGATACCGGTGAGGAAGTGCCGTGGGACCGGATGGTGAAAGGCTACGAACACGAGGACGGGAAATTTATTCTGCTGTCCTCCGATGATTTGGAATCTGTTCAGCCGGAGCTAACTAAAACGATCGAGATCAGCGAGTTCGTTGAGCTTTCCGAGATCGATCCCATACTGTTTGATAAACCTTATTTCCTGGAGCCCGAGAAGCGCGGGAAGAAGGCCTATGCCCTACTTCGTGAGGCCCTGAGAAAATCCGACAAAGCAGGAATATCCCGGGTTGTGATCCGTACTCGGGAGTATCTCAGTGCCATGTTTGTGCGCGATGAGGTACTGGTTCTAATGCTTCTCCGATTTCCGCAGGAGGTAAAAAAGATTTCCTCCCTGGAGTTGCCATCTTCGGATGAAAAACCTGTGAAGAAGGAAATGGATCTCGCCCTTCGTTTGATCGACGACATGACTGAGAAATGGGAACCTGATGAGATTCACGATGAATACCGTGAGTCACTCATGGCTTTCATCGAGAAGAAAATTTCGAAGGGAGATACCGTTTCGGACGTGAAGCATCCGGATGATTCCGAAGATTCGGATGACAGCGAAAACGTCGTCGACCTGGCCGCCTACCTCGAAAAAAGCGTGAAGCAGGCAGGTAAGAAGACATCGACGAAGAAAAAAACAGCGAAAAAGGCGACCAAGGCCGCCGCCAAGAAAACGGCTAAGAAAAATGCCTCCAAAAAGTCAGCCAAAGGAAAGTCGAAGCGCTCGGCTTGAACGATACAAGAGCAAGAGGGACTTCGATAAGACGCCCGAACCCATCGACTCGTCGAATTCTGCTTCGGCATTTGGTTACGTTATTCAAGAGCATCATGCCCGTTCCCATCATTTCGACTTCAGGTTGGAAATGGATGGTGTGCTCGTCAGCTGGGCCGTTCCGAAAACGATCCCGGAACAAACCTCGGAAAAACGCCTCGCCATCCACGTGGAGGACCACCCATTGGAATACGGAAGCTTCGAGGGAGAAATTCCGAAGGGAAATTATGGCGCGGGCAAGGTAGCGATCTGGGATTCCGGGGAATGGCAGCCCCTGAACAAGGATTGGAAACATAAATTCGAAAAGGGAAAACTCAAGTTCCAGCTCCGCGGGAAGCGACTTTCCGGCACGTATCTTCTCGCGAAAATGGGAGACGAGCCGAACTGGCTATTGAGACGGCTGGAAGATGAGATCACAGCTTCCCCCCCTTCTCGGCTGCCACGTGAAGCCGCTTCATTTGTACCACCCCAGCTCGCCCGGGTGGTGTCGTCAGTCCCCACCGGGAAGGAATGGTGCCACGAAATCAAGTTGGATGGTTATCGCCTGATCGCAGTGAAAACAGCGGGGAAAGTGACTCTCTTCACTCGCAACGGTCACGATTGGACGGAGAAATTCGGAGATCTTGCCGATCATATCACGCAGGCATCAAAAGAGGACTTTGTTCTCGATGGCGAGGCCGTGGTCTTTGACAAGAAAGGCGGCACTTCCTTCGGGGGGCTTCAGGACGCGCTCAAATCAGACACCAAAAGGATTATTTTCATCGCATTCGATTTATTGAATCTCGCGGGAAAAGGCCTGCGTGACCTACCTCTCGAACAGCGTGTTAAGCGTTTGGAAGAAATTGTTTCCGAAGACGGTGATCGGGTAAGACGATCCCATATTTGGAACGGAGCCGCCGGAAAACAGCTTTTCAAGCAGGCCTGCGAAAATAACCTGGAAGGAATCGTAAGCAAGAAGCTCAACGGCAGGTATCTTTCCGAGAGTCGCAAGGACTGGGTAAAATCGAAATGCCGCGCCAGACAGGAATTCGTGATCTGCGGATTCACCCCCCCGAAAGGAACCCGCCCGGGGTTCGGCGCGCTTCTGCTTGGCACGCATGACAATGGAAAACTCGTTTCACGTGGAAAGGTTGGAACAGGATTTACCGACAAGGGGATCAAGGAGCTATTGAAGCGATTCAAACCGCTGACCGTTTCCAAGCCGTTGTTCGACACTGATGTGAAGGATGTGACCTGGCTAAAACCGCAATTGGTCGCCGAAATCGAGTTCGCGGAAATCACACGTGACGGCTCCATTCGTCACGGCAGTTTTCTGGGGATGCGCGAGGACAAGGACGCCGACACTATTCACTTGGAATCAGTATCTCCCAAATATAATTCCGAAGTTTCCGGCATAAAGATCAGCCATCCTGATCGGATCATTTTTCCTGATACGGGTATCACCAAGCTCGAAGTCGCACGCTTTTATGAAAAGGCCGGTGAATTGATGATGCCCTATGTTGCCAATCGGCCCCTTGCGATTCTGCGCGCTCCCGAGGGCGTGGACGGTGACACATTTTTCCAAAAGAGCTTTCCCAATTACCTTCCGGAAAACGTCGCTCAACAGCAAATCGAGGATGGCTCGACGGTCTTCTCGATATCGAATCCGGCGGGGTTGGTTGCGCTTGCCCAGTTCGGCGCGTTGGAGTTCCACCCGTGGGGCAGTACTCTTCGGAAACCAGAGATCGCGGAATTCCTGACATGGGATCTCGATCCTGATCCGGCGGTGGATTGGAAAGAGACTTTGGGTGCCGCATTTCTTCTGCGGGATCGTCTCCACGATCTGGGACTCGACCCATTAGTGAAGACTTCAGGCGGGAAAGGGCTTCATATCATGGTGCGAATCCGGCGCGTTCACAGCTGGGACACGATGAGAATGTTCGCAAAAGATGTCTCCCGACAAGTAGCTGCGATGAATCCGGGACGCTTTGTCATTGTTTCCACCAAAGCAAAACGGAAAGGCAAAATTTTCATCGATTGGATGAGAAACGGAAAAGGAGCGACATGTATTGCTCCGTGGTGCGTTCGTGCCCGGCCCGGCGCGAAGGTTTCCATGCCGGTGGAATGGTTTGATCTCCCTGAAATTCCCGCCCGGGGGTTTTCCATGCACGAGCCGTTGCTAGTCCCGGATGGCTGGGAAAAACCAGAAGCCCAGTCCATTAATTCCTCCATGATCGAGCGGGCGGCCAGGAAAAATCCGTAGGATAATTCGCACACCGCCGCCCTGTTTCTGCGAATCTACGAGCACCAATACCCGAAGAATTATCAAGTCTTGAGGCACGAGGATGGCGAATTTTATTCGATACCTATGCCTCCAGCACAGGTCGCCATAATTGCCTACATTAGCCACCTCGAATAAATCTCCTGCATTTTGCAAATCCCGGATAGCAGAACGCTTGAACAACAAAGCGTGGGATTCGCTTTTTCCCCATGATTCCGAAGAAAACCAATTGGTATATTCGCTGCAAACAGAGCCCGAGTTATGAAAAAAATCAGCAGCCACACCTATCCGGACAGCTCTGCTTTGACAGAGGATCAGTATAATTATTTTAAGCAGGCGAAGAAAAAATTCCTGTTCGTGGGAATCCTTCTTTTCATCTTCACTGGCGTAACGGTCGCCGTTGCAACAGTTCCCTGGTTGGATTTCGGTGCGAGAGGTTTCGACCATGTTGATGCGACCATAGGGCTGTTGATAGCTTCGATAAAAGCCTCACTCGTTGCCCTGATCTTCATGCACTTGAACCACGAGAAGAAGATGATCTATTGGATTTTCGGTCTTGGTTTGTTCCACGGATGCGGGATTTTCTTCGGAACCTATCTCCACTTTGCGGATATGCCCCACTACAAGCCCTTTTATCAGTCCGAAACAGTAGTTGATCGTCCGGACGGCATGACCGATCTTCAGGAAACCAAACCCGGCGGCAATTAAGACTAATAGTCCACTAACTTGCTCCCCGCAAGATGGTTCCTCAATTGAATGAACGACAGAAAGTCCAGCAGGGAGCATTCCTCACGTAAATTTTACATCGGCCTCGCAAGGGCCGCGGGCGGATCAATTCTGTTCTCGGTCCCCATGTTGATGACGATGGAAATGTGGTCGCTTGGATTTTATATGAGTCCGCTGCGTCTCGCCCTCATGTCGGTTTTATCAATTCCCCTTCTCGCGGGTTTGGCTTACTACTCAGGTTTCGAAAAACGCCTCTCCCTGCGCGGAGCGATCGTGGACGCGTTCGTAGCATACGCGGTAGGTTTTGCTACCTCGACCATCATTCTTGGGTTTCTCGCTGTGATCAAGGTCGACATGTCAGCTACAGAGATCATCGGAAAAGTCATTCTACAGACCATTCCCGCAGGGATGGGCGCGGTCCTGGCTTCGAGCCAGATGGGAGGAGATGAAGACAAAGGATCCGAAGATGGAAAAGAGACCAGCTACTGGGCCGAACTCTTTCTAATGATCGCGGGTTCGCTGTTTCTAGCGTTCAACATGGCGCCCACAGAGGAAATGGTGGTGATCGCCCACGCAATGTCTGCGTGGCATTCACTCCTCCTCATCTTGCTGTCGCTAACGATCATGCACGCCTTCGTCTACAAGCTTGAGTTTCGCGGCCAGGAAACTTACCCCGAGTCCCATTCACAGTGGGCGGTTTTGAGCAGGTTTACGATTGTAGGTTATGCGATCGCGCTTCTTGTCAGCTTTTACTGTATGTGGAGCTTTGGAAGAAACGATGGAAATGGAGCCACCATCATCGTCAGCCAGGTGATCGTCCTTGGCTTCCCAGCCTCCATCGGCGCAGCTTCCGCACGGCTTTTACTCTGAATATATGTCTAAAAACAGCACATCGGATTCCTCTCACACAGAGATAATTCCGCCCGCGGAGTGGATTGCGGCTGGCATCGGTCTGACTCTGCTTTGTGTTTGCATTGGGTTTCTCTTCTTCAAGGCATTCATGCTTGATGGCGGAGTTCCGAAAATCTCGTTCGCGGTGAAGCAGATCGTAGCCCAGGACGGCGGATCACTTGTCCTCGGCAAAGTCTCGAATGAAGGCGGGGAAACCGTTACCGCGCTTCATATCCGCGCCACATCCGGAAGTGAGCAACAGCAGGTGGAGATCGACTATCTCCCCGCCCGGTCTTCGCGGGAGTTCGGCGTATTTTTCACTCACATCCCTGAAGAGGGTTCTGTGAGTTTCACCGCCAGCGGCTATCAGGAACCGTGAAACTTTGCCGGGATTTCAAAGTTTGCCTCTCCATTCTCCGTTCGAGTGCTGCAAACAACACATAGGAAAGATTTCACCTAAGCCGCTTAAGAATTTTGAGCTTCAGGTCGCTGGGCATGTTCTGCCCGATCTTCGACACCCTACCGAGGTGAACGGCAGTCCGAACTGACGGCGCCTTCGTGTCGCACTGTGCCAAACAGTCGCAACGCACTACGCCAATCTGTCGCGCATTTTTGGATCTGGAGCACACCCTCTCATCGTAAACCTTTCATTTATAAGGGCTTACCATTCACAAAAACGATAGGCACACCCATTGCAAAGAGGATAGGTAACTAACCAAAAAATAATACTTATGTCTAAAATTCTAGGAATCGACCTCGGCACAACCAACTCCTGTATGTCCATCATGGACGGCGGTGAGGCAACAGTTCTTGAGAACTCCGAAGGTGCGCGCACAACACCATCCGTAGTAGCTTTCGCTAAAAACGGAGAACGTCTCGTCGGCCAGGCAGCAAAGCGTCAAGCCGTCACCAACCCGAAAAACACCATCTTCTCTGCTAAACGCCTCATCGGCCGCAAGTTCAGCGAACTTACCGAGGCAGATAAGCGTATGCCTTATAAAATCGTGGCAGCCTCCAATGGAGATGCGCACATCGAAGTAGAAGTAGCAGGTGAGAGCAAAACTTACTCCCCACAGGAAATCGCATCGATGGTCCTCGGGAAACTCAAGGCAGACGCAGAGTCAAAACTCGGTGAGACCATTTCCCAGGCAGTAATCACCGTTCCTGCCTATTTCAACGACTCCCAGCGGAACGCAACTAAAGCAGCTGGCGAAATCGCTGGCCTCGAAGTTCTCCGCATTATCAACGAGCCTACCGCAGCTGCACTTGCCTACGGTCTCGATAAGAAATCCGACGAGAAAATCGCCGTATATGACCTCGGTGGTGGTACATTCGATATCTCCGTTCTCGACATCGGCGACGGCGTTTTCGAAGTCCTCGCAACAGACGGCGACACCCAACTCGGTGGTGACGACTGGGATAACGCGCTTATCGAATACATCGCAGGTGAGTTCAAAAAGGATCAAGGCATCGACCTTTCCGGCCAACCGGACGCACTTCAGCGCATCAAGGAAGAGGCGGAGAAAGCCAAAATCGCCCTCTCCTCCAGCCAATCCTACGATATCAACCTGCCGTTCATCACAGCAGACCAGAACGGACCGAAGCACATCCAGCTTACCATTTCCCGTTCGAAACTCGAGCAACTCACTGACTCCCTCTTCACCCGCACCAAGAAACCAGTTCTTGATTGCTTGAAAGAAGCAGGTGTCTCCGCTTCCGAAATCAACGAGCTCGTTCTCGTCGGCGGCATGACACGTATGCCTAAGGTTGTTGAAATCGCGAAAGAACTCGCCGGACAAACACCTCACCAAGGCGTAAACCCGGACGAAGTCGTAGCGATCGGCGCAGCCATTCAGGGCGGTGTCCTTGCAGGTGATGTCAAAGACGTACTCCTTCTGGACGTGACTCCCCTCACCCTCTCCATCGAAACCGAGGGCTCCCGTGCCACACCTATGATCGAGCGCAACACTGCGATCCCGACCAAGAAGTCCCAGACTTTCTCCACAGCTTCCGATAACCAACCTGCCGTTGACATCCGCATCTCCCAGGGAGAGCGCCCGATGTTCGCCGACAACAAACTACTCGGAAACTTCAAGCTCGATGGCATCACTCCGGCACGCCGCGGTGAGCCTCAGATCGAAGTAACATTCGATATCGATGCAAACGGAATTCTCCACGTTTCCGCCAAGGACAAACAATCCGGCAAGGAACAGAAAATCTCCATCCAAGGCTCCTCAGGTCTCTCCGACGAGGAAATCGAAAAAGCGAAAAACGATGCCGAAGCTCACGCCGAGGAAGACCGCAAGCGCGTTGAACGCGTGGACGTAGTCAACAAAGCCGAAAACCTCGCTTTCTCCGTCGAAAAACAAATCGAAGAACTTGGCGAAAACGCACCGGCCGAACTCAAATCCTCCCTTGAGGAAAAAGTAAAAGCCGTCCGTGACGCGATCACCAGCGACGACCTTGAGAAAATCAAGGAAGCCTCCACTGACCTCGAAAACTCCCTCCAAGCCCTTGCCGAAGCTGCTCAACAAGCAGGCGCAGCCATGGGTGGCCAGCCGGAAGTAGAGCCAGCGGAACCTTCCTCCGATGAGTCCGGCGAGCCGAAGAAAGCCAAGGGCAAAGTAGTCGACGCTGAAGTCGTAGACTAATCAATACAAACGGGAGCGATCACAAGTCGCTCTCGTTTCTCATACACACTTTCCACCTCTGGAAATTCCCGGGGTGGCTTCTAAACAAACGAAACAAATACCAATACATATTATGGCAAACATCCAACCACTCGGATCACGCGTTCTCGTAAAACGCCTCGAAGCAGACACAGTCAGCGCCGGCGGAATCGTCCTTCCTGACTCCGCTAAAGAGAAACCACAAGAAGCCGCAGTCGTAAGCCTCGGCACAGGTGGCAAAGACGAAAAAGGTAACGACATCGTTTTCTCCGTGAAAGTCGGCGATACCGTTCTGATCTCCAAATATGGCGGCACTGAAGTGAAATTCGACGGCGAAGAGCACCTCATCCTTTCCGAGTCCGATATCCTCGGCATCATCAGCTAATCGAATTCCTTCGAAGTCTGAACAATCAAAAATAGTACAATTTAACTAACATTATGGCCAAACAACTACAATTCGACGAAAAAGCACGCCAGTCACTCCTGCGCGGTGTTGAAAAACTCGCACGTGCCGTGAAAGCAACCCTCGGGCCTGCTGGACGCAACGTCATCCTCGACAAAAAATTCGGCTCCCCGACCATCACCAAAGACGGTGTATCTGTTGCCAAGGAAATCGAACTTGAGTGCCCTTACGAAAACATGGGCGCACAGCTCATCCGTGAGGTTTCCTCCAAGACATCCGACATCGCCGGTGACGGAACAACCACTGCTACCGTTCTCGCGGAAGCCATCTACAAGGAAGGTCTCCGCAACGTAACCGCAGGTGCTAACCCGATCTCTCTCCAGCGCGGCATCATGAAGGCTACCGAAGCCCTCGTTGCCGAACTGAAGAACCTTTCCAAGACTGTCTCCGACACCAAGGAAATCGCTCAGGTCGCTACTGTTTCGGCTAACTGGGACCAGGAAATCGGCGGTATCATCGCTGAGGCCATGGACAAAGTCGGCAAAGACGGAACCATCACTGTTGAAGAAGCAAAAGGCATCGAAACTACCCTCGACGTTGTTGAAGGTATGCAGTTCGACAAAGGCTACCTCAGCCCTTATTTCGTAACTGACTCCGAGACCATGGAGGCAAACTTCGATGACGCGCTTATCCTCATCCACGAGAAGAAGATCAGCTCCCTCAAGGACATGCTTCCTCTCCTCGAGAAAGTAGCGAAATCCGGCAAACCACTCATCATCATTGCTGAAGATGTGGACGGCGAAGCACTTGCAACACTCGTTGTAAACAAACTCCGCGGCATCCTCAACATCGCTGCTGTAAAAGCACCTGGTTTCGGCGATCGCCGCAAAGCAATGCTCGAAGACATCTCCATCCTCACAGGTGGCCGCGTCATCACCGAAGACCTTGGCATCAAACTCGAGTCTGTTGAAATCAGCGATCTCGGTGAAGCCAAGCGCATCAGCATCAGCAAGGACGAAACTGTTATCGTTGAAGGCGGTGGCACTTCCGAAGCCATCACTGGCCGCGTAAACCAAATCCGTCGTCAAATCGAAGAAACCACCAGCGATTACGATCAAGAGAAGCTCCAGGAGCGTCTTGCGAAACTCGCAGGTGGCGTAGCCGTCATCAACGTTGGTGCAGCAACCGAGACAGAAATGAAGGAGAAGAAAGCACGCGTGGAAGACGCACTTCACGCCACTCGCGCAGCAGTGGAAGAAGGCATCGTCCCAGGCGGTGGCACAGCTCTCCTCCGTGCTCTTGCAGCATGTGAGAAAGGTGACTACTTCGCAGTTGCTTCCAACCTCGACGAGAAAACAGGCATGGGAATCGTTTCCAAGGCTGTTGAAGCTCCACTCCGTCAGCTTGCTGCAAACGCAGGCCGCGAAGGTGCTCTCATCGTTGAAAACGTGAAAACCAACAAAGACGGTCACGGCTACAACGTCGCTACCGACACCTACGAAGACCTCATCGCATCCGGTGTTGTCGACCCGACTAAAGTCACTCGTTCCGCTCTGCAGAACGCAGCGTCCATCTCCGGTCTACTTCTCACCACAGAAGCACTCATCACTGATCTTCCGGAACCGGAAGCAGCAGGCGCAGGCGGCCATGGTCACGACCACGGCGGCATGGGCGGTATGATGTAATTCATTCCGGGCGTCACGGAAACCCTCCGCGACACTCAGTTTCATGTAAGCCGGGCAGGTTCTTCCTGCCCGGCTTTATTGTGTCCGTATAACTTTATCCCCGCCCACATCGGAAACCAACAAAACGCCAGCACCGCGAGCCTCCCCACCCTCTGCGGCCCGGCGGTAAATTCTTTCCTAAAAATCCCGCCTTCAAGATTGGACACCAGCTCTCCTCTGTTCATCCTCACCACATGGAAATTTTCGAACGAGTGCGCCAGATCTCACTTATCAATACAACTGCCTCCACCCTCTCCTGGGATCAGGAAACCTACCTTCCATCCAAGTCCGCGGACTACCGCGCCCGGCAGCTTTCCTACCTCGCCGCACACGCGCATACACTTTCCACCTCCCCCGGCTACCTTGCCGATTTGAAGAAAGCCGAGGACGAGAATGACGGATCAGACCCGACCGTCACTGCCAACCTCCGCGAACTCCGCCGTGAATCGGATCGCTCCATCAAGATCCCCACCGATCTCGTCGCCCGTGAATCCGCCGCACAATCCGCCGCACATCACGCGTGGATCGCCGCCCGGAAAGCAGCCGATTACTCCATCTTCCAGCCGCACCTTCAGAACCTCCTAGATTTCGCATTGGAAAAGGCAGAACTCTGGGGATACACGAACGAGCCCTACGATGCCCTCCTCGAAGGCTACGAGCGCGCCACCTCCACCGCCACCATCGCAGCCCTTTTTGACGATCTCCTGAAAGATCTGGCACCACTTGCCACCCAAGCGGTCAATAAAACCAAAGCCCTCTCACCCCGGCTGCCTGCGGGGCCATACCCGATCAGCCAGCAACAGGCATTCAACGCGATCGTCGCAGAGAAAATCGGTTTCGATTTTGATGCCGGCCGTATCGATACCACCACCCATCCCTTCTGCACCACCCTCGGCCCGTGCGATATCCGCCTCACCACCCGCTACGAGGAATCCGATTTCACCTCCTCACTCTTCGGCGTCATGCACGAAGCCGGCCACGGCATGTATGAACAAGGACTCCCGGCGGATGACTTCGGCCTGCCATCCGGCGCAGCCGTCTCTCTTGGCATCCACGAATCCCAATCCAGACTTTGGGAAAACCAGGTGGGCCGCTCTCCGGAATTCTGGGATCACTTCTACCCCATCGCACAAGAGCACTTTCCACAGCTCAAGGATTTCCCACTCGAAAAATTCCTCCAGTTCATCCATCGGGCGGAACTTTCACCAATCCGCGTGGAGGCAGATGAAGCAACTTACGATCTACACATCATCCTCCGCTTCCAGATGGAGCGCATGCTACTCAACAAGGAAATCACCGTTGCCCAGGTCCCGGAAAAATGGAGCGAACTCTTCCAGAAATCCTTCGGCTTCGCTCCGGAAAACGATGCGGTAGGCTGCCTTCAGGATATCCACTGGTCCATGGGTGGTATCGGCTACTTCCCGACCTATACCCTGGGGAATATCAATGCCGCACAGCTTTTCCACGCAGCCACTTCCGACCCGGTCATCGGGAAAGCTACCAACTCAGCGGACTACGCGCCTCTCCTCACCTGGCTACGTGAAAACGTTCACAACCACGGCGCCACGCACAACCCGGCCACCCTCGTGGAAATGGCCACCGGCTCCGCACCAACCACCGAGCACTACCTCAAGCATCTCTCCGCCCGCTATATCTAAACGTCCCACCTCAAATATTTCCGATCACTGATCACCCGGCACTTTTCACTTATCCACCATGTTCATAGTATTCGAAGGCATAGACGGCACCGGAAAAACAACCCAGGCAAAGCTCCTTGCCGAACATTTCCAGAAGCTGGGCCGCACAGTTCTCCTGTCCCGCGAGCCTACAGATGGCCCTTGGGGCACTCTTCTCAGAAACTCTGCGGAAACCGGTCGCCTTTCTCCTGAGGAAGAGCTCGAAACCTTCCTCAAGGACCGCCGGCAACACGTTGCCGAGAAAATCGCACCTGCCCTCGCGGAAGGCAGCATCGTGATCCTTGATCGTTATTATTTCTCCACCATGGCCTATCAGGGAATCCGCGGTTTCGACCCCCAGGATATACGCGAAAGAAACGAAGCCTTCGCACCGGTTCCCGATCTACTCCTCATCATGGATCTGGATGTGGACTCCGCCATCGAACGCATCGGTGCTCGGGGCGATTCCACCAACGAATTCGAAAAACGCAGCAGCCTGACCCAGTGCCGCGAGACCTTTCTGTCTCTCTCCGGTGAGCCTTTTGCCAAAGTGATCAACACAAAGAACACCCCGGAACAAGTCACGCAGGATATCCTCGAGGCAATCGAGCAGTGCAAAGTATAAGCCATGAACCGCCGCAAACTCATTCCGCTGCTCTGCGCGGTCACCGCATTCCTTTCATGGTATTTTCTACCAGGCACATTTCTCGACCGTGCCTTGTTTACAGCTACCGCGCACATCTCGCATAAATCCCCTTTTCTAATCACCGGAAAAGGCGTCGCTTCCAACCCATATACTGTCAGGAAATTCCAGGGCTCTTCCGAAGCCTCCACTTCCCGGGCGCCCACGATCATCTCCATCGGTGACGATCCTGATCGCGTATTCCAGTCGTCACCACCTTCCCCTGTGGACGTGGCCATCATCCTTCGGAACCTGCGACGCCTCGGTGAAAACAGCCCAGCCATCGCAACGCCTCTCGCCTGGCCCTCGCCCGATACCATTTCTCTCACGGCACTGGATCAGCAGCTGGATTCACTGCCATCGGTTGTCACTGCCGCCCCCCTCTCCCGGGGACCGGATCCCACCATAATCCCACCGGCCTTCCGCCGTGCATCAATCCCACTGGAGCACGTTCACGGCGATACCACCCTTCTACCCACCGTAAATCGTCTCGCCATTCCCGATGTCATCCTTGGTAACAAAACATCACTTGCCGGCTTTTCGATCATTGAGTCCGAAAAGCCCACCGGGCTTCCACAGCTGCTTTGTAAATGGGATGATCGACTCATCCTATCCTTCCATCTGGTCGCTACCCTCGAGCACTTCAAAGTCCCTCCCTCGGGCATCGAGGTCAGGCTTGGAGAATACCTCTCACTCGGCAGAAACGGCCCGTTCATCCCCATCGATGAGTTTGGCAGACTTTCATTCTCACCAGAACCACTGGAATCGAAGACGATTATCCCTGCATCCCAACTCGTCGATGCACCCGATGACTTCTTCCCTGAAACGGACACACAGCCGATAATTCTGAGAAACGATCTTACTGTCGCAGACCGCGGAACCCGCATTTTTTCGGAATCGCTTGTTCCGGTGATCGCCACCCTTACCAACACATCGGAAGACAGCAAAGCAACCAGCTATCCAGCGCTCCCATGGCCGCTGGAACTGGCGTATCTTTCCCTGATACTCTTTCTACTTTTTCCTCCGGTGTTCCCTCGGATTTTGAAACTAAAGGACTTCCGCATACCCGCCATTATTGGGTTAATAACTGTGCTTCATTTGCTATTCTTCCTGATCGGGAACATCACGATACCCACAATCCCGGCACTAATTACCGTCGGTTCCGCCGCAATTCTATTGCTGATCCAGCGGAATAAGAGCACATCTGGCAGCCCCTCTGAAATCGTCGGAAATTCTAGTTCCACAGTAGCAAACGCTACTCCTGGAAATGCCCGACCATCGGAAACCCAGCTATCACCCACAAAAATAATGGAACCAGAACCATCCTCGAAACCGCTGACACAAAACAAAACAGCTATTGTTATCGAGCCCGTCCAGCCAAAATCCACCCAGCCGAAACCCGCTGCTAAAAAGACCGCCCGAAAATCTTCCGCAAAAAAAGCTCCGCGGACAGCGACTCGCCAATCACGAATTTCTCAAAAGGCAGCGAAGAATAATCCTTACAAAAAGAAATCAAAAAAAGGACCTAAATCCTGATCCGAGCAGACAGAACCGGACCGCAAAAAACAATCTTTGCGATTAAGCCATCCAGCAGCTTAAACAAATAAACTTCACCATGAATCCAGCCGAAAAAGCAAACGCACTCATAGAAGCCCTTCCCTATCTCCAGGCCTTCCGCTCCAAGACCATCCTCATCAAAATGGGTGGCTCTGCCATGGAAGATCCGGAACTTGTCGCCAATGTCATGCGCGATATCGTTTTTCTGGAAGTAGCAGGTATCAATCCGGTTGTAGTCCACGGAGGCGGCAAAGCCATTTCATCCGCGATGGAAAAAGCAGGACTTGAGGCGAAATTCATCGGTGGTTTCCGCTACACTTCGGATGAAGCCATCGACATTGTCTCACGCGTTCTCTCGAACGAAATCAACCCCGGGCTGGTGAAAATGATCCGCGAATTCGGCGGCAAAGCCACTGGAATCCCCGGCACTGATATTTTCCTCGGAGAGAAAATCAAGAACTTCGATAAGGATGGAAATCCCATCGATCTCGGCCGTGTCGGCGAAGTAGTAGGCTGCCAACTCGACAACATGGACACCGCCCACAAAGCCAGCATCGTCCCTGTCATCTCTCCCCTGGCTTCTGAGCTCGCTACCGGCCGGCCGCTCAATATTAACGCAGACCTGGCTGCAGCAGCCCTCGCGAAAGAACTCCGCGTTTCAAAACTCGTTTACCTTTCCGATGTCCCGGGACTCATGCGCGATCCATCGGATCCCTCCACGCTGATTAAATCCATCAACTGCCAGCAGGCTGATGAACTCATGAAAGACGGCACCATCTCCGGCGGCATGATCCCTAAAGTCCGCTCCGCGGTAGATGCTCTGAATGCCGGAGTCCGCAAAGTCCACTTCGTGGATGGCCGGCTCCCCCACGCCCTCCTCCTCGAGATCTTTACAGACGGAGGAATCGGCACGGAAGTGACACGATAAAAAAAGGGGCGAAGTGAATTCGCCCCTCAACAATTTCTTGAATCGTTTCCAGGCATCAACCTGGAAACGTCTTCAGTCTCACTCGAAGAATTTGATCTTGCCGGGAACCGGAAGTTTACCGGCGGCCATCGCCTCGTGCTGCTCGTCGGTGCAGGCAGCGTCGATCGGCGCATCAGGCTGCACATCGTTGTCTACGACTATACCGTTCTTCAGCATCCAGGCTTCCACTTCCTCACCGCTCACATCAGCGATCATCTCGCCGTTGATTTCCACACAAGGTGAAAGCGGCTGACCGCTGCGCTGCTCCATTTCCCAGCGGAATGCAGGATTCTTGATGATATCCTTCTCTTCGAATGGCAGGTCATACTTCCGCATGATCGCGCGGACACCTTCGCTCCATCCACAGAAAGTCTTCAAATACGCGGTAATCTTTGGTTGCTCGTTGCTCATGTGATGAAACGTAGAACGGCCAACCAAATTTTGCAATCCGACTATTCGAGTGCTTTCAGAATCTCGCCAAGCAGTTCCATCTTCTCCACTTCGGCTTCCTTGCTCCACAATACTTTCCCCTCCGCGGATAGAATTAGCGTCAGCGGAAGCGCACCGGTCCACTCGGGAAACATCGCCTCCGCCAGCTTATCAGGATTTCCCCCATCCCAGATATAGTGCATCGCTTCACGTCCTTCCTTCTCCAGCGATACCTGAATCCGTTTCGGTGTGGCAGCATTGCGTGATTCCAGGAATTTATGGACGATTTCTTTGTTCTCGATCGCGTCCATGGAGATCGATACAAAATCCACATTCCTATTTTCAAACCGGCGATAGGTGGCGATCAATTCCGGAAACTCCGTAACACATGGCCCGCAATACGTCGCCCAGAAATTGATAACCCGGATATTGCCCGATTTATTGGCTCGCACCTTTTTAGCAAGGTCCAGATCCATGGATTTCACAATCACCGGTGCCTTCTTCCACTCTTCCTCTGCCTTGCTGACCGACTCCTTTTTGTAGAGCCATTTCGTCGAGCAACCGAACGCCCTGGTCACAGGCTCCTCTACCTCCCCGCCAGCCAGAACAGCATCCAGCGCATCGCGCAGATAGGATTTCTTCACCGGTCCCGGATCTCTACGTCCGTCATCCAGCCGTCCGGAATAGCGAAGCTTCCTTTCCTTGTCGAAAACGAACGCGTGCGGGGTCGCCTGCGCACCAAATGCCGTAGCCATTTCCTGCTCTTCCGCATCGTAGAGGTAGGGAAATGTCCATCCATGACTCTCCGCGAACGGCGTCATCTCCTCGTAGGAATCGCCGTAGAGAGTATAGCTCAGCTCATCAGGTCTCAGGCTATCCGGATGGTTGGAGCTCACCGCCACGAACGCCACACCCTTGTCCTTGTAATCCTGATGGATCTCCTCCATCCGCTTGGCTGCCGCGATCGCATCCGGGCAGTGATTGCTGGTGAAAATCACACAAAGAACCTCAGCTTCGCTAAAATCTCCTACAGAATGAATTTCGCCGTCGATCCCCTTCTGGGAAAATGCCGGGAGATCCGAGCCAATCGGCAGCACCTTCGGCGGCTTCGGCCCCTTTTCCGCCGCGGCTATTCCCAGGGAAATCCCCAATAAAATACAAATGAGTTTTTTCATATCTCTATCCATTTGAAGGAAAAACCCCTCAATCAGCGATAAGAAAATTCCCCGCTACTTTTTCATCTCGTCCTTGAACACATACCACAGCAGACCACCGCCCACCATCAGCGCACCGATCACGATCACCCAGAAGGAGCCTTTAAGGAAATCGGGTAAATTTACATTCATCCCCAGCAAACTGGCCAATGCCACCAGCGGCAGGAAGAACCCGGTCACCAGATTCAGCCGGAACAGGATATTTCCCAGCTTCTCGGAAGTCTTTGTATGTTCCTCGGTGGCCTCGGCCTGCCAATAGATCAAAGTCTCGCGGGCATCCACCTGCAAGAGATCCGCCGCGCGTTCCAGGTCCTTTGATTTATCCCGCAGTGCGCGGATATCGCGATCATCAGGCTCCTGCGCCAGCGCCTGTTCCAGTGCCAGCACCATGTTTCGCAAGCTCCTCGCAAGCGGCCCGGCGTGACGCAAAACAGAAAACACCTGCTCGGTGGATTCCGTGGTTTCCAGTGTCAGCTCATTCGCATCCACCGCCTCCGCATACCTGTTGAAAAGAGCATCCACCTCATCGATACCAGGCCCGCCCGGCTGCAGCCACCTGCCATCCATGCGCTTCCAGAAAAACAGCGCATCCCGCTCGGGAATACCCGCCTTCGGCACCTCATGCAGAATCAACAGCAACTCATCGTGACCCACAATGCAGCGCTGATGCCCCGCACGTCCGCTGAGCTGCTCCCGTAGCTCCCGCTCAATCTCAAAATGCTCTGGCAATCTCAGCGTCTCGTCCAACATCACCGGATAATTATGGGATAAATTCGAAACCGGCAACTACCATGGATGAGAAAACTACTTCCCTTTCAGGAAATTCATCAACTTCCCGAAATCAGGCAGCTTGATCTTATCCTTCTCACCCACCGTAAACACCACCCGCGAGGTTTTGTTATGGGCCACTACATTCATCAGATAAGTCCCCGGCGCCAGCGGCTTTCCGTCCATCGTCGCATCTAGCTTCACCATGTTCGTATCCTTCACGAAGAGGATCGCGGCCGGTGCTCCATCCATCAGGATCGTTCCATCATCCTTACATGGAAAGGCATTCACTATCAGCATCGGCGCCACCTCCTCGATTTTTAGCACCGCATCGGCCTTCACAGGTTCCTCGATCACCGCAAATAAATCCCCCCACTCACCCATCACCGCGGTATTCTCCCCGAGTGATATATCAAAAGGGTAGAGCATTGGCCGCTCTTCCTCCGCATAACCTACCGCCAGCATAGCCACGAGCATGAGAAAAATCATTTTCATGAACCTATAGCTACCAAAGCCAGGCTTTTCCAGAAAGCCGAAAGCCCCCCGGACCCGCAATTTCCCGGGACCCGGGTAGCCACAGAAAAACCCCTCCGGAATACACCGGAGGGGTTTGAAAATAGTTTCCGCTAAAACGAACTATTTAGCATCAGCGACCTGCTCTTGAACCTTGGCCGTGGCCAGCGATTCCGCAATCGAATTGCGCTGACTGGTGATCAGGGCGCGGACATCCACTGGAAGATCATCGCACTTGATCTTCTCATCATAGTCTTCCAAAGCCGCCTTCTCGCCACGGACACATTCCTCCAGAACTGCTTCCGCATCGTGATCCGAAGTGAGTGTATCCTTCACTGAAATCCACACTTGGTGCGCTTTTGCCGCGATGCTGCTGCCTTTGTCCGGCTCACCACCGTACTTCACAATCGCTTGTTTCAGGTCGTGCCCGAACGAGCGACGCATGGCAGACTGCTTTTGGAAAAAGCCCACGAGACCCGGATGTTCTTCCGCACGCTCGGCTGCTTTTTTGAAACCCTCCTCGGCATCATATGCTTTGGTGAGTAGATCGTTGAGACATTCTGTTACTTTTTCATTTGTCATACCGGGAATAATTGCAGGCGCCATTCCAAATCAATTGAAGAACCCGCTAACCCTTGCTCCATAAGGATCCCGGCAATCCCCCCGGTTTTTCGAAACGAATATTCCCACCGCATGATCCCGCAATCGGCACGGCGCGGATGTCCATTTGCAATCCATAACCAGCCCGGCATCTCTTCTAAAGTTGAAACGCCCCCACGGACATCATCAGGCTCTCCCTGCCTGATTCACCGCCCCCGCTCTACCAGACACCCATCTTTCTTGGAGTTTGGGATTTAGGCCCTAGAGTTCCCCCCAGATGCCCATTCTCGATCCCTCGCGCCTCCAAGACCGCACATCTTCCGACGAAATCCTCGATGCCTTTCTCACCTTTCTCGAAGAAACCGGCACTACCCCCTACGATCACCAGGAAGAGGCTATCCTAGAGCTCTTCGCCGGGCACAATGTGATCCTCAACACCCCCACCGGCTCAGGGAAATCACTCGTTGCCCTCGCCCTCCAGTTCCGCGCCATCTGCCAGAACCGCCGCTCCTACTACACCGTCCCCATCAAGGCACTCGCCAACGAGAAATTCCTCTCCTTATGCAACACCTTCGGCCCGGAAAACGTCGGCATGATCACCGGCGATGCCACGGTCAACCCCACCGCCCCGGTCATCTGCTGCACAGCGGAGATTCTCGCAAACCTCGCGCTCCGTGACGGAGCGGCCGCCCCCGTGGACGATGTCATTATGGACGAGTTCCACTACTACTCGGATCACGAGCGCGGCGTCTCCTGGCAGATCCCGCTTCTCACCCTCCCCCGGGCCAGATTTCTGCTCATGTCCGCCACCATCGGCGATACCGGGTTTTTCAGTGAAACCATCACCGAGCTCACAGGCGTTCCCACCACGCTGGTAAAATCCGAAAACCGACCGGTCCCCCTTGAGTTCGATTTCTCCACCATCGCCCTCGAGGAGAAAATCGAGGAACTTGTCACCCAGGACCGCGCACCCGTCTACCTTGTCCACTTCTCCCAGCTCGCCTGCGCGAAAACCGCCCAGGACCTCATGTCGCGGAACTTCTGCTCCAAGGAAGAGAAACAACAAATCGCCGATCTCCTCATCGATGCGGACTTCCGCTCACCGTATGGTAAGGAAATCAAAAAACTCCTCCGCCACGGTCTCGGTATCCACCACGCCGGACTCCTTCCGAAATACCGCACCCTCGTCGAAAAACTCGCCCAGAAAGGCCTCCTCAAAGTCATCTGCGGCACCGATACACTCGGCGTAGGCGTCAACGTGCCCATCCGCACGGTCGTCTTCACCCAGCTCTTCAAATACGGAGGCCAATCCACCAAAACACTGGCGGTCCGTGACTTCAAGCAGATCGCCGGACGCGCCGGACGCCGTGGTTTTGATAACGTCGGCTACGTCGTCGCCCAGGCACCACCCCACGTCATCGATAACATCAAGGCCGAGGCCAAAGCCGCCGCAAAAGGCGGAAAATCCAAAGCCATGAAGAAGAAAGCCCCCGAAAGAGGCTTCGTCATGTGGGATGAAAATACCTTCCGCAAACTCATCGACTCCCCCTCGGAGAAACTCAGCTCCTCCTTCGTCATGCGCCACGGCATGCTCCTCAACGTTCTCTCCCGCAAGGACGAGGACGGCTGCGAGGCACTCCGCAAGATCATCCGGAATTCCCACGAAACCCCTGCCAAAAAAGCAGCCCTCCGCAAACGCGCCTTCGAGCTGTTCCGCGGCCTCGTGGAAGGAAACATCCTGAAAATCATCCCCGTAAACGAACGCACCACCCCCGCGAAAATCGCTCTCAACATCGATCTCCAGGACGATTTCTCTCTGAACCAGGCGCTCGGCCTCTACCTCGTGGAGACGATTCCACAGCTCGATCCCGAGGACCCCGCCTACCCGCTCAATGTCATCTCCCTCGCCGAGGCCATCGCGGAAGACCCTGCTCAAATCATCCGCAAACAGGTCGATAAACTAAATGACAAGCTCGTCGCCCAAATGAAAGCCGACGGCATCGAATACGATGACCGCATGGAAGCCCTAGAGCAGGTCGAACACCCGAAACCCGGCAAGGAATTCATCTACACCACCTATAACGAATTCGTCCTCTCCCACCCTTGGGCAAAGGAAGCCGGGGTGAAGCCGAAATCCATCGCCCGGGAAATGTTCGAGGAATACACCTCGTTCGAGGATTATATCAAAACCTACGGCTTGGAGAAATCCGAAGCCATCCTCCTCCGCCACCTCTCTGAGATCTACAAAATCCTCGCCCAGACAGTCCCGGAAAACCTCAAAACCGAGGAGCTTCTGGAAGCCGAAATGTTCTTCAAGGATATGCTTCAGGCCACCGACTCATCACTCATCGATGAATGGGAAAAAATGCGCAACCCGGACGCAGAACTGGCTGATAAGAAACCCGCCCCACCCCGCCAGCCCTCCCAGCGTGAAATACAGGCAACGCGCCTGAAATCCACCCGCACTCTCATCTTCGAGTTTCTCAAACACCTCTCCCAATACCGCTACGAGCAAGCCTTCGCCCTCGTTGAAAGCGATCTCACACCGCCCCAGCTCGCCGAGCTAATGGACACCTTCCATGAGACCAACGGCACCCTCCGCCTCGATCCAGAGGCCCGCAACAAAAAGCACACACACATCGAGAAACTCACGGATCAGAATATCTGGAAAATCCATCAAACACTCATCGACGAGGAACAGCTGAACGACCACACAGCCTCCTTCACCCTGAAAACCGATGGGGAAAGCACCCAACCATCCCTCCACCTGGACTCAATCGCCCCAATCTAAGGAAAAGCGGAAAACACCATCCGCACCTCCATCGCGATACGAAAACGAATCAAAGCTCATCCAGCGGGCTTTTCGCCTTCCCCGCCATCGCGTGCAGCACATGCGTATACACCTCCGTCGTCTTTACACTTGAATGGCCCAGCGCCTCCTGGATCGTACGCAAATCCGTTCCGTTTTGTAGCAAGTGCGTCGCATAACTGTGTCTCAATGTGTGCGCGGAAACCTTTTTCGCAATCCCCGCCCTCCTCACTGCCGCCGTAAGCCACTGGCTCACCGCACCCTCCAGAAGATGATGCCGTTTCAGCTCACCATCTCTCGGATCCAATGCTCGCTTCAGCGTGGGGAAAACCCAATACCATTCCCAGCTCCGTGAAGGCTTTCCCCCATACTTCACATCCAGAGCCTTTTCCACATATACCCGGGAGCCGCCCTCCGCTTCATCTTCCTCGTGGAAAATTCTTGCCCGTGCCACCTGCCTTTGCAGCGCCTCCCTGAGCCTGGCAGGCAGCGCCACACAACGGTCTTTTCCGCCCTTTCCATCCCTCACCCATACCACTCCGTTGCTGAAATCCAGATCCTTGACCCTCAACCGCAGCCCCTCGGTCACCCGCAAACCACAGCCGTAGAGTAAACCGATCAAACTCCTCGGCACGCCCTCCGGAATCTCTCCCAACAGCCCCTTCACCTCCTCCTTCGAAAGCACCACCGGCAATTTCCGCGGCTTCTTCGCACGCACCGCATTGATCCCCTCCAACGGCTTCCCCAAAACCTTATCGAACAAGAAAACCAGCGCATTCAGTGCCTGTCCCTGGGTGGAAGCCGCCACCTCCCGCTCCATCGCAAGATAGCTAAGAAAATACTCCACATCGCGCGAACCCAGCATATCCGGATGCCTCATCCCATGGAACTTCACGAACCTCTTATACCAGCCCACATAGGTATCTTCCGTCCGTTTCGCCAATCCCCTTCGTCGGATTTCCATCCGCAGCCTTCTTTCCAGTGAACCTTTCTCATCTCCCGCTTCCATTCCTCAAAACCTAAATAAATGTCCCTATTTTAGCAAAAGAAATTCCTCCTAGGAGGAATTTCTCAATTGACCGCCATAACACTGCTAGTCAATTTAAGCCCGTGGAATAATCCACACTGTTAGCGGGTTGTGGCTGGAGTCTTGGCCCATCCTAAACGGAACTTTGGTTGTGGCTGATTCTTATATCCGCAGAGTTTAATCTGGCTCTCCCCTTCTCTGCCACTGGCCTGGGTTCTGCCGAGTCTCCGTTCGTAGGCAGTGGCTTTAGTTCCGGCTATTTGCTTATGTATTTCCGTAGTTTGAATACTTTACGTCGTCGCTTCGCTAACAAGTCGCAGATGGTGACGCCGTTTCACCCCTATCATCAATTCGGATCTCGCCACGGCGCACCATTGCTATTACGTTCGGCAAAGAAATGAAGATGCACTCTAAAACATTAGCAGTCAGAATAACACAAGCTGCCAAGCTTCACGGCTCTTTTAGACTACGATCCGGGAAGGTCAGTGATTCCTACTTCGATAAGTATCAGTTTGAAGCTATTCCTGAGCTTTTGGCCGATATTGCAGAAGAGATGCGACGCTTTATTCCTGATGGAACAGAGGTTCTTGCAGGACTCGAAATGGGTGGGATTCCTATCGTCACCATGCTTAGCCAGGTAAGTGGGCTCCATTCGGCATTTATCCGCAAGACGCCGAAAGAGTACGGGACTTGCCGATATTCAGAAGGAGCCAATTTGGCCTCCAAGCGTATACTTCTAATCGAAGATGTAGTGTCCAGCGGCGGTGCAATTAGTGATGCTGTGTCCATGCTTAGGTCTGATGGAATAGAGGTATCACAGGCTCTCTGTGTGATAGACCGAGAGACTGGAGGCTACGAGAATTTGGAGGCTCATGGGGTCGAACTCTTAAGCCTATTCAAGCAGAGTGAGATAGATAGACACGCTTGAAAAAATGCGGCCGAACAAGGCGGAGATAGCGACGCCGAGGAAGCCGTCTGATTAAATTCGAGCTTTACACCGGCGCGCCATTCCTATGACGTTAGGCAAAGAAATCGCTCATGAGCCACGAAAAGCCATATACCCGCGCTGAGCTTGAGAGTCGGCCGGACACATTTCCGGATAGAGGACCACTCTGTTTGGGTTGCAATACGCGGATCCCTGAGTTTGCAGAACTCACCGAATCCGAGGCGACGAGAATTCGAGAATTGATTGCTGAGGATGAGAAGGCTTTTGCAATGTCTGAGCTAGAGTCTGCTACTGGTTGCTCAACTAGATTTGCAAAGATCTGGGTCATTCATTCAGGAATTCCAGATCTGGTGGGGGATACTGCACCTTGTCCATACTGTGGTGGTGACCTAATCACTGCCAAAGCTCAGCAATGTCAGCACTGCTACATGGACTGGCACGATCCGAAGCGTCCATATAATCTAAGAACCAAAAAGCCTAACAAGTCGGAGGAGCCGACGCCGAACCCGCCGTTTGATTAAATTCGGGAGTTGACCGCGGCGCGGCTCTCCTATGACGTTCGCCGAAGAAATTTAGGATCATGAGCAACGATACTCAGAAGGCCGCATATGATCTCTTGTCCGATCCTCTAAGTTCGGTCACCCGCGCAACAAAGAAGACCCTCTTTATTTTCGCTACCTTATGCTGCCTTGTTGGCTACACTGGCGTCATCCCGGAAGAGGCAAGCGTTTTCGGTTTCCGCTTTCCTGGTTTAACGCCAAGCGTGATAGAACTGGCGTTATTTGTCCTGCTTTTCTACAGTTTTATTAGTTTTGCAGTTCATTTAGCGAGTGACTGGTGTCGAAGTCGCATTGTCTCCAATCGATATTCACTCGCCAGAGGAATCGATGCGGTGAATTCCATGTCACCACCTGATGACGAAGAAGGCTTTCATGCTAGGCAGTTCGAGCTTGAGAGCGGACACACAGACAAGAGCGTTTCCCATGGTGCTACAAAGTCACTTGGTATCATCAAGCTCGTATTAGATTTCTACTTTCCGCTGGTTTTTGGCCTAGGCAGCATTATCTACTTCTATGTGATGAGATTAGCTTAGAGAACAAGGCAACCGAATAAGAAAACAATGGCGAACAAGTCGGAGATGGCGACGCCGAGGAAGCCGTCTGATTAAATCCGAGCTTTACACCGGCGCGCCATTCCTATGACGTTAGCGGGTTATGGCTGGAGTCTTTGCCTATTCTAAGGTGAACTATGGTTGTGGCTGATTCTTATATCCGGAGAGCTTATCTGGCTCTCCCCTTCTCTGCCACTGGCCTGGGCTCTGCCGAGTCTCCGTTCGTCTGCAGTGGTCAGCTTTCGGCTCTGTGCTTATGTGTTTCCGTAGTTTGGATACTTTACGTCGTCGCTTCGCTAACAAGTCGCAGATGGTGACGCCGTTTCACCCCTATCATCAATTCGGATCTCGCCACGGCGCACCATTGCTATTACGTTCTATATGCTCAGAGAGAGCGTTAGAATGATCGTATGTGTGCAGTCCATAGGCTGAATTCTTCGGCGGGATTCTCGTGTCAGTTAGATGCTCGTCTGCCGCTCCGTTCTCCCCCATTGTGCTCGGGTTCCGGCTGGATTCTTATGTCAGTTTTGGTTGAGCGCGCCTTTCCGTTCTCCTGCATTGGCTGGGGTTGTCGCTTGGCACTAACACGCACGTCTTGGGTCCACAGGGTTAGAGCAACCGCAAAATATAGAACAAGGCGCAGATAGTGACGTGGTATCAGCCGTCTGATTAATTTGTAACTCGCCACCACGCACTATTGCTTTAACGTTAGCAGGCTGTGGCTGGAGTCTCGGCTCATCTTAAAGTGAACTTTGTTAGTGGCTGATTCTTATGTCCGCTGAGTTTAATCTGGCTCTCCCCTTCTCTGCCACTGACCTGGGTTCTGCCGAGTCTCCGTTCGTATCCAGTGGCTTAGCTTTCCGGCTATTTGCTTATGTATTTCCGTAGTTTGGATACTTTCCGGCGTCGCTTCGCTAACAAGTCGCAGATGGTGACGCCGTTTCACCCATATCATCAATTCGGATCTCGCCACGGCGCACCATTGCTATTACGTTAGCGGGTTGTGGCTGATTCTTATATCCGCAGAGCTTAGTCTGGCTCTCCCCTTCTCTGCCACTGGCACGGGCTCTGCCGAGTCTCCGTTCGTCTGCAGTGGTCAGCTTTCGGCTCTGTGCTTATGTATTTCCGTAGTTTGGATACCTTACGTCGTCGCTTCGCTAACAAGTCGCAGATGGTGACGCCGTTTCACCCCTATCATCAATTCGGATCTCGCCACGGCGCACCATTGCTTTAACGTTAGCCAAAGAAATTTCTTCGTTCGGATGCCTAAGAATTATTACTGCTGGAAGTGTAAGCGCGACGTGCCGATGCTTACAGACGACGAGTGGCGAATCGTTGAGCCTCTTGCAGCGTCCGACATTAAGATTATCAAAGAATACCGGACTGAGACAAATTGCACTCTTGACGAAGCACTCAATACACTTCCGTTCGATTCATCCAACCTAGTGGAACAATGGTCTGGGTATTGGGAGCGAAGTCCTTCCAACTTTTATCACCACCATCTTTCGGGGTGGGGCGAAGAATGCTCGAAATGCGGGAACCTTCTGCGGACTCCCGAAGCGTCATTTTGCGCGGCCTGTGGAGCCAAACCAAATCGAAAAAAAGCAGGCTAACAAGCCGGAGATGGCGACGCCGAGGAATCCGTCTGATCTAATTCGAAGCTTTTCACCGGCGCGCCATTCCTTTAACGTTAGCGGGTTGTGGCTGGAGTCTTCGCTCATCCTAAAGGGAACTTTGGTTGTGGCTGATTCTTATATCCGCAGAGTTTAATCTGGCTCTCCCCTTCTCTGCCACTGGCCTGGGTTCTGCCGAGCCTCCGTTCGTATCCAGTGGCTTAGCTTTCGGCTCTGTGCTTATGTGTTTCACGTAGATTGAATACTTTACGTCGTCGCTTCGCTAACAAGTCGCAGATAGTGACGTGGTATCAACCGTCTGATTAATTTGCGACTCGCCACCACGCACTATTGCTTTAACGTTCTGCAAGAAATGGGAAAGAAGATCATGCAAGTGGATCAGACCAATCTTAAAACAATTACTCCGCATTTCGAAATCGCTGCGGTATTTGCGCTGGGAGGGTTAGTGGTGTGCATTCCGTTTGGTCTCGTCCTCTGGTATTTCGCTAACATGGCTAGCTGGGGGGACGGCTCCACCGGTAACGCGATAGGTAATCCTACATTAGTTGCGATCCTGCTGATTCTACCGTTGGCGCTATATTTCGTTCTTGGTTTTGCCGCTGCCATATCGACTAACCAGAGAGTGCGGAATATTCTTTACGTGCTCGCGACCGTCCTGATCATAATTATTTCGCTAGTTCTGGGTATCGCAATCTTAGCAACATTTCCACTCGCGATTGTTGGGATACTTGCGATCGCGGTCGCATTCTCAGTTATACTGAGTAGGCTAGTAGTCGAAGCACCGAAGAAAGCAGAACAAGGCGGAGATGGCGACGCCGAACCCGCCGTCCGATCAAATTTGAGCTTTTCACCGGCGCGCCATTCCTTTAACGTTAGCCAAAGAAATGAAGAGCATCGCAAGAAGAGTTCCCGTTTGGGCGATGGCCGGAATTACAATACTGGCCTATTTTGCTGCGTTAATCATTGCCACGACCATAACTCAATCGACCGACTTCTGGAGCCAACTATTTGCGACACCAAGATTCAGAACAGGCTTCATCATTTACTCCATGCCCTTTTTGGTAATCGGCATTTTATTGACATTGCTAGGGCAGTGGACACCACACGGATCATTACCCGAAATGATGAGAAGGATATTTGTCGGGCTTTCGGTTTCTGCTCTATTGATCTCATGCGTATTCCTGGTCATATTTGCTCAAGGATTCGACTGGAAGCTCTCCATCTAGCACATCTATTCAATTACAAAAGACAAGGCGAACAAGGCGGAGATGGCGACGCCGAGGAAGCCGTCTGATTAAATTGAGAGTTGACCCCGGCGGCGCCATTCCTAGGACGTTCGCTAAAGAAATGAAGAAGACCATAGCACTGCTATTCTGCGCGATGCCAGTTTTCTTGCTCGTTGCTTTCTACATATGCCGACTGGGCTACAACATGCGAGATGCTCAAATTAGTGGCATGCTAATGATATTTCTCGGAATAGTCCTGAGCGTGGTCACTCCGACGATCTGCCTTCTGGTCATGTTGTTTAGAGGACGCCCGCTTCAATTTGGCTCGGGATTTGTTCTCTCCTTACTTTCGGGATTGGCATTTTGGGGCGTTCTTTACACAGATTATGGCGGGGAGATCCACAGTTTTTTTGCAGCTTAGCCGCTCTCATACTCACCAGAACCAATACAAAAACAAATCGAACAAGGCGGAGATGGCGACTCCGAACCAGCCGTCTGATTAAATTCGGGCTTCTCACCGGAGCGCCATTCCTATAACGTTCTGCAAAGAAATGAAGATCCTCATTACGACCTTTCTTCTGGTGACCAGTTGCTTATCCACAGCCGCTAAGGAGGTAACGGTTTTCCAGATCGACAGAGCAGTGGAGAACGAGGCGCATTGGGAACACTCAATCAAGAATGAGATGCGGGTAGCGGAGCCTGAAGCGAGTGTCCTTACAGACACGCTAACCGAAGTTGGCGAGAAGCCTCCTGGACTGCTTGATACACTTGATTTTTTGTGCGGAGTTGAGATCGAGTCCAAACTTTATGTTGTTACAGTCTTATATCAGCGGGGGATTGAGGTTCAGCAAGCCGCGTTGGTTGATGGCAAGATACGACTAAAGGGCCAGAGTGCTGTTCTGGGGAAGCTGCCAAAAACTGAGAAGATTCTACGAGAATGCTTTTGGAAGATGTTCGACCAGACCAACGAAAAAAAGAAAGACAAGGAGCAGAACAAGGCGGAGATGGCGACGCCGAGGAAGCCGTCTGATTAAATTTGAGCTTCACCCCGGCGCCGCCATTCCTCTAACGTTAGCGGGTTGTGGCTGGAGTCTTCGCTCATCCTCAAGTGAACTTTGGTTGTGGCTGATTCTTATATCCGCAGAGTTTAATCTGGCTCTCCCCTTCTCTGCCACTGGCCTGGGTTCTGCCGAGTCTCCGTTCGTAGGCAGTGGCTTTAGTTCCGGATCTGTGCTTATGTGTTTCCGTAGTTTAGATACTTTACGTCGTCGCTTCGCTAACAAGTCGCAGATGGTGACGCCGTTTCACCCCTATCATCAATTCGGATCTCGCCACGGCGCACCATTGCTATTACGTTCGGCAGAGATATGCATCACTTGTCCACACCACTTGATCTCGACGAGCTTTCGACGGAGCCCTATGGCGTCGCCTTGGCAGCATGCCTCTGGAATGAATTTATGATCACCGACAATGGGCAAGGTATCTACGCCCATCACCGAGATTATTGCGGCATCGGTCTAGCGAGAACGTGGGTCGGCGTTGCGCTATATCAACCAACGATGGCGATCCTTTTGACCATTGTCTACTTCATTGGTACAGCTGCGACGCCTTCGTAGATTACTGGTCACGACAGTCTGACTATGGTCTCAGTGGCGCTGATCCTAGTCACCCAGAGGTTCTTGCACGATCAGACTTTGAGATCAATAATCAGAGAATTAACCGCGAGCGTATTTGTAAATTCTTGGATCGGTCGCAACACTCAATGCATTCCAGCTGGATTCGCACTGAATCAAGCCGCACGCCAAAAGAAGCCGAACAAGGCGGAGATGGCGACGCCGAGGAGTCCGTCTGATTAAATTTGAGCTTCCCAGCGGCGCGCCATTCCTAGAACGTTAGGCAATAAAATCCATTGACTATATGAACCTAAACGAAAAGTTCCTGACTCTATGCGCGGCAATGTCGATATTTCTAGGCGGAGCGCTATCAGCGGAGGAGCTTCTCCTTTATAGTGGGCTACCCGTATCGATACCGGATTCAGCACCGTTACCACCATTCGCGCAGAATCGACCATCGAAGGAACTCAAACAACTCAAGTTCGAACGCCAATTTTTCATTAGAAGAGACACCTTTATGTCACTTCCAGAACCCACATCTGAGTATGGCGAGGTGGCAGTCACTGCAATCGAAGCAATCGGGATCGCGATGAAGGACGTTAATCCAGACGACACACTTCAATCATTTATCGTCACGGCAGTTCAGTTACTAAGATGCCCCGCTAAGGATCGCCGACAAATCGAATATTATTTAGTTTCCATGCTCGCCAATGGATCTGAAGAACATCGTATCGTGCTGATGAACCGATCGATTTTGGCTCCTAAGTTGAAGCGCCTAGAAGAATGAATCCAAGAAGCCTAACAAGGCGGAGATGGCGACGCCGAGGAATCCGTCTGATTAAATTGGATCTTGACCCCGGCGCGCCATTCCTATGACGTTAGCGGGTTGTGGCTAGAGTCTCCGCTCATCCTAAAGGGAACTCTGTTAGTGGCTGATTCTTATGTCCGCTGAGTTTAATCTGGATCTCCCCTTCTCTGCCACTGGCTTGGGTTCTGCCGAGTCTCCGATCGTATCCGGTGGATTTGGTTCCGGCTCTGTGCTTATGTATTTCCGTAGTTTGGATACTTTGCGTCGGCGCTTCGCTAACAAGTCGCAGATGGTGACGCCGTTTCACCCCTATCATCAATTTGGATCTCGCCACGGCGCACCATTGCTATTACGTTAGCGGGTTGTGACTGGAGTCTTCGCCCATCCTAAGGTGAATTATGGTTGTGGCTGATTCTTATGTCCACAGGCTCTCCCCTTCTCTGCCACTGGCTTGGGTTCTGCCGCGTCTCCGCCGTATGCAGTGGCTTAGCTTTCGGCTCTGTGCTTAGGTATTTCCGTAGTATGGATACTTTACGTCGTCGCTTCGCTAACAAGTCGCAGATGGTGACGCCGTTTCACCCCTATCATTAATTCGGATCTCGCCACGGCGCACCATTGCTATTACGTTCTATATGCTCAGAGAGAGCGTTAGAATGATCGTATGTGTGCAGTCCATAGGCTGAATTCTTCGGCGGGATTCTCGTGTCAGTTAGATGCTCGTCTGCCGCTCCGTTCTCCCCCATTGTGCTCGGGTTCCGGCTGGATTCTTATGTCAGTTTTGGTTGAGCGCGCCTTTCCGTTCTCCTGCATTGGCTGGGGTTGTCGCTTGGCACTAACACGCACGTCTTGGGTCCACAGGGTTAGAGCAACCGCAAAATATAGAACAAGGCGCAGATAGTGACGTGGTATCAGCCGTCTGATTAATTTGTAACTCGCCACCACGCACTATTGCTTTAACGTTCATCAAGAAATTTCCGGTGCAATATATCGATATAGTTCCGGATCGCGGCTCGGGTTTTGTTGAGTCTTCGTTCGTATGCATTGGCTTGGGTTCTGCTGAGTCTCCGTTCGCTTGCATTGGCTCGGGTTTCGCTGAGTCTGCGTTCGTATGCACTCGCTCAGGTTCCGCAGAGTCTTCGTTCGCGGGCATTGGCTTGGGTTGATCGGCTAGATTCTATCGTGTTTATCCTAGATTCGGGCTGGTAGGGTCAGTCGGAATAGAAGAGGATGAACAAGTCGGAGATGGCGACGCCGAGGAAGCCGTCTGATTAAATTTGGGCTTGACCCCGGCGCGCCATTCCTATGACGTTAGCGGGTTGTGGCTGGAGTCTTCGCTCATCCTAAAGGGAACTCTGTTAGTGGCTGATGCTTATGTCCGCAGAACTTAGTCTGGCTCTCCCCTTCTCTGCCACTGGCCTGGGTTCTGCCGAGTCTCAGTTCGTATCCGGTGGCTTAGCTTTCGGCTATTTGCTTATGCGTTTCCGTAGTTTGGATACTTTACGGCGTCGCTTCGCTAACAAGTCGCAGATGGTGACGCCGTTTCACCCCTATCATCAATTCGGTTCTCGCCACGGCGCACCATTGCTATTACGTTCTGTGAAGAATACTCGTCTTCATCGTCTTCCGATTCTTCCAGCTCAAAACTCACATAGTGCTCTCCGATATGTCCGCTTACGCTCTTAGCTATCACCCCGCCGACAGCTAGTCCCGTGATGATAAATTCGCCCTCGTCCGGGTCGTGGTATGTGTCGCCTATTTTCGGAACCATCTTTCGGAGCTTATCGAAATTCACATCGAACATGCCCGATCCCCATTTATACGGCACTCCTTCGAGGTGGAGAGAGGTTTCTGACTGCCCCATTTCCACGAATCTCACTCTATACCGCTGGTCTACTTTAAGATGTTTTTTCGCATGTTCCCGCTCAGTGTCCCATCCACCTTCTCCGTGGAAGACACAGAACAAGCCGGTAGAATCCGACGCGATATTGCCGGTTTGATTATTTTTATCGTTCATATGTTTAGTAGCTTGAATTTCAGTTGTGCGCTTACCTGTCGCGCGGTTCACCTTCGGCGTTAGCGGGTTGTGGCTGGAGTCTTCGCTCATCCTCAAGTGAACTTTGGTTGTGGCTGATTCTTATATCCGCAGAGTTTAATCTGGCTCTCCCCTTCTCTGCCACTGGCCTGGGTTCTGCCGAGTCTCCGTTCGTAGGCAGTGGCTTTAGTTCCGGATCTGTGCTTATGTGTTTCCGTAGTTTAGATACTTTACGTCGTCGCTTCGCTAACAAGTCGCAGATGGTGACGCCGTTTCACCCCTATCATCAATTCGGATCTCGCCACGGCGCACCATTGCTATTACGTTAGCGGGTTGTGGCTGGAGTCTTCGCTCATCCTAAAGGGAACTTTGGTTGTGGCTGATTCTTATGTCCGCAGAGTTTAATCTGGATCTTTTCTTCTCTGCCACTGGCCTGGGTTCTGCCGAGTCTCCGTTCGTATCCAGTCGCTTTGGTTCCGGCTCTTTGCTTATGTATTTCCGTAGTTTGGATACTTTACGGCGTCGCTTCGCTAACAAGTCGCAGATGGTGACGCCGTTTCACCCCTATCATCAATTCGGTTCTCGCCACGGCGCACCATTGCTATTACGTTCGCCAAAGAAATGAAGAGCATCGCAAGAAGAGTTCCCGTTTGGGCGATGGCCGGAATTACAATACTGGCCTATTTTGCTGCGTTAATCATTGCCACGACCATAACTCAATCGACCGACTTCTGGAGCCAACTATTTGCGACACCAAGATTCAGAACAGGCTTCATCATTTACTCCATGCCCTTTTTGGTAATCGGCATTTTATTGACATTGCTAGGGCAGTGGACACCACACGGATCATTACCCGTAATGATGAGAAGGATATTTGTCGGGCTTTCGGTTTCTGCTCTATTGATCTCATGCGTATTCCTGGTCATATTTGCTCAAGGATTCGACTGGAAGCTCTCCATCTAGCACATCTATTCAATTACAAAAGACAAGGCGAACAAGGCGAACAAGGCGGAGATGGCGACGCCGAGGAAGCCGTCTGATTAAATTGAGAGTTGACCCCGGCGGCGCCATTCCTAGGACGTTCTGCAATTAAATGAGTTGCGCGTTCCGAGGTGGCTTTGGTTGAGTGCGGATTCTTATGTCGTTTAGATTGATTTGCACCGAAGCGTTCTTGTCTATTTCAGGCTGAGGGTTTGCGGCAGAAATGACTTAATGGAAAAGCACAGGATTGTCGGGCTTGCGGTTGCATTGGCTTTGGTTGAGTGCGGATTCCTATGTCCTTTAGATTGATTTGCGCCGAAGCGTCCATGTCTATTTCAGGCTGCGGGTTTGCGGCAGAAATGACTTAAAGGGAAAGCATGGGATTGTCGGGCTTGCAGTGGCATTGGCTTGAGTTGAGGGAACTATTTTTCGGTGTTTTCTGAGGGAGAGAATGATCCAAAAAGCAGAACAAGGCGGAGGAGCCGACGCCGAACCCGCCGTCTGATTTATTTGGGGGTCGACACCGGCGCGGCTCTCCTATAACGTTCTCCAATAAATGAAGACTTCTGCAAACACCATCGCGATCTACGTGATTGCGTCGGGGTTGCTAGCAGCAATTACAAATCCTGGGTACGGAGCGTTTAGCGGAATCGCGCTACTGTTAGGCGGGACGGCGTTGAGTCTGAAGCTCTCCATTGTTACTGCCAAAGACATCTATTACGATACGCTAGATGCTGGAGTGCAATTCAGTAGCACCGCATTATCCATTTCCCTGTTCGCATTTGGGCTCTGGATACTGGGGGGCTATTTCCTGGTAATGTCGGCACGATCCAAATGGAGAGGGGGCTTCGTGGCGGCACTTGTATTGGTCTGGATCATCGGCTCGGGACACAACTTGGTCATGTTTGGGCTTCAATCACTCTAGCAGCCACAATATAAAGAAGGAGAACAAGTCGGAGATGGCGACGCCGAGGAAGCCGTCTGATTAAATTGGAAGTTTACACCGGCGCCGCCATTCCTATAACGTTCTGCAAAGAAATGAAGATCCTCATTACGACCTTTCTTCTGGTGACCAGTTGCTTATCCACAGCCGCTAAGGAGGTAACGGTTTTCCAGATCGACAGAGCAGTGGAGAACGAGGCGCATTGGGAACACTCAATCAAGAATGAGATGCGGGTAGCGGAGCCTGAAGCGAGTGTCCTTACAGACACGCTAACCGAAGTTGGCGAGAAGCCTCCTGGACTGCTTGATACACTTGATTTTTTGTGCGGAGTTGAGATCGAGTCCAAACTTTATGTTGTTACAGTCTTATATCAGCGGGGGATTGAGGTTCAGCAAGCCGCGTTGGTTGATGGCAAGATACGACTAAAGGGCCAGAGTGCTGTTCTGGGGAAGCTGCCAAAAACTGAGAAGATTCTACGAGAATGCTTTTGGAAGATGTTCGACCAGACCAACGAAAAAAAGAAAGACAAGGAGCAGAACAAGGCGGAGATGGCGACGCCGAGGAAGCCGTCTGATTAAATTTGAGCTTCACCCCGGCGCCGCCATTCCTCTAACGTTCTGCAAATAATTGCTTATGAGTGACCCTAAAGATAAGCTTCACGATTACCTTGAAGAGAACAGTTGGGAAAAAGAGCTTAACTACAAGCTTTGGACGACGAAGGGAGCGCGATTCGTCGCAGCAAAGCGCTTAGAGAAGATGGATTCTCATTCCAAGGTGGCACTAACGTTTGTCACAACCTATTTGATCATCTTGAGCATCGTCCCGGCGTTTCTGCAGCAATTCCTCACAGTTCCAGAGGCGTTGATAGGTCTTTTGGCAGCAGCATTTTCAATCTTAATCCTCGTATATTCTCTGATCGAGTCATCTAGAGATTTCAAGTTTCGTGCGCACCTAATGCACGAATGCGCGCTCAACGTCGCGGAGCAATACAATCGACTTCGACAAGCGAAGGAGCAAGAAGACCTAGCGGTGAGGAACACCGCTATCAACGAGATAACTCGAGAATATGAATTGATCCTGAAGAGCGCTGAGAATCACGATCCCCTAGATTTTCGTGTTTTCCAGACCCAGAACACGGATTATTTCTCAATCAGTTCGGAGAAGGAGAAGCTGATCATTAAGAAGCGATTCATAACCTACTTTCTGAAGTATTGGATTATCTCGATAGTGCCTGGTCTTCTGGTGATATCTTTGGCCTTTTTCACCGATTTCAGCCAACCATAAAAATACAACGAAGAAGCAGAACAAGGCGGAGATGGCGACGCCGAGGAAGCCGTCTGATTAAATTCGGGCTTCCCCCCGGCGCGCCATTCCTATGACGTTCGCTATTAAATGAAGATTTTGAGTTCATGCTTTTGATTTTAAGAGGAGAGGAATGGTTATCCAACCGAGTTGGGGGAGCACGAAAGATGCTTGCCACAGCCATAGGAGCATCATGGACTGCGGCGATTCCAGTGTTGCTATTAAGGTCAGGACTATCCACAGCAAACAAAACGCTAGGTAGTATCCTCTGGGTTTCAGTGACTCTGAACTTATTCTTGCTCGCACTACTGTGCTGGTATCGAACACTGAAAAGGCTACGTGAAGCCGATCAACCCATCGTGCCTGAGCCTCCTGCTCTTGATGGGCAGGATCTGAGTGTTTTGATCCGCTATGTGGTTCACGACTTCGCTTGTGGCTCCCACCGCGTAGCTGGGGAGATGGGGCTCCAAAACCACATTGTTGCGCGGAGTCTTGATAAGTTAGAATCATGGGACTTCGTGGAGCGAACGAAGGACTATACGGCGGCTGGGGCTGAATACCGTGTGACACCTTCAGGTCGCGCACGGGCAATGGAGCCTGCAAAACACGAATGAAACGAAGAAAGCGAACAAGGCGGAGATGGCGACGCCGAGGAATCCGTCTGATTAATTCAGGCGCATTTTCCGGCGCGCCATTCCTATGACGTTAGCGGGTTGTGGCTAGAGTCTCCGCTCATCCTAAAGGGAACTCTGTTAGTGGCTGATTCTTATGTCCGCTGAGTTTAATCTGGATCTCCCCTTCTCTGCCACTGGCTTGGGTTCTGCCGAGTCTCCGATCGTATCCGGTGGATTTGGTTCCGGCTCTGTGCTTATGTATTTCCGTAGTTTGGATACTTTGCGTCGGCGCTTCGCTAACAAGTCGCAGATGGTGACGCCGTTTCACCCCTATCATCAATTTGGATCTCGCCACGGCGCACCATTGCTATTACGTTATGCAAGAAAATGAAGACTTCGCCGCCAGACGAATCGACAATGACCGCGCCAGATAGCAGTGATTTACGTTCAAGAATACGCGCAGCGTTTAAAGGCGTCACGCTGGGCGGAGGTGTCGGACTTTATGAGGCGCAAGGGATTGACGATCACGATAGCGCAGAGGTCTGTCAGCGATATCGAGAGAACGATGAAAAAGACAGTTGGGAACGAATTACGTCTGACGATCTCAATCACTGCTATAGCAGCTTAAGTTTCTTCGATGCAGAGGGAATGCGATTTCACATTCCAGCCTATTTGCTCGCGGATCTCAACGGCGAATACAAGTTCGACATGCTTTTTGAATTCACCAATTGGTGTGACCTCAAGAGAGAGCAGTATTCGCTGCTATCCACGGCTCAGAGGAGTGTCGTTATGGACTATTTGAGGTTTATGCAAGATCGTCCTGGGAACTGGCTAGACGTTCATAAGATTGATTTCACATTGGATACCTTCTGTGAGGTCGATCCTGATTCAACCGAAACAAAGAAGCATAACAAGTCGGAGATGGCGACGCCGAGGAAGCCGTCTGATTAAATTCGAGCTTTACACCGGCGCGCCATTCCTATGACGTTCTGCAAAGAAACTCAGACATGCCAGCAAGACTAAACCTAACTGTCATTCGTAGCGGTAACATAGAGGCTTCGGCCGACTTCTATCGGCTGCTCGGGTTGGAATTTGAGAAGCACAGTCATGGCAATGGACCGATGCATTATGCTGCCAGTTCTGAGAACAGCGTTTTCGAGATTTACCCCGCTACAGTCAAGTTTCCCCCTACTGTTGGAACGCGTATCGGATTCGAAGTAGACCACTGCGACAGCACCGTGGCTTTGCTAGCCGCAGCAGAGCACTCGATACTTTCGAGACCAGCAGATTCTCCTTGGGGACGCAGGGCTGTAGCTGTCGATCCTGACGGACATAAGGTAGAACTCGTTTCCCATGATGATAATGAAGAGGCAGAACAAGGCGGAGGAGCCGACGCCGAACCCGCCGTCTGATTAAATTCGGGAGTTGACCGCGGCGCGGCTCTCCTATGACGTTCGCTAAAGAAATGAGAGCATGGCAATGGCTTTTAGATAGAGGATACCTTGGCCTGATGTGGAACACCCAAGTCGGTACCGTCCAAGGAATTGAGTTGCGTTCACTCAGAAGCGACTCCGAGAAGTTTGTATCTGTGTGCTCTAGGGCGATCGACCTCATCAGAGAATTGGACGAGCGCCGTTTCGGTTGGGTTGAGAGATTCAATCGATTCGTGGCTGATCAGTCGCTACCGTGCGGCCCGGGTTCGGGGATGTACAAGCACGCCCTTGGTGTGACTATCTTGGATTTCGAGTATGATCTTAGCTTTGGTGACGACGAGACACACGCAGCATTCTTCGCTGGTGTCATCGTACATGAAGCGACTCACGGAAGACTTCGACACTGGGGTATTGCTACCACGAAAGACAATAGAGTCCGAGTCGAGCGGATCTGTGTTGCACAAGAGAATGCATTTCTGCGACGGCTTAACTCGATTCGGCCAAAGCTTGGATCCGATCTGATAAGGCCATTCGACGAGAGTCGGTGGGATTCTGTCTGGAAGGAGTCCAGATTCAGTCAATTTAAAGCCCACGTCAGACGCATCCGTGAACATAAGAAAGCGAACAAGTCGGAGATGGCGACGCCGAGGAAGCCGTCTGATTAAATTTGAGCTTGACCCCGGCGCGCCATTCCTATGACGTTCTGCAAAGAAATGATGACGCAATGAGGACCAAAAGACCCCCAATACTGTCCGTATCCGGTCTGGTGATAATGGCTATTGCGGTGATTTGGGCAACTTATGTAATGGTCGAGCTGAGACGTTTACAGGATCAGACAAGCGGATATGAGGGGTTTGCTGTGATAGGTGTCATTATGGTCACCTCTCCCGTTGTCTTTTTCCTCTCTGCTTTTGGATTGATTAGAAGAGAGCGCCCAGTATTTCTCGGGTGGATCGGCCTTATTCTTAGCTCGATACCATTCATAATCGTATTGACCAAGCGGATTTCCTGACTACCAACTTGAGAAGAAGGCGAGAATAAGATCAACAGAGATTAACATCTTCTGAGGGATACTACAATGCGGGCAGCTATGATCATTCGGAAACAAAGAAGCAGAACAAGTCGGAGATGGCGACGCCGGGGAAGCCGTCTGATTAAATTCGAGCTTGACCCCGGCGCGCCATTCCTATGACGTTCGCCTAGAAACTATAACATTGCCAGATTCACGCCAATCGATAGACGAATTGCAGTCGAAGATACGTGGAATGGTTCTTGAGCTGATTGATGCGATGAGACGGTGTCCCGATATTCCTAATTGCAGACCATATAATCCCTCTGAGATTGTTGAGATCACCGACGCATTACCTGGGATCAAAGACGGAACGTTTTTTAATCGACTGCCTGAAGATCAACATGGCTTGGGTTGGGTTAATGGCGCATTCTTTGGGCGAGGAGAGAGGGCAATTCCACTTTTTATATCAGGCGTTCTTCGGGCAGATTTCGATCAGGAGTTTGGCGATTTACTTCATGAGTATTGGAGTTCAGAAGTATTTCCTCAGCGTGAATCCACCCCACCTGAGATGGAGCGCGTGAATCGTAAGCTGGCTGAGAGCAAAGCAAAGGCGAAGGAGGTAAGAAAAGTCAAAATGGGCGAACAAGTCGGAGGAGCCGACGCCGAGGAATCCGTCTGATTAAAGTTGGAAGTTGACCGCGGCGCGGCTCTCCTATGACGTTCTGCAAGAAATGGGAAAGAAGATCATGCAAGTGGATCAGACCAATCTTAAAACAATTACTCCGCATTTCGGAATCGCTGCGGTATTTGCGCTGGGAGGGTTAGTGGTGTGCATTCCGTTTGGTCTCGTCCTCTGGTATTTCGCTAACATGGCTAGCTGGGGGGACGGCTCCACCGGTAACGCGATAGGTAATCCTACATTAGTTGCGATCCTGCTGATTCTACCGTTGGCGCTATATTTCGTTCTTGGTTTTGCCGCTGCCATATCGACTAACCAGAGAGTGCGGAATATTCTTTACGTGCTCGCGACCGTCCTGATCATAATTATTTCGCTAGTTCTGGGTATCGCAATCTTAGCAACATTTCCACTCGCGATTGTTGGGATACTTGCGATCGCGGTCGCATTCTCAGTTATACTGAGTAGGCTAGTAGTCGAAGCACCGAAGAAAGCAGAACAAGGCGGAGATGGCGACGCCGAACCCGCCGTCCGATCAAATTTGAGCTTTTCACCGGCGCGCCATTCCTTTAACGTTAGCGGGTTGGGGCTAGAGTCTACGCTCATCCTAAAGTGAACTCTGTTAGTGGCTGATTCTTATGTCCGCTGAGTTTAATCTGGCTCTCCCCTTCTCTCTGCCACTGGCTTGGGTTCTGCCGAGTCTCCGTTCGTAGGCAGTGGCTTTAGTTCCGGCTATTTGCTTACGTATTTCCGTAGTTTGGATACTTTACGTCGTCGCTTCGCTAACAAGTCGCAGATGGTGACGTCGTTTCACCCCTATCATCAATTCGGATCTCGCCACGGCGCACCATTGCTATTACGTTAGCGGGTTGTGGCTGGAGTATTCGCTCATCCTAAAGTGAACTCTGTTAGTGGCTGATTCTTATGTCCGCTGAGTTTAATCTGGCTCTCCCCTCCTCTGACACTTGCCTGGGTTCTGCCGAGTCTCAGTTCGTATCCGGTGGCTTAGCTTTCGGCTATTTGCTTATGCGTTTCCGTAGTTTGGATACTTTGCGTCGTCGCTTCGCTAACAAGTCGCAGATGGTGACGCCGTTTCACCCTTATCTTCAATTCGGATCTCGCCACGGCGCACCATTGCTATTACGTTAGGCAAAGAAATTAATACTTGTGAGTGACCTCTACAACAAGGTTCGGAACCGGTGGGTGAATGACGGAGCAAGACTAGCTAATCCAACTGGTTCTGCAGACATCGCAAATCGATTTGTGACAGCAGGTCTTGCCGTCGCATCCGACTTCGTTGAGTTCTACGCGGTCGTGGGAGGAATGGCCGAATACCAGACGGATCAGGATCTGTGGTCTTGCTGGGACATCGACCAGATTATAACCAAGTCGGCCAGATACTCTGGTGATGGAGTTCCATTTGCAGACTGGATGATTCATTCTCATATTCACCTAGTTCGACGCGAGACTGACTCCAGATCTTCTGTGTGGGTTGACCATTTTTCGGACGTCCCTATCGAGAAGGTTGCTGATTCCTTCGACGATTTCCTAGATCGGTATTTGAAGAAGGATGAGACAACCCTAATCTATTTTGACGAGCCTACGATCACAGATCGGAAGAAGCCTAACAAGTCGGAGATGGCGACGCCGAGGAAGCCTTCTGATTAAATTTGAGCTTCACCCCGGCGCCGCCGTTCCTATAACGTTAGCGGGTTGCGGCTGGAGTCTTTGCCATACTTAAGTGAACTTCGCTTGTGTATGATTCTTATATCCGTAGAGCTTAATCTGGCTCTCCCCTTCTCTGCCACTGGCCTGGGTTCTGCCGAGTCTTCGTTCGTATGCAGTGGCTTCGCTTTCGGCTCTTTGCTTATGTATTTCCATAGTGTGGATACTTTACGGCGTCGCTTCGCTAACAAGTAGCAGATGGTGACGCCGTTTCACCCCTATCATCAATTCGGATCTCGCCACGGCTCACCATTGCTATTACGTTCACCAAGAAAATATGAAAGAAATCATCATGCAAACTACTTGGATGATAATAGCGTTATCCTCTATCGCCTATGCAAACCCAATAGTTATTGAGGACAGACTACAAAAGAATCAAGAGAGTTGCGTTGTCGCGATTTCTGACTCCGTCGCTAATGTTTCCTGTTCGGTCAACTACCACAAGATAGGAACTGCCGTGCAAAAGTATTACATGAACGTACCAGTGTTTGTTTCACCTACATCTGACCACAATTCGAAAGATCTACATTCACTCATAGGTATGCGACTCGAGTGCGAAGGAAGTAGTGTTGTATTCCGAGGAGTTGTACTACGGATACCGGATGGCGAATTACCACCGTTGGATAATAAAGGGGATCAGGGATCAAAAACGCCTATGATTATTGATTTCTGCTATGAATTCGAGCCGCCGGATCAGGACGAATTTACTGTCGTTGCCTCATACAAGCAGCCCCTAATCGACGATAGTGCATACTATCTGCCCCTTTTTGAATATGGAGAAGTCGATGGTGATAAGGAGAACTTCACGATTACATTCTTCTCACTCAACGACTCAGAACTTGAATTGATGACATCGCACGAAGATCGACAGAAGGTCATGAACTCTCGCATCACTGTGAACCCAATCCACAATGAGACAATATCAGTAAGAACAAAAAAGAGGGAGAACAAGGCGGAGATGGCGACGCCGAGGAAGCCGTCTGATTAAATTCGGGCTTTAAACCGGCGCTCCGTTCCTATGACGTTCTGCAAGAAATGAGCCTTTCGATTGGTGCTAACATTTACGGATTCGTCATCGGCGGTTCGTTGTTCTTGTTCCAGCTTGCCGTATTTGGAGCGCACCAACTCCTGAACAGTGAGTCGCATCCAGACGTTGCGGCGATTATACTCTGGTCATTCGTTGGCTTCGTTTCCGTGGTTTTCGCTGTCGCCATCTTATTCTGGGTTTCCAGTGTCACTCTCGTTTATCCTGCATCATTAATTTATAGGGCTTACGAATTGGAGCGAAGGTAGGCGCATTTGTTGGTGGTCTAGCGGCTGGATTGCTTTGTTGGCTCATGCTTAATAGCCCGGGAGTGGGAACCAATACGCCATGGCAAATCTATTGGTCGTTTCTCTCAAGCTCTCTCATTACCGGATCTATCACTGGATATGTGCTTGGTCAGATAACAACAGAAAAGCAGAACAAGGCGGAGATGGCGACGCCGATGAAGCAGTCTGATTAGATTGGGAATTTACAACGCCGCCGCCATTACTATAATATTCTGTAAGAAATGAAGATAATCTTAGTAGCTGCCTTTGGGATCTTCATTTTTGTTCCTGCGTGCAAGAATCCTAGTTCCTCCTCGACAGATACATTACGAATAAACATCGACTCCAGCGAAACGCTTGATTTTCAACGTTTTTTAGAAGCGATAGCATTACTGATAGGTGAGGAGAGGAATTCTATCGTTTCACTTGATGTGACTGGAGAGACTACCTTGTCTTTCCGTTCCACTAAGGATTTCCGCTTTGATCCGGTCTTCATTCATGTATTGCAGGACAGAGTCGCAATGGGCTCCGGGTCTGGGAGACACTTGGTGACAGTCGACGAGCTGGGAGGAACTCTTGAGCTCCTGGCTCAAGCAGCTTCAAGTTCGGGATCAGAAGGATTTATTTTGATGGCTTCAGAAGAACAAGTTCCATTACAGTTCGGACTAGAAGTATTGAATGCTGTTAGCGGAGCAGGAATTCCGAATGTCATGCTTATTACCCCAGACTTACTAGAAGCGCCCCGTTCGCGCGTCACGGAGAAGCCTTCCCCACCAACGGCAAACAACAAGAAGCAGAACAAGCCGGAGATGGCGGCGCCAAGGAATCCGTCTGATTAAATTTGAGCGCTACCCCGGCGTGCCGTTCCTATAACGTTCTCCAAAGAAATGAAGACTCCTTCCGTGAGAGCCAAACCCTCGAAGTTGCGTCGTCTAATTAGAGCACTATCATTTCTCTTGGGATTAATTATCGTGATTCCAGCTCTATGGATTGCAGGCGTGAACTTATTCATTGGAGATTACAAAGCATTGCTGCCGAATCATCTCGATAGAGAGAATTTTATTATTGGAATTACTGTCCTTTATGGTGTGTTGCTGCTCATCCCACGACACCTTATAAAATACAATGCTGTGACATTAGGAACATTTTTGCTGACTGCCGCCGTATTTTTCTGGCGCGGAGTAGATGGCATCCGACATATTTTAGGCGAAGGGTACTTTTCCTCAGCATTTGATTGGCTGGTAATCCCACTTTGTGTCGCCTTAGTTGTTACCATCTGGAACGGTATCGAGATAATCACAAGGGAGAACAAGTCGGAGATAGCGACGCCGAGGAAGCCGTCTGATTAAATTTGGGCTTTACCCCGGCGCGCCATTCCTTTGACGTTCAGTAAAGAAACATACAATGGATCCCCAACTAATTTTTCTGTGTATTCTCATCGGCGGGATTCACTTTATCTCGACGCTTTCCTACGGAGTTCGAATAGCTGGCATACGGACTGGTCGCCTTGCGCTTAGTTTGGCGTTGTTCAACGTCCTGGTTCTTTTCTCCCGAAGCTCGAACTCAATTCTTGCGCCTCTATTATCCAAGCGCATAGAGACTGGTTTTGTTCTCAGCCAGATTCCACCTGCAATGGACTTTCGGATCTTACTTCTGTCCGCCACCATAGCTACTTGCTTTGCGGCATTCATAATTCCCAGCTTTCAGAGGCTCGCGGTTGTATCGATTGGCTCTTATGAACGGAAGCGTTCGATGTTGTCTCTCCTTACTTCGATTTTTGGATCGACTTTCTGGAATGCGCTATGGCGGAGTCTTTCAATGCCCAGAAGAGAGAATCTAGTTTTCTTCTACAAGATTCGGGGTGTTTCGATCAAGATCTTCATCATGAACGCGATAGGCATTGGGCTAATTTCAACCGGTGTCTTCTGTTCGCTTTACGCTGGAACCTTGGAGCCCGAACTTAGACTGACAGCAAGTAATTTGTCTGCTTCGGTCAATATGTGTGGAACGTTAATCCTTTTTGGAGTCGTTGATCCATATTTTTCGTTTATGAGTGATCGCGTATCTGGGGGAGAGCAATCGGAGTCCGAATTTCGACAGGCAGTTGCAGCTATGACTTCGAGCCGTATCCTCGGGACTCTACTTGGGCAGGTAATTTTGATTCCAGGTGCAACAATTATTGTATGGATTGCGACCAGAATTTGACCAAGATACCAAGAAACCGAACAAGTCGGAGATGGCGACGCCGAGGAAGCCGTCTGATCAATTTTGAGCTTCACCCCGGAGCTCCATTACTATAACGTTATCCGGAAAATATGAAAACAAGACTCGCTGCATTTATCCTGATTTTCAGCACATTTACTCCATCAATTGCGGAGGAAGTGAAGCCTTTAGTAATCGTAAACGCCCCTGAGACCTGGAAGGTCGAATTCCAAGGTAACAACGTTCTCCAAGTCTACTCCGTCACACGCAAGGAAGGAGGTCTAGCCTCACTGCAATTTACACGCTTTCCAGGCGACATTAAGACTAAACAAAATTTAGAAGATGTCGAGATTCGTGCCGCGAGTTTGCTTGCTCTAGCTGAAGGTCAGAAACATTTAACTCTTAAAAGTTTAGCTCCAAAGAACAATGATTTCAAAAGAGGAGAGATACACGGCGATGCTTTTTCTGGAAGGTTCGCGAAATTTGAGATGGAAGGCGAATTATACAAGATTCTATTCATTATCGGGGATAGTGAGCAAAATTTTCCTGGAGAATTTATAGGCAAGGAAGAGCATTGGTTCGAGGCTCTATCCATTCTCCAGAAACTGAAGAAAGGCTAACAAGTCGGAGATGGCGACGCCGAAGAAGCCGCCTGATTAAATTTGGGACTCCACACCGCCGCCGCAATCCCTATGACTTACCGCGAGAAATTGTGAAGATCTCACCAAATATTTCACACACGTGATCCGTCCGAACTAAACCTATGAAGAAAACAATACTAGTCGCAGCCGTTTGCCTCTTTTCCCTGCCGACCTACGCTCAGACCAGAGTTCCTCGTACTGTTGCACCCCCTGGGGTCGTCAGCGCACCCACAGCAGATTCTGAACATGGTTCAGGACTGACCAGCAATCTTTCGGTTCTGCTTGAAGGGAGTATTACAGCTGATTCGGTCGTAGATCTCTCACTTACAGGATCCGGACCGAAGTTCAGTGCAGAACAGATTCTGGAAGACGAGACCATCCTGCACACGGAATACTTGATAGCTACCAGTGAGAGAGGATACAGCGTGGCTTATGCGGTAGCGGCGCGTGTTAAGGTGAAAACCCGAACCGCCAATGACCAGAAAACGGCAAATTTCGAGTATCGTGATGTGTCGATAACTGGCAACGTCATTTGTTCGTTGAATGAACCCATAGTTTTGATTCGCAATGGTGCGAGGTCATTGCAACTCACAATTAAAAAAGAAGCAGAACAAGGCGGAGATGGCGACGCCGAGTAAACCGTCTGATTGAACTGCGAGTTCACACCGGTGCCGCCATTCCTATAAGATTCTGCGAAAAAATGAAGATCACAAAATACATCTCCCTCGTTGTCCCAAGTCTCATGATCGGTGCAATACTCGGCGGTCTATTCGTAGGTCGCTACACATCCGGTGTTTCGAACAACGAAATGGTTTCTTGGGGCGTCGACAGAATGGTTCATTTGTTTCTGCTTTCCGAAGGGAAGTCCGATCATGTTGTCGACATTAATATGAAGATCTTAGAGGACTCGATTACAAAGACAGATTACCATTCCCAATACTCTGGAGCTGAAGCGGAGGCGTCTCTCATGGCAAGTTGGATCCCGAAGATTTACTCGAATTTAGACAGGAAGATGCCGGAACACGTCTCTGCCTGGGTTACCAATCACGAACGAAAAACACAAAACTAGGCAAAGATGGCGACGCCGCGGAAGCCAACTGATTAAATTCCGGCTCGTCACCGAGAAGCCACCATTCCAATAACGTTCTACAACGAAATGAAATACCTCCGTTATATCTTCATAATTGCTCTCGTCTTGCATTCCGGGCTGCTGATCAAGGGTATCGTGTCACCTGAAATAACCTTCACGTCAAGGGGTGCGACAGAGCTAAGTAGTTCGGAAGTAGATCCTCAACTTCAGGCGAACGCAATATCGGCTTATCGGACGAAGTCTTACCATTGGCTTTCACTGACTGGACTAATCTTGTCTGGCTGGGTGTTTCTCAGACGGAAGAAGATCGTTTTCACGTTGGCCGCCGGTTCATTAGCCCTCTTGAGTTACATAATTTTCGACAGTATCAGAGGTCTCGGTTATACGATGAGTCAGTCGATGGACGCCGCTTCACAGGGGTATGGTTTACCAATATTCGGTTGGAATTGGTTCTACCTGGTTGCTTTGGCAGCCCTTCTCCTTACGACGATGAAGAAAGCAGAACAAGGCGGAGGATCCGGCGCCGAACCCGTCGTCTGAACAAATCGGGAGTTGACCGCGGCGCGTCCCACCTATGACGTTAGTTAAAGAAATCTAATTATGCGACGCCGAATAAAACTCATCGCGCTCTGGTTACTTCTCACGGGCGTTCTCTGGTGTCTCATTATTTCCACGGTCATTTGGCGTTTTGGAACCCAAGACCAGGCGAGGCAATCCGACTGCATCATCGTTCTTGGAGCGGCCGTGCAAGGAGCGAATCCATCACCAGTGTTTGCAGAGCGAATCCGTCACGGTATCCACCTTTACGATGAAGGCTTCGCGCCAATTCTCATCTTCACTGGTGGGTATGGCGATGGACAGAAGCATTCCGAGGCTAGCGTCGGGAGATCCGGCGCGACAAAAGATGGAATACCCGTCGCAGACATTCTAGTCGAGGAGCGGTCTCGAACCACGCAGCAGAATTTGTCGGAGGCCGCGTCAGTGATGCAGAAGCATGGTTTGGAGTCAGCCATAATTGTCAGTGATCCTCTCCACATGAAGAGAGCGAAGATGATGGCGGATGACCTAGATTTCGACGCGGCTTCTTCGCCAACCCCCACGTCCCGATACCGCTCCCTCAAGACCAAGCTTGGATTCCTAGCTCGAGAGCTTTACTTCTTCCATCACTACTTCATCACTGGCAACTAGTGAACAAAAAATGGCTAACAATGCGGATATGGCGACGCCGAGGAAGCCGTCTGATCAAATTGGGAGTTTGCCCCGGCGGCGCCATTCCTTTAACGTTCTGTAAAAATATGCCTGTACGAATCATCATAATCCTAGCTCTCATCGTCAGTGGTTGTGCAAGCAGTTCAAGTTCGGATGATCTACCAGTCGCAACAACATCGTACGTTAACACTAAATACTCCAGGCGATTGACCCAGTTAATCGACAAGATAGAGAGCGGCGACCTAGCAGCTTGGAATGAGTATAAGATCTCGGGCGAGGATACTGACGGTGAGAATGCTGAGACATTCGGAGTTGGTTGTGCCGAGATTTTGATCCGTGATCCCACCTTTTATTTGAGGCGCCACCTAGCGGGTGACTCCCAAGCAATTCCTTTGGCGATCAAGGGCTATCGATGCTGTGGCAGCACAGGGCGGGATATGATAGATCAAGTTTACGACAGAAGGATTGAGATTGAGGCCAACCCTAATCGCAGAGAATTGATTTCCGGGTTCGTATCCCTTTCAACTACTATGCAATAATAATGAAGCAGAACAAGGCGGAGATGGCGACGCCGAGGAATCCGTCTAATTTGATTCGGATCTTTTCACCGGCGCGCCATTCCTATAACGTTCTGCAAGGAAATGAAGATCACAAGCCCGCATTTTCCATGAAGTTAGGTCATCTACTTATCAGTCTCGCATTATCAAGTTTCGCTCTTCACGCGCAGCAAGATCCAAAGCCGCCGTCGGTTGCGAAAGAGAGGAGGGATAATTTCACGGCAGGAGACAGACAAGAACTCTTATCTCCGACTGCGGCACTTGCAATCGAAGAGCAAGACATCCAGCTGCTAGAACATTTGCATCCAGCGGGGTGGAATCCAAGCGCACCGCTTGGAAGAATGCCAGATCCACGGAATAATATGAAGTTGACTCCTCTGACCTTGGCAGTGACTGGAGGGAAAGAGCGTAGTTTGCACTGGCTTCTGAACACCTGCAAGGTGTCGGCTGAGGCTAGGGATCTTTACGGCATGCGCGGAATCGATTGGATGACCTCTGAGATTGAATTTGGCGATGATGACAGCTCTCCCGATTTGGCGATAGTGAATCTGCTTAAGCGCGACGCTCGCCCTGTCGAGAAGGACGCGCTGAGCCAGTTAATACACAATATTTCCCAAAAGTCAGGTCACGCTATGCGTCTTCACAGCGTCAATGACGAGAAGCCTGGGGCAATATGGGATAATTTCGAAGAAGCCTTGAGCATGGAGCAGCGCGAAGAAAGAGAAAGGAATGCACCGAATGATTCCGAGGACACGGATCAGAACTTAGAAGAGAAGACTACGAAGGCTGTCGATGATCTCACAATTCAATGGACGCGAATTGACGATAATGCTTTTAAGTTCAGCTTTACCACTTCAAGCCACGCGATGTCTGGTGGCGGAATGAGTGGACACATTTATATCAAGTATGGCTATTGGTTAAGCAGCGTTGAGAACTCATGGGACAATTAGACGAATCACGAAGAAGCAGAACAAGGCGGAGATGCCGACGCCGAGGAAGCCGTCTGATTAAATTCGAGCTTCCCACCGGCGCCGCCATTCCTTAGACGTCCGCCAAAGAAATTGAGACGCAAGTTATGAATTCCTACCAGTCATGACCCTCGCGGTCGGAGCTAACCTCTACGGGTTTATAGTGGGCGGTTCACTGTTCTGTGTGCAGCTCATCGCGATAGGAATATTCCAACTTTTTGTCGGCGATACTCGTATGCATGGCCTAGAGGAGCCGACGTTCGTATTCATCGCGGGGATCAGCGTGCTTCTTATCGGAGCGATCGGCCACTTTCTTGTCTTGGCTATCCTTTTCTGGCTCACCAGTGTTATAATTGTCTTCCCATTCTCGCTTCTGGTGAAGGCGCTAAGCGTTCCTCGATGGCTTACGGGTATAATTGGCGGGTTAATCGCTGGTTCAATCTGTTTCTTTTTCTTGGATAGTCCAGGAGTCGGCGACAATATTCCTTTAATGGTTTGGATTTCATGTCTGTCGAGCTCAATAATTACAGGTGCGGTTACTGGATATACGCTGTCTCAACTATCAAACAACAAGGCGGAGATGGCGACTCCGAACCAGACGTCTGATTAAATTCGAGCTTTTCCCCGGAGCGCCATTCCTTCAACGTTAGGCGAAGAAAAAAGACGATGGCACGAGACGACTTTTCAGCAGCGGTGAAGCGAATCCTCGCAGACCGGGCGGCATATCGATGTAGCAACCCTGACTGTTCGAAGATCACTATCGGTGCATCACTGGAAGATCAATCGAAAGCTATCAGACCTGGTATCGCAGCACACATCAAGGGTGCAAGCATTGGAGGTCCACGTTACGACGCAACCCAAACTGGAGAAGAACGATCCTCGGCCAGCAACGGCATTTGGTTATGCGGAGGATGTGCGGGAATGATCGACAAGAATGACGGAATTGACTTTTCAGTTCTTCTGCTTAGGCGGTGGAAGGAGGATCATGAATTACAGACTTTCACCGATCTCTCCAAAGGAATAATTGATTTCGGACTTACGGGCTGGTGCGAAGAGTCTGGCGGAGCGTGGAAGCTTTTCGTGAAGAATCCGACAATGGTTCCGTTTTACGATTTAGTTGTCTCTGGATTCAAGATGGAGAACTGCAACGAGCCTTTCGCTGATATCGAGATCGTCTTCGGAACGGTTCCTCCGAGGCAGACTATGGACGACACGACAGAATATAGCCGGTTGCATAGTGACATGTTTGGGCACCCTATGGTTGAGCTCGAATATACGGACTCCGAAGATAAGCACTGGAGGCGAGATCGCTTCGGCAAACTCACCTCGATACCACATCGTCGACCATTCGATTAAGAAGCCTAGCAAGGCGGGGATGGCAACTCCGAGGAAGCAGTCTGATTAAATACGGGCTTTACACCGGCGCGCCATTTCTATGACGTTCTCCAAGAAATGAATAGATCCAACAAACCAGAATATTCCATACGGAGTTGGTTACTCGATTTGCGGAAGAACGGCCTCGCGAAGCATTCATACGAGGCACGCGCGAAGACGACCGAATGGAAGTCAGCCTTATTCCTAGGCATTGGTTTCGTTTTGCTGGGTCTCTTCCAGATGTGGGCTTTTAGAGAAGGCCTAACAGAATGGTGGCGAGTCGTTAGCCTTTCCTACGAGGAGGTTTCTAAGACACCTTACTTGCCAATTTGGACATCCGGACGTGGAGCTATGGGTGCATTGTTTGTTGTGGCCGGCTTATCCTGGGTTCGCACTGGCTTCGAACGGAAGAAGCAGAACAAGTCGGAGATGGCAACGCCGAGGAAGCCGTCTGATTAACTTTGGACTTTACACCGGCACGCCATTCCTATAACGTTCTACAATAAAATGAAGACCATCCTACTGCTTCTGCTCGGCTTTCTTCTCGTATCCTGCGACAGATTTAATCGTGACGAACTGATAAGTCGGAGCTTCGACGCAGATCTTGGGGCACTCACAGCAGGAAGGAAGACCGATTACTCAGACGGACTCTTACTGGTGCATGGCGTTACTGATAGCGATCCCTTGTATGCGCAATTTTTCTCGAAGTCGTTCAGCAAAGGCGAAGTTCACCTTTCATTCGGAGACACCCAGTTTAACTCCAAAGACGTGGGTAAGATTCGTTATCGACTACTTGATTCATTCGATGGATACACGAAGACCATATTCTACATTCCGAGCCGTAAGATTCTTGGATTCGGATTCTCAGACGGACTTCTCAACTAGCTAAAAAACAACAAGCAGAACAAGGCGGAGATGGCGACGCCGAGGAAGCCGTCTGATCCATTTTTAGCTTTTCACCGGCGCCGCCATTCCTTAAACGTTCTGCAAGCAATCCAGATATGCACCTAGACTCACACGAATCGCCGCCAGAGGTGTTCCGCCGGGTATGGTATCGTCCCAAGATCCGGCCGTGGAGTTTAGTGGCTTACCGGGACATAGGAACATTGACGGTAACGCCAGACCGAATCGATTTTCGCGGAAGATATGACCACATCGTGCTAGACACGGTTGAAGGATTGGCTTTCGGAACAGTCGGATATGATTTCCTGAACAATTGGGTTCAAGTGAGGAGCAGAGATCTCGAGGTTTGCTTCGCTGATGGTAGCTGGAGCGGATGGAAAGATCCGTTCTATAAAAGCACACGGAAGATCCTTAGAGCGATTATTGATAAGTATCCAGAGAAGAAAGCCTAGAACTGACAAACAAAAGAGGCAGAACAAGTCGTAGTAGGCGACCCCGAATCAGCCGTCTGATTTAATTAGAGCTTTTCCCCGGGTCGCCTATACTCTAACGTTCTGCAAAGAAATGAAGACCAAACCGAAAGCGTTGAAGATAGCGGCGGGCGTTCTTCTAATGCTTGTGCTGATTGGTTTGTACGGAATCATTTTTCTCGCTCGACCGCTTCTTCCGTCCGATGACTACGATGTCACGGCCACTATAGATGGCTCCACCGTTGAGGCGAAGCTATTGAAGGCATTTCCATTCGGGTCATACTACATCCACATCGACACTAAATCTCCAGGACAGTTGAATTGGTTCGGCGTGGCTTTTGGTCGGAAGTCCGTATTCAGCCCCGTCGGCATCTACACGTCTAAGCTAGGTTTTATCTACATGCACGCAGATCAAGACAAAGGTGTTGTGCTAACCGATGGAAAGATCGAAGATAATTGGACAGTGGATTTCACCGCTACTGGGACAACATTCCAGAACAGCTCAACGGCCGTAACCCTTAAGAAATAAAACAAGATAGAGAACAAGGCGGAGGAGCCGACGCCGAACCAGCCGTCTGATTAAATTAGGAATTTCCACCGGCGCGGCCATCCTATGACGTTGGCGCGACTTATGGCTTTTTGCCGATATCTCCTTTGCCTGTTATTTCTCCGTGTTTGCCCGTGTCTCGGCACCGAGCCCATCACAGGTTTTCTTTTTCCCCTCCATTCTTGGGGTGCATCCGTTTTCCGGGGCCGATCTAGTTATTTAGACCCTTCCCCTTCTGGGATTCCGGCCTGTGTGGCACCTACCGGTCTACCAATCACACTGGCACCAGCTCCAGCAAAGATCCGACACTCGACCCGGTGGCCGGGCCCGTTCCAGAATAGCCTATGAGGATTTTGAAAAAAGATTTTGCAGAAGATCGCTTTGATCTTATTTTCCGCGATGAAATTCATACTCAGCGGATTTCTTGTCATAGCGCCATCGGTGTATGCGTGTCCTGTCTGCGACACGCCCACCGGTATCTCTGTGCGCGAAGGTATTTTCAACGAGTCGTTTCCTCTGACATTCCTTGAGGTAATAGCCCCCTTCCCTATCTTTGCATTACTCATTTTTATACTCAGCCGTTTTTTACCCGATTAATATTATGAACTCATCAATTATTACCAAACCACTCACTCGTGCCGGAATCTTCCTTGGTGTCGGTCTCGGAGGTTTTGTTGACGGCATCGTTTTTCACCAGATGCTGCAATTCCATAACATGCTTACCGGCCGGATACCGAAGGACACGATAGCCAACACAGAGATCAACATGTTCTGGGACGGAATCTTTCATAGCTTCACATGGATCATGACGGTGATTGGAATTATTCTTCTGTTCCGCGCCCACAGGGTCCCGAATGTCCTTTGGACAAATCGTGTTTTTACCGGATCCCTGTTTCTTGGCTGGGGACTCTTCAACCTCATTGAAGGAGTGATCGACCACCATATCCTACACCTGCACCATGTGGTGGAAGCAAAAGGCGAGTCGATTTACGATTTCCTGTTTCTGCTCTCAGGGGCAATTTTCACCATCGGCGGGTGGTGGGTGATCCGCAGTGCCAAAGCTGCCGCGGTAGGCCACAAATAAGCCTGGTAAGTCGGAGATGGCGACACCGAGGAAGCCATCTGATCCAATTTAGCTTCATCCCCCTGTACTACATCTTCTACTAGCTCCAAACTAAAGCTTTCGGCCTGGATAGATATTACCTGAATACCTCCGGTGTAGACTTGGGGAGATCGGCTAATCCCTTCGGGAGATGGCCCGATCCCTTTGGGAGATGGCCCGATCCCTTTGGGAGATGGCCCGATCCCTTTGGGAGATGGCCCGATCCCTTTGGGAGATGGCTCGATCCCTTTGGGAGATGGCTCGATCCCTTTGGGAGATGGCTCGATCCCTTTGGGAGATGGCTCGATCCCTTTGGGAGATGGCCCGATCCCTTCGGGACTTCGCACGCTCCCGAACTCCGGTTGCACAAGAGAAACCCATGAGTAGAGATCCTTGCAATACTTGTTTTTTTTACTTAAGTAATCTTAATGAAAAGATTTTTTATCCTCCTCCTCGCCAGCGTGGCCCTCGTCAGCTGCGGCACGGGGCAGAAATGGGCAAAGGGCAGCGTGGAGCATGAAAAGAAATTCATGCGCTCGGTGAACCTGAAGAAAAACGGCAAGGCCAGAGCACCACTTTTCGCCCCGAAAGAGGTGAAACTCGCCGTAGCAGCTGCCAACGAACTCACGAACAAGCCTTATAAATACGGAGGCGGCCATGCCAGGTTGAATGATTGGGGCTACGATTGCAGTGGATCCTCCAGCTATGTATTGCGGAAAGCCGGTCTTCTCCAGGGGAACCTTACCTCGAATGGATTTTTCAATTATGGAAAACGTGGCAAAGGAGATTGGATCACCGTCTACGTGCGCAGTGGTCACGCTTTCCTAGTCATAGGCGGCCTTCGCTTTGATACCGGAGGGACGGGGGGAAATGGCGAGTCCGGCCCACGCTGGAAACCGCAATCGCGTCGAGTGGATGGCCACGCCATGCGCCATCCGAAAGGCCTGTAGCCCACCAATCCACCGGGATATGCCCTACAAACCCGGCATCCAACCTCCCACTGGATATGACAGCCTTTTTATAGGTTTAGTTTACTCACGCTCCCCTTCCCTTACCGGAGATGACGCGGAGGAATGTGAGTGACATACTCCGGATTTTTCGTATTTCCTATAGGAAAGCGCGAGACATGCTCCCCTGAAATGGCGCCTGCATGCTATTAGTAGCTGAAATACCACGTCAAAATGAACCCAAAAAACCTACTTCGCAGCATTCTGCTGTTCTGGATAATCGCGCTCGTCAGCTGCAAGAAGACCGATAATCAGGCAGGAGAGATTATCGAGCAGGATGAGGCGCCTCCATTGATCGTTGCGATGAATTTCTCGCTGGGTTGCTTTGTTGAGGAATTGGTCGATGGAAACGCTGTAAAGGTAATCAATCTAGTGCCCCCCGGAGAGAATCCGGAGACCTACACACCCACAGCGCTGATGCTGAACGAGATCAAGACCACGAATGCGCTCGTGCTCGTCACAGGAAAGGAGCCCAACTGGATGTCGGTGCTTCCTGAAAAAACGAAGGTGGTAAACCTTCTTCCGGAAGGCTCCGCAACTTTCGGCCCCGCAGCGGATCCAAACCAGGCGTTGGAGATTTTTGAGAACGTTCGGAAAGAGATTACAGAAACTTTCCCGGAACTCCAAATCGACCCGGGTGCCGACGAATTCCGCACGAAACTCGTCAAAAATAAAGTGGTGTGGAACAAATTTCTCGAGACAATCAAGCTACCCAAGGGACTCAAGGACGGTGTGATCCGCCCTTCCGGAGAAGCTGATTTCCTCTCGCTTGTGGAAGAAAACGTGCGCCTCCTCGAAAAAGAATCGGCTGAATTTGCGAACAGAAGTTTCTACGAGCATACCATCCTTCCAATCCTGGACCGTTCCTGTATCGAATGCCACGATGAGGCCAGCCAGGAGGGCGATCTCAATCTCGAACTCTACCTGACCGAAGATCTTGCATCCCTGAAGCCCAGCGTATGGGAGAAAGTGGCACAAGTAGTGAAGCTGGAACAAATGCCACCTCCGAAAAAGGAGAAGCTGCAGCTTAGTGAAGACGAGAGATCCCAGCTTTATTCATGGTCGAAATCCCTCAGTGAAAAATGGGACGCAGGACAGATGGGCACGGATCCGGGAAGAACCACGATTCACCGCCTTAATAAAAACGAATACAACTACACGATTCGCGACCTCTTCGGCCTGAAAATCCGCCCGGCGGATAATTTCCCCGAGGACGGCAGCGGCGAAAGTGGCTTTGACAACAACGCGGACACCCTCTTCCTCCCGGCACTGCTCGTGGAGAATTACTTCGAAGCCGCTGGCGTAATCGTCGCTGAAATCTACGCGGACCCAAGCCTCCGCCGCCGCTATATCATCTCCAGACCCGCTGGCAATGTTTCTGCCGATGAAGCCGCGGAGAAGATCCTCAGGCACTGGAGTTCTTTCATATACAGGAAGCCAGCCAACGAAGAGGAGGTGGCAAGGCTCGTCTCACTCTTCCGGAAGGAGGCCGAGCAGAAAAACTTCGATGAGGCCATGCAAATGCCGCTCTATGCCATGCTCATCTCCCCGAATTTCCTCTACCGGTCTTCCCTGACCGAGCCCGCCGAGGACCCGCAACCAATCGAAGACTTCGAGCTGGCCAGCAGACTATCCTACTTCCTCTGGTCCTCCATGCCGGATCGCGAGCTATTCAAGCTGGCCTCCGAAGGGAAGCTGCAAGACCCGGCCGTATTCGAGGCACAGGTGAAACGGATGCTTCTTGATGACAAATCAAAGACCCTCGGGATGCACTTCGGCGGCCAATGGTTCGGCTGGGAGGAACTTCGCTCCAGCGCCAATCCCGATCAGGAGAAATACCCCGGCTTCACATTCCAGATCCGGGTCCTCCTTTATCAGGAGTCCATGATGTTTTTCAACGACCTGCTCCAAAACAACGGCAGCATCAACAGCTTCCTCAACAGCGACTACACCTTCCTCAATGATACATTGGCGAAGTTCTACCGCATTCCCGGCGTGGAAGGCTCCCAACTCCGGCGTGTGAAACTCACTGATAAGAATCGTGGCGGAGTTCTGGGCATGGGCAGCGTATTGACCGCCACTTCCATCCCGCTGAGGAGCAGCCCGTCTATCCGCGGTGCATTCGTCGTCAGGGATATACTCGGCATCCCCCTCCCCGAGCCACCGATGAATGTTGAACAACTACCCGAGGATGATCGCGAGGTTCATGGGAAAACTTTCCGCGATAGCCTTGAGCAACATCGTGAGGATGTGAACTGCAAGAGCTGCCACGCCATGATCGATCCCATCGGGTTCGGCCTGGAGGCGTTCGATGCGATCGGACGTTTCAGAACAAGTCAAAATGGAATCCCGCTCGATACCAACGGGACCATGCCCGATGGCAGCTCATTCGCCGGACCGGCCGAATTGAAAGTCGCATTGATGAAACAAAAGGAACCGTTCACAAGGAACATGGTTTCTAAGATTTTGACATATGCCATCGGAAGGGATATCACTCCCTATGATAGACCTGTTATTAAAGAGATTACCGATAAGGTGATCGCCGACAATGGCAGCATCCACACCGCTTTCATCGAAGTTGCAAAAAGCTATCCCTTCCGTTTCCGCAGGGGCGACAGCTATAAACCAAAAACCCCAAAACCTACGCTAGAATGAACTATACAAGACCTGTTCGAATCTCAAGACGTCATGTGCTCCAAGGCATAGGCGCTACGATGGCACTGCCTTTCATGGAAGCCATGGGCGCTCCCACCAAGACTTCTTCCCTGGCGGTAGGTCCCGAGGGTCAGCCGCTACGCTATGCTGCGATCTTCATGCCCAACGGCGCCCTCCCCGAGCAGTTCACTCCCGGTGGCTCTACTCTCGATGAACTTCCTCCGATGCTGCAGCCGCTGGCCGGCCTTAAGGAACATCTCAACGTGATCACCGGTCTCAGGAACGGCATGGGCGGACACTCCGGAAGTACTCCGGGTTTCCTGACAGGCCAACGTCCTGCAAAAGCCTCAGATGCGTCCGAAATGAATATCGGATCCGCCAGCGTGGACCAGATCATCGGTCATGCTGCGAAGGATACCCCACTGCCGACCCTGGAACTCGCCATGCATGCTCCCCGCCGCGGAACATCGCCGAGCGGACTTCCCTGGGCCTACGGCAACTACATCTCCTGGAGGGATCCATCCACCCCGGTCCCGCAGGAAGTAGATCCGATGAGAGCTTTCAAAAGGCTTTTCGATAGCGTCGGAGTGACCTCGGAACCTTCCGGCTCACGCAAAAAATCCGTCGCTCCCACAAAAGGCGTGGTAGACACCATTCTCGAGGATGCGAAGCAACTGCAGAAACGCCTCGGGAGAGCCGACCAGCAGAAGCTCGACGAATACCTCACCACGGTGCGCGACGTCGAAACCCGGATCATGCGCAAGTCCCAGCCGAAAGGGATGAAAATCACACCGGAAATTCTTGCCGATATCAAGAAAACCGAAAGACGCATCAAACGTGAAGGCGGTGGCTCAGGCGATAGTCTCTCAGTGCTTCCGGACATCCCATATCCTGAATACATCCAGATGATGATGGATATCATGGCGCTCGCCTTCTGGAGCAATTCCACCCGCTCCTCCACCCTGATGCTGGGAGATGGCGGAAGCCGCAGGAACATGTCCTTCCTCGACGGTGTTGAAGGCGCCCACCATTCGATTTCACATCATGGAAACAGAGCTGACACGCTGAAGCAGTATGAACTGATCAACACATTTTTCATGTCACAGTATGCCTATTTCCTGGAGCGTCTGCATAGCATGAAGGAGGGAAGCAACAGTGTTCTGGAAAACTCCATGATCATGATGGGATCCAGCATCAGCAACGGGCAGAACCATAATCCGGGTAGTTTGCCTATCCTGATGGGCGGACATGCCGGTGGAAAAATCAAGGGAAACAGACACATCAACGGGGAAGGTGCGAACATCGCCACCTTGCATAGCAGGGTTCTCGACACGATGAACATCAAGGATGAGCTTCAGGGCAAGGGCGGCAAGCTGCAGCAGCTTTAGTCGATCTCCTCCGAAGAAGACTGTCCCTTTAGGGATAAATTCTGGAACAACACTCCGCCATTCACAAAACGGGAGCAATCCGACCGGCTGGATCTAAACCATGGATCCAGCAGTCCGGATCTTCCGTGGCGGAGTTTTGCTGGCCCGCAACCTCGCATCTATCTTTTCCTGCGCGCTGCCGCGATCTCTGCAATCAACCGGTGTAGCAGCAAACGATGGTCCAGCCCTGTTGTTACCAGTGCCTGATCGGCTTTTTGTGTCTCCTCCATGACATGCTGGAGCCCGGCCAAATCAAAATTGCGGGCGTTTTGCACAGCCAGGAAAATCGGATACACATTCACCCCGCTGCCATCCTTTTTCTGCGGCAGCCAGGCCCGCTCCGCAGCAGGCAGCTTGTTCAATGCTCCGGCAAAGGAAGAATAGTTTCCAGTAGGAGCCTTGAACTTGTCCATGATCAACCGTGCCATATATAAATTCCGCACCACGTTGATAATCGAGGCCCGCATGATACCGATCGCCGATTCCTCAGCCTGAAGCTGCTCATCCACCAACTGGATCGCACGGGCCACGTTCCCCATCTGAATCGCCTTCCCTGTCTCGAAAACAACCGCAGCCTTGCTGAGCGGCACCAGCGTGCGGACATCCTGCTCGGTCACCTCGCGCCTTTCTTTCCCGAGAAATAGATCAAGCTTCTCCAGTTCATTGGCGATCTGCTTGGTCTGCTCTCCCGCCAGCACTATGAATAGCTCCAAGGCATCGTGCGTGAAATCCAGCCCCAGCGCGGTGGCCCGTTTTTCCACCAGGGCCCCTACCTCATCCTGCCAACCGTCCCGGCTGACATCGATCTTATCGTAAACCTGTAAACTCGCATTCTTGCTCAGCCATTTCCAGAATGCCCTCCGCTTATCCACCTTATCGGCGGAAATGAGAAACCTGATTCCTTCCGGCAGCCCCTTCTCCAAGGTGGAACGGAGAATTTCCACCCCTGCTTCAGTCCGCTGGGCACGGCCAGTCACATCATCGCCGAAGAAATTCACATTCCTCAGCCACACCACCTTGTCCCCGCCGAACATGGGCATGGTCATCAGCGATTGAGCGGCAGCGGAACACAACTGATACGCGGCCTCGGAATTCTCCGCCCCCGCATCAATTGTCTCGTGGGTAAACCCATCGTCATTCCCGGCCGTAAGCTTGTTATACAGCTTCAACGCCTGCTCCCTCACCTGCCCGTCGTCAGTCCCTACGATCACATGTAGATTCGCAGTCATCGGGGTAGGATTCTTCGTAGCAGCCACACGGACGGTGTAGCTGCTATCCAAAATCTAAGGAAGCGATTTCGATTCAAAAAATGGTGAGATTTTTTCTTTGTAGCTCACCTCTGTCTTACTGGATTGACGCCGTAGCCAATCCTTTTCCTCGACTGATTCCGGACAATCATGACAATCCGTATCAACCCCATTTATGCTTCCAATATTTGGATAACTATTCTCCTCATTTTTTACATGCACCTACCCCGATTCGTCGCGGTCTATATCATTTTTTTTTGTAATCGCTATCACTCCCGCATCGTGACTTTCTGCAACTGCAAATCCCAGAAATTCAGACACGTCCACCCTCAAAGAATTTTGTTACTGCGAATGACAAAATCTTCCGAGGGTAGCGGTACTCCGCACTATACCGAATAAACAGTTACTAATCAAATATGAGTATCATTTTAAGGAAAAGCGTACGAGTCGGCCTGATGAGATTCAACCTCTCCAAATCTGGCATTGGTATTTCCACCGGAATCAAAGGTCTACGTGTCGGAGCAGGACCTCGCGGAAACTACGTCCACATGGGTGTCAATGGGATCTATTATCGTAAAACCTTACCAAATATTGGTAGCCCCTCTAAAAAGAGGTCTCTGACATCTCGGGCGCGGAGACAAAATCACATCGTTCAAAATTCCAACGACCCCTCTCTTCCTGACATTCAGCCTGTCAGATTGGAGGAAATTGAGTCAGCTGACGTTTCCGGAATGGTTTCCGGTTCCTCGGCCGAGTTGCTTCAAGAACTTAATCAGAAAAAGAAACTCCGCCGTTGGTGGCCGGCCGCTTTTTCCATAGGTCTCGTCATTTTGTTTTGGCTCCTGTTTATGAATGCTAATTCGTTCATACTAATTCTGTGGTTCATTCTCTCCTTAGTTGGCGTAATCTGGGTATATTCTCAGGACATCTTGCGTAAAACTGTTGTCCTTCTGTATGATTTCGATGCCTCACTCGATCTCGCCTTCGGGAACTTACATCAAGCTGCCACAGCTTTGGCAAAATGTTCGAACTGCTGGCATATTGCGGCTTCTGGAAACGTGAGCGACTCCAGATATCACGCAGGTGCGTCAAGCTTGGTGAATAGGCACGACACCAATGTAGCCATAACCTCACCCGGCTTCCTGAAGACCAACATTCAGACCATTGCCATAGAAGTAGGCAGGCAGACTCTGTATTTCTTTCCAGACAGGCTTTTGGTCTACGACGAAGGGCGCATCGGAGCTATTGGCTACGATGAAATAAATGTAGAAGTCACCCAAAAGAAATTCATTGAAGATGGCTCCACACCCCGTGACGCGAGAGTCGTGGATCACACGTGGCAATATGTGAACAAAAACGGCAGCCCGGACAAACGCTTCTCCAACAACAGACAACTACCGATCTGCCTCTACGATGAAATCCATTTTAGTAGCCCCACAGGTCTAAATGAAATCATCCAAGTTTCCAAACTAGGAGCTGGTGCTACCCTTGCTCAGGCAATCCTTTCATTTGGTAAAATTACCCACGAAACCCGCAATGAAATAGCAGCCACCTCTGCTGGCTCTGAAGCTAATCCTCCCCCATTGCCGCCTCCTGAAACTCCACCTCCACCAGTCCCAGGGTTTGCGAAACCCCAGTCAAGATCAACTAGCGCCAACTACATTTCCGCGAAAACCCAAAAAAACGGTTTTAAGTGGATACCACATGGCCACCAAGTGGAAATCCAAGGGAGAGTCATCAACGGGATGATCTACACGGGCGAGGGTTCTCATGAAGGGCTACGCGAGCCCTCCACGATAGATATGGCCATGAGATTGGGATACATAGCAGCTACATCAGAAGAACTCCCCTACTATCCGTCTTACGCATCCATTTCTCCTTCCCAGCGCGCCTTCTATCTAGAGTGGTTGGCATCGGGGCGGAAAATCGCTCCTGAGCTACTGTCTCCCGGCTATCTCTTCCTATTCTTCTATGGAATCGAACGCCGCATGCTAATTGATCAGGATTTTGACCAGGCATTATGGTTTGAAGTTCTTGAATTGCTCAAAAATTATGGGTTCTCGGGAAGAAGTCGCTCTATTTCATCCTATCTGGGAGATTTCTTGCACTTCACATCCTACCTCTCCAGCCCCGAGGGCTATTCAGGTGTCTGCCCGACCTTACTTGATGCTCAGGGCGATCGCTACACGGAAACCTCACTCGCACTCGCTCTCGCGAACCACCACAGGACAAGAACGCCGATAAATTGGAAACTTGCCTATATGGTAGCAAAAAACTCCGAAAACTCCAAAAGAAGTGTCATCGTCAAACGAAGCGGCAATTCTTTCCGCGAACTATTTCGCAGCCGCTTTGAAGCAGAATTTCCAGGGGGAATGGTTACAAAAGCTTCAAAACGCGACAAAACTATCACTTACCGGCCGGCAAACGCAAGTTTGATAGAGTATTCCCACACAGGACGAAGACACGAGCTCAAGGTCCCTGGAGTGCTCGGAATCAAAAGTCAGTTCAAACCTCTCTCAACCATCTGGAACAATTGCGTGGAAGACCTCTCAGGTTATTCCCGAGCTGTCGCCAAAATATCCAGAGACGAAACTGCCACCAACCGTGATCTCCTTCGCACTTACTTCGCCTTACCCGCGGAAATTAGATTCCACCAACCTCATCCCCTGATGGAAACTTTCAGAAAAGCAATCGAATCCTGCCCCAATGAAAACGGGATCTGGTTCATGCCTATCTCATCGATCGCTGAAATGCTCGGCATTGAGCAACGGACTACATTAACTTCAAAACATTGCTCCGAGGTAACTGAATTGGTCGAAAGCCTGACCCTCACCATGGCGCCTCATTACGAAATTTTACAAATCCCACTGAGATGGAATCAGGAAATTGCAATCGCTGCTTGCGAAAGGCCCAAGGATCTCCCATCGGACATTGGAGGACTTCTCCGCCTTCTCTACCTAGCAGTTCTAGTCGCATCGGCAGACGGAAGTATCGATGAGAACGAGCTCGAGGTATTCCACAGAGCTACAGGCGTGACAGACGAATTTTCGCGGAAACAGATTTCAGTCACCCAAGCAGCCCTTTCACGGGACGCCAACATCGCCTCCAAACAGTTGCGCAAAATTTCCAACTCGATCAACCACACTGATCGCCTCCCGGTATTCACGCTGCTTGTCCACATCGCTTGCTCAGACGGCATCCTTTCATCAGAGGAAGACAAGCTACTGAGGCGCATTGCCAAAATCTTCGAGCTGGATTCAAAATACCTCGATAATATTCTATCGGAAACCGACACCTTTAAAACTGTAACCGTAGAACGTGCCTCCAAGCGCAGCGGTAGCGAAACCATACCGCCTCCACCTCAGCAACAGCCCGCAGCCTTCCAGCTCGATATGAACCGGATCGCCGCACTTACTGTCGAGACAGCAGAGGTAGTTTCTATTCTTTCCAAAGCCCTCGAAGAGGAGAAAGCAGAAGTAACTGGTGAAACAGAGGCCACCTCCGAAATTCCATCCCATACACCAGACTGGATGGAAGACCTCGATGCCAGATATCATTCAGGACTTCTTCGGCTGCTCTCAGAACCATCGCCGGATCTTCCAGCCATTGCAAAAGATTATCATCTTATGCCTGGCGATCTGTTGGACGGCATCAACACCTGGGCGGACGAAGCCCTCGGTGATTTCCTTTTGGAGATCGGCGACAACGGCATCGTTAACATAAGTAGAGAACTCATCCCAACTACATAAAAGATCCATGAGAATCAAACGACGCGAAAGAGACTCCATCCTCCAATCCCTCCAAGCTGGCCTAGTCCCCCGCCAAGGACTCCACCTCATACAAGTCGGCAGAAAAGCCGAGACCGAAGCTCTGCTTCAAGACATCTCACGCATCCGCGATGATGGTTCATCCTTCCGCCTCGTCGTCGGCAGATTCGGCAGCGGAAAGAGCTTTTTTCTAAACCTCATCCGCCACGTAGCACTTCAGCAAAACCTCGTCACCATTCAAGGAGATTTCACCATGGAGCGCCGCCTCCACGCCAGTGGAGGGGAAGCCCGGGCGTTATACTCGGAACTCATGCGAAACATGGCCACCCGTGCCAAACCAGAAGGTGGATCCCTCGCCTCGGTATGCACCAAATGGATTAGTGGTCTTCAACAGGAGGTGATGGAAGCCGGAGGCAATACAGCCGCTGTGGAAGCACGCATTTCCTCAGATCTGGCAGACCTACAAGAGCACGTAGGTGGCTTTGAGTTCGCCGAAGTTCTCAGAATTTTTTACCGGGGAACAGTGAGCGGCGATGAAACACAAAAAGCCTCCGCTCTCCGCTGGCTCCGAGGCGAATACCCAACAAAAACCGAAGCCCGCCAGGCACTCGGAGTGCGGCGGATCATCGACGACGATACCTTCTACGACAGCCTCAAACTGATGGCAGCATTCTGCCGTAAAGCCGGATACGATGGCATGCTCGTCCTATTTGACGAACTCGTTGTCCTCAGCCACCGTCTACCAAGTTCACGCTCCAGAGTCGCCAATTTCGAGGCCATCCTCACCATTCTAAACGATTCAGTGCAAGGCAGTGCCAAAGGAATTGGCTTCATCTTCGCCGGAACCGACGAGAGCCTCGAAGACAAACGCCGTGGCCTCTTTTCTTACGAGGCCTTGCGCTCCCGACTAGCGGAAAATCGCTTGGCAGCAGAGGGACTGGTAGATCTCTCAGGCCCCGTCGTCCGGCTCCAAGCACTTTCCCCCGAAGACCTTTTCGTTCTCCTTCGGAATATTTCCATAGTACACGCAAACGGAGACGTTACCAAAAGGCTCGTACCGGACGAGGGAATCGCAGCACTCCTCAACAAAGCGAATGAGACCCTTGGTGCTGAGTTTTTCAAAACGCCCCGCGATGTAATCCGGTCCTTCGTCGGTCTTCTAAACCTCATTGAGCAAAATCCGGGAAAAACATGGAGCGATATTCTCGGCTTGGATGGCATCATCGAAAAGCCCACCACTACGATGTCCACCGAAGAAGAAATCGCGAACGAATCAGCGGCTTCCTCAGGAGAAGAAGACGGCGATCTTGCCAGCTTCACTCTTTAACATCTTCCAAAGCGGATGAGTACAGCCTTTGAAAAACTCCACCCGGACATCCAGCGGGTTCTTTGGGCGATGAAATGGACATCGCTCCGGCAGCTTCAGGTGGATGCGATCAACTCTTTTAACACAGGAGACAATCACCTGATCCTTTCAGCATCCACCGCATCCGGCAAAACCGAAGCAGCCTTCCTACCAATACTTTCAGCCATCGCGGGAAAATCCGATGGCACCGTCCGCGCGATGTATATCGGGCCTCTCAAAGCGCTTATTAATGATCAATTCGTCCGACTAGAAGATCTCTGCCATCATGCAGAGATTCCTGTCCACAAATGGCATGGAGACGTCTCCGCTACAGCTAAAAAAAACTTTAGGAAAAAGCCCGGAGGAGTCCTCCTCATCACTCCGGAGTCTCTAGAATCAGCTTTCATCAACTATGGCACACAAGTTTCACGGATCTTCGCTGGCCTCGAATTCGTCGTAATTGATGAGCTTCACGCCTTCGTAGCGGATGTCCGTGGAGTTCATTTAAAAAGCCTTCTCGCTCGTCTTTTTCAAGCAGCCGAAGTCTCCCCGCGCATTTTTGGACTTTCCGCCACACTTGCCGATTTTGAAACATCCAAAACTTTCCTCGATCACCACTCCCCGCATTCCGTCGAAGTGATCAGGGACGCTGACGGAACGCGCTCTATAAAAGTCGGCATCCGCGCGTACCCTCAGCCTAGCCCTACGGTTGATCAAAAAGACAGGGTCGGACAAAAAACGCCTCGCCTCGCCACCACCGCACGAGAAGCCTCCGCAGATCTCCTCTCCATTTCCGAAAAGGACAAAGTATGGAAGGATTCCGAGGATACCGACGAAGAATCCTCCCTCAGAAACCTCGCCGATGATCTGGCCAACACTTTCACCTCAGATTCCAATCTTATCTTCACCAATAGTCGTGCTCTTGCCGAAATGCTCGGAGATGAAATGAACCAGATCGCAATTGCCCGGCGCTGGCCACGCAGCCCCTTCCTGCTACATCACGGTTCGTTGGCAAAAGAGGTCCGGGAGGATGTGGAGTTGAGGCTCAAGAACGAAGAGCCTCTCTCCGTTTTTTGCACCAGCACGCTGGAAATGGGGATCGATATTGGAAACGTTCGTTCTGTAGGTCAGCTCGGCCCCCCGTGGAGTGTTGCCTCCCTCGTCCAACGTCTCGGACGCTCAGGTAGGGGAGAAGGCCAATCAGCGATTCTCCGCATGTATTCTCTTGATCCTCCGCCCAGCCCTCGCTCATCTCTTGAAGATCTGCTCTGTCCACAGTTACTTCGCTCCGTCGCGCTCATCGAACTCATGCTCGAAAAATGGCTGGAGCCCTTCGATAACGACCCATTCCACTTCAGCACACTGATTCACCAAACTCTTAGTTTGCTTAGGCAAACCGGTGGTTGCCACGCCTCCTCCGCACATCAGATTCTCATCGCAAGAGGAGCTTTTCACGAGGTGAGCAAAACTATGTTCGCATCACTTCTCAGGCAGCTTTCCGTCGTGGATTTGATCGAACAAACCCCCACCGGCGAACTCATTCTCACCCCCAATGGGGAAGGAGTCACCCACCGCAAAGAATTCTACGCCGCCTTTTCAGGAACAGAAGAATACTCGGTCCGGTGCGGCCAAACCACTCTTGGAAAAATCCCTGCGGAAACCGTCCCGCCCGAAGGCGAGCACCTGATCCTAAACGGAAGGCGGTGGAAAGTCGTTGTCATCGACTCCAAAGCCATGATCGCTGAAGTAACCCCCGCATCAGGAAGAAAGCGCCCTGTTTTCCTCGGCTCCGGAGGAATCATACATGCGAAAGTGGTTGAGAAAATGAGAGGAATTCTGATGGGACAGACATTCCCATCCTATCTCCATGAAGATGCCGCAAATTTACTCGAAGGAGCCAGGACTTACGCAAAAAGAGCCGGAGTCTTCACTGCTTCCCTCTCAAACGGGAAAAATTCCATTATGCTCTTCCCATGGACAGGAACCAAAGGCCTAGAAACACTCAAACTCTGCGCGCTTCACGATGGAATCCGTGCTGAAACGACCCAACTAACAGTCACCTATCACGCTGAAGAAGAGCCATTGCGGCAACATCTGGAACGCGTGATGAAGCAATCCTTCGATCCGGTAACCCTCGCATCCAGACTTGTAGCCCGACATTTTGATAAATTCGATCAACATTTACCGGACAATCTGCTCGATCTGAGTAATTCAAACCGGCGGGTATCATTGAAAGATGCAGCAACCGCCGCAAAAAGAATGCTGACTGGATAGTATTCCGAAAGTTTGACATTTCCTCTCACTCTCTGCATCTTCCCGCCCCGCCGCAAACCACGGTGGTAAAAGTCATGGGAAAAAGTCTGTTTCAAAAAGTCTGGGATTCACACCGCGTCGGCACTCTTGGTGACGGCCGTACACAATTATTTATCGGAACCCACCTCATTCATGAGGTTACTTCCCCGCAAGCCTTCGGGATGCTCCGCGATCTCGATCTTACGGTAAAGTTCCCCCAGCGCACCTTCGCGACCATCGACCACATCGTCCCGACCATCAATCAGGACCAGCCAGCTGATCCTATGGCCGCTGAAATGATCGAAGCCATCCGCAAGAACTGCGACGACTTCGGCGTTACCTATTTCGACCTTAAATCAGGCAAGCAAGGCATCGTTCACGTCGTCGGCCCTGAGCAAGGCATCACCCAACCGGGGACCACCATCGCCTGCGGTGACTCACACACAGCCACCCACGGTGCTTTCGGAGCCATCGCCTTCGGAATCGGCACCAGCCAGGTGCGCGACGTTCTGGCCACCCAGACCATCGCCCTCCAGGAAATGAAAGTCCGCCGCATCGAGGTCAACGGCGACCTCCGCCCGGGCGTTTACGCCAAGGACGTCATCCTCCACATCATCCGCCTTCTCGGCGCGAACGGTGGCATCGGCTACGCATATGAATATGCAGGCGATGTTTTCGAGCGCATGTCCATGGAAGAGCGCATGACAGTCTGCAACATGTCCATCGAAGGTGGCGCACGCTGCGGATATGTGAACCCGGATGCAAAAACCGTAGCCTATCTCAAAGGCCGTCCGTATGTGGACAACGAAAATTTCGATGAGACAGCCACCCGTTGGCTCTCCTTCGCCTCCGACGCGGATGCGCACTTCGACGACATCGTGAAAATCGATGCCGGAGAAATTGAACCGACCGTTACCTGGGGCATCTCCCCGGACCAGGGTATCTCCATCAAGGAATCCATCCCGGATCCGCTCAAGGCAGCTACTCCGGAAGCAAAGGCAAGCGTCGAAGAAGCACTCGCCTACATGAAGCTCCCTGCCGGCACACCTATCGAAGGTGTAAAGGTAGACGTCGCATTCATCGGCTCCTGCACCAACGGCCGTATCTCGGATTTCCGCGAGGTCGCGAAATACATCCAGGGGCACAAGGTCGCGGATACAGTTCAGGCGATCGTCGTTCCGGGCTCGCAGATCGTAGCAATCCAGTGCGAACAGGAAGGCCTCGATAAAATCTTCATCGAAGCTGGCTTCGAATGGCGCGCCGCCGGTTGCTCCATGTGCCTTGCCATGAATCCAGACAAACTCATCGGCGATCAGCTTTGCGCATCTTCTTCCAACCGGAACTTCAAGGGACGCCAAGGCTCCCCTACAGGGCGCACAGTCCTGATGTCCCCTGTTATGGTCGCTGCAGCAGCCATCAAGGGATATGTAACGGACGCCCGTGACTTGTTCGACCTTTCCGGCACCGCAGCAGTCGCCTAATTCAGTCTGACCTTCTGGAAAACATCGGTTTTCCTATATTTGAAACCACTACAATCAATTAAATGAAAACCGCACTTCTAGCACTCGCCTTCATCGCAGGCACCTCCATCCTGCCGATCTCCGCGCAGGAAGAACAGGCCCCGGCCATCCGCCTCCTTGAAATGATGAATTTCAAGGAAACTGCCCTGACTGCCGCGAATGCTATGTTCGCCCCGGTACTTCAGAACATGAAGGCGCAGGGCCTTCCACAGGAAGCCATCGATGAGATTTCCATAGCGGCCAACGCCTTCTTTGCGAAAACCTACGACAATCCGGAGCTCGCCACGGAAATGGCCCAGGTCTATTCCGATAACTTCAGCGATGCGGAGATCGAAGAACTCATCATGTTCTACCAGACACAGCTAGGTCAGAAAACACTCCTCACCATGCCACAGGTCATGCAACAGGCAGCTCAGCTCGGGCAAAAATACGCCATGCAGAACCAAGCCGAATTCCAACAGGAAATTCAGGATATCATGGCGAAATACAGCGAAGAAAAAGCTCCTGCGGAGGAGCCGGCTCCCAACGAATAATCCATACCACATTTATATCATGGCACTCGATCCAGTTACCCAAGTTTCCGGCACCGGCGTTTTCATCCCCGGCGCAGACATTGATACAGACCGCATTATCCCGGCCCGTTTCATGAAATGCGTCACCTTTGATGGTCTCGGTGAATACGCGTTTTACGATGTCCGCTTCGATTCCGAAACAGGCGACAAAACAAAGCACCCTCTCAATGACGAGCGCTTCAAGGACGCATCCATCCTCATCGCAGGTGTGAACTTCGGCTGCGGCTCCTCCCGTGAGCACGCACCGCAATCACTCAGAAAATACGGCTTCAACGCTGTGATCGCGGAATCCTTCGCGGAAATCTTCTACGGAAACTCCACTACACTCGCAATGCCTTGTGTGATGGCCTCCGCTGCAGATATCGCAAAGCTCCGCGCAGCAGTGGAGAGCAATCCGCAGACAGAAATCACCATCAACCTTGAGAAGATGACTGTCAGCACCGGCGAAATCGAATTCCCGGTCAACATGCCGGAATCCGCTCGGGACGCACTCGTCAATGGCAAGTGGGATCCTATCCAGGAGCTTCTCGAAAACGAGTCAGCCATTGAAGAGCGCGCGAAAGCCCTTCATTACGTTTAATATGGTGTGGCCGCTTCAACATCGAAGCGGCCAACCCCTCCCTACCCCGGCACGATGAATCAGACCGATCCGAAAACGAATCGCGGATCAGTCCACGATTCGAGCCATCCACGGGAGTTCAACCTCAGCGAGACACCTCCCGAAGGTATCGGGCTGTTCGATATGGACGGCACCCTCCTTGCATGGGATTGCCAACTCCTTTTCCGCCACCACGTGGTCAGGGCTGAACCTTGGCGGCTGTTTTCCATTCCGTTGTTTCTCGTCTTCCTGCCGTTTGCCAAATTATTGGGCACGGAAAAAATGAAGAGGATCTTCCACTGTTTCTTATGGAGAATGAAACCGGAACGGCTCCAGCAGCTTTCCGCTGAATTTGCGAAAAAATTACTCCCGAGCATTTACAGTGAGCTCATCAACTCTCTTGAGAACCACAAGCATTCCGGACACCTCACCATCTTATCTTCCGCCAGTCCGGAATGTTACGCGGCAGAGGTAGGCAAGCTTCTCGGCTTCGACCTATCCCTCGGGACCGTTCTGGAAAATACGAAATTATTTCCACAACTTTCAAATCATAAGGGCTTTAACAAAGTGATACGTTTGCGGGAGGTTTTACCTGAGTCTTATTACGTCGATGGCCAGCTTCACAACTCCAGAGGTTACACGGACAGCACCGCCGATCTCCCAATGCTGGAGCTTTGCCACCAGGCCACCATCGTAAACCCGAAACCTAAGCTCCACTCATTGGCAGAAGAAAACCGCTGGACTATACTCCACCCGGCCCGACCATGGAAATCCCAGCTGGAAAAATACAGCTGTGTTCTCCAACTCCTTCTCGCCCTCGGGAAAAATCCAGCCAAGCTCTGAGCCATGTCAGGCCGCCGCCCATTCTTTCTCAGATTATTCGCCATTCTCGCCACCGGCCTCATGGCCGCAGCGCTGTTCCCGCCCTACAATTTCGCCACACTTGCCTGGCTCTGCATCATCCCGCTCCTGATCTCCTTGTGGAGCTTACAGGGCAAGCACCGCGCAAAGAAAGGGTTTCTCATTGGCTACCTCGCAGGGCTCATCAGCTTCGGCCTCCAGGTCTCATGGTTGTCCAACGTCTCATGGCTGGGTCCGATCGTCCTCGCCGCCTATCTCGCACTATTCTGGGGCGCCTTCGGTGCTTTTGCAGCCACCATCGGAAATCCGTGGCATCAGAAATCGGCCACGTCCGAATCACCCTTCCGCTGCCTCTTCACCGCATTCACCCACGCCACAATCTGGGCCGGTCTTGAGTGGCTGCGTGGCTGGCTATTCACGGGATTCGGCTGGAACGGGCTCGGAGTCGCTTTCCATGAAACACTCGTAATTTCCCAGGCTGCGGACCTACTGGGGGTCACCGGGCTATCCCTGATGCTTGTCTTCTTCCAGGCGGTTCTGGTTCAGGTTGGACATCGTCTTATGCAAACAGGCAAGGATGGCATCCGCAGACCTCGCTGGGATTTCGCGGCAACAGCCCTATGCGTAGGGCTTCTTCTGGCGTATGGAATCCTCCGCATTGCCATGGAAAGCGGCAAGGAATCCGTATCCCTCAAAAGCCTCCTTGTGCAAATCAACATCCCCCAGGATGCGGGCCAGGTTCTCTGGACGTGGGAGGAAGTCCACATGGCCTACGAGGACGAAACCCTGAAAGGGCTCCAGAAAATCTCGGAGAATGATGAAAAGCAGCTCCAGCAAGCCATCGGTGAAAGCGAAGAAGGCAGCATCGAGTTGAACAGCCCTGATTGGGTTCTCTGGCCGGAAACAGCACTTACCGGCAGGATTATCCGCGCCGAAACCGGCGAATGGGGTGCTTGGCGACAAAATATGGAAACCATCTCCCGGGTAAGGGAGGCCGGCTCCTTCGATCTAATTTACGGCGCAGTCGAAATCGAAGGTGAAGTTCGGGATGACGGGATCTACGAGAAGGAAAATCCTAGGATTTATAATTCGATTATATTCCAGGATGCAGAGGATAATCTCGATACCTTCAAGAAGCGACATCTGGTAATCTTCGGTGAGACCATTCCCTTCGTGGATAGCATCCCGCTTTTGAAAGAGATCTACGAACAGCAATCCGGCGCGGAATACAACGGATCGTTCTCCATCGGCCCATCAACCGATCCGCTGGAAGTAGATCTCAAAGGGAAAAAAGTCCAAATCATCCCCGCCGTGTGTTTTGAAGATACCGTCCCGCGTCTTACGCGGAAATTTGTCAGGGATGCTCCCCAGATCATCGTCAACCTCACCAACGACGGCTGGTTCGGCACCTCACCGGCTGCTGCCCAGCATTTCGCGAATGCCCGCTTCCGTGCCATCGAGCTACGCCGTCCGATGCTGCGCTGTGCGAACACCGGTGTCAGCGCCGCGGTCGATACCATAGGCTCCACCACCCATCCGGAAACGGGAATCCAGCAGGTTATCCGGGATAAGGATGGCAGCAGCTTCGTCCGTGATAGCCTTCTGGTGGAATCGAAAATCCCCGTCAAACCCAGCTTCTCGCTGTATGCGATCATCGGCGATTGGGGGATCATTTCCCTCTTTCTCACAGGCATCGCTTCCGCCCTGCTGAGCCGCAATCTCATTCAACGTCAATGAGTTCCAAATCGTCAAAAGAAGCTCTAACCTGAACAAGAATTTCGCAAATCTGTGGCTTTTTTACTTGTGACAATTTGAATTTCGGGTTTCCTAGCGGTGAATTTTCCCACGATTACGTGCAATTTGTCTGAACAAATGGCATAATTCGCGCTTTTCGCAATAAAACCCAAATCCCACCTTTCCCTTTCTTATGTCAAATTTCAGAGAATCGATCCTTTTACCTGAGCAAAATCGAAACATCTCTGAAATCCCCATCGCCAGCCGCAGAAAAGTCCTCGGCGCGATCGGTCTTACCGCAACCGCTCTTTGCGCATCATCCACCACCGCGAGCGCGGGCTGGCTCTTCAAAAAGAAGGATGATGACATGCCTGTGGTAAAAGTAAGGACCAGCTCCAATCAACGGAGCACTTCACAGAATCTTTCCAGAAACGTAGGCGGCTTCCCTGATGAATGGACACGCCTCCAGGGTAGTAACATCGCCAAATACGCGGACTACCTGAACTCGCTGAAAATGAAAAAAATCAGTGCCCAGGATGTTATTTCCGCACACGCAAAGCAACGCGGCGATTGCTGGAACACCCTCCCGCCCAAGGAATGGTGGGCACGCATGGGCTACACACTTCGCGTTATTGATCGTATTTCCGAAATCATGGATATCTCTGTAAAGGAAATCGTATCCGCCTACCGCTCCCCGCAATACAATGCGCGGTGCGCCGGAGCCAAAAAACATTCCTGGCATCAGGCAAACGTGGCAGTGGACGTCCAGTTCGAGACCAGCGCCTATCACGTAACACAAACCGCGCGTGCCGTGCGCGATCGCGGCCTCTTCAAGGGCGGGGTTGGCAGCTACTCGAGCTTCACGCACATCGATACGCGTGGCACCAGCGTAAACTGGTAGGCGAAAAAGGGATTCATCCCTTTCTACTTCCCTCAAAATCAGAGGGTCTCATTTTTCAAAACGCGGGATTTCGGGTTTGGAATTTAAACTTTCGGGCTGCTAGAGTCCGGCTATGACGCTGGCCACTAAAATTACCGTATTCCGGATTTGTCTGGTCCCGGTGTTTGTATTTTATGCGGCCAGATACGGGCTCAGTGTGAAATCCGGTTTTCCGGTGGAAGCATTCCGCTACATTGCCCTTGGCACATTCATAGTTGCAGCGATCAGCGATGGTCTGGACGGCTGGATCGCCAGACGATTCAACCAGAAATCAGACCTCGGGGCTTTCCTCGATCCGCTGGCCGACAAGGTTCTGGTGCTTCACGCCCTCATGATTCTGACCGTGGTTCCCTGGGGACCGCATGGCTGGGGATTGCCGATCTGGTTCATCACCCTCGTTGCCATCCGCGACATTATCATCATTTGGGGAATCTTTTACCTGAGAGGGAAAAAGCTCACCGTCAACATACGTCCACACTGGACCGGAAAAGCCTGCACCTTCAGCCTTTTCTTCGTATTGGGCTGGGTAATGCTGAAAATCGTTCCTATTTCACCGGTCTATCCTTGCCTCGTGGCTGGTGCCTTCACCCTGATGTCGCTGGTTGAGTATGTTCAGCAAGGCCTCACCATTCTCAGACCCAAGTCGGCTTGAATCGCATTTTGAAAAAAATTATGTGGATCGCTAAAACCAAACAACAGTTGAAGGAAAACCTCCGTGATACTTCAGGTCCGGTGATATTGGTTCCGACGATGGGCGCTCTGCATCAGGGGCACACCTCATTGATTGATGCGGCCAGACAGAAAGCCGGACCAGATGGAACGGTCCTGGTCTCAATTTTTGTAAACCCCATTCAGTTTGATCGAGAAAGCGACCTGGCAAAATATCCACGCCCTTTGGAATCGGATATAGCGGCCTGCAAAGCTCACGGAGCAAACGGAGTTTTTGCTCCCTACGATGGCGAAGTCTATGCGGAAGACCGATCCATCACCGTATTGGAGACCGAGCTTTCCAGGTATCTCTGCGGAGCGACCCGCCCGGGGCACTTTGACGGGGTTTGCACCATCGTGCTGAAGCTTTTCAACCTTACCAAATGTGATGCGGCCATCTTTGGCGAAAAGGATTTCCAGCAACTTGCAATCGTTCGCAGGATGGTCCGGGATCTCGATCTGGAGACGGAGATCCTCACCCACCCCACCATTCGGGAAACCGATGGCCTCGCCATGTCTTCCAGAAACAGACGCCTCACCGCAGAGCATCGTGCGGATGCAGCCCGTATTTGTCTGGCACTTTCCTCCGCAGCCCGGCAGACGGCAATTGGAAAAATTCTGGGAACGGCTGAACGAGTTCTATCGGAATCGGATTTTGTGAAAATCGATTACCTTTCTCTGGTAGATGCGGAGTCTTTGGCACCTGCCACAAATCTGGACCGTCCTACGGTACTGGCCTGCGCCGTTTTCTATGGAGACGTCCGTTTGATCGACCATATAGACATACCTGCACGATAGTTCCTCCCTGGGCTGCACTTTGCAAAAAACAATGCCTGCATGGCGTTTTGCTCGGATATTTCAGCGCTGATACTCAGGTAAAGTCCGTGGAATAAGGGATTTGAAGCAGGCACAAGACCTGCGAAAGGCTGGAATCCAAATGCACCCGAACTTTCGTGCATTTTATCCAACTTAAAACATATCCGATTCAGTGAAGCCAAAAGTCGTTATCTATCAGCCAGCAGAAATAAAAGCAGGTTCCTATCTTTCCAAATTCTGTGAAAAAGCAAGTAGGCTCTACAATATCCATCTGATCCGGGAAAAAGGAGTGAAGCGTACATTCAGGAATGATTCGATCACGATCATTGAGGCGGACATCTCTTCTCTTCCTGACATTAAAAACGTTCATTCTGTCATTCTGATCGGCGACAAGACCTGCGCTTCCTCCCTTTCGGAGAAATATGCGGAGGCGGACCAGCTGTTCTGGGATATTGCGAACGACGGGAGCTTCTTCGTAGGCCTTATTCCACTGCTTGGTCACAACATTATCCAAGGCCGCTTTTCCAGCTCCGCCTCGATGAAGCTGGCTACAGCAATGTGACCTATCAGAGTTTCTCGATAAACTCGGATAGAAACGCTCTGATTTTTTCTCCTTCCTGGCCCAGTAAAGCCTTCTCCTGGTCAGTGAAATCGTAGGGCTCTGTTTTTCCGATGCCCAATACTCCAATCACCTCCATCCCATCCGCGGAGAATATGGGAACGGCAAGCGAGCCGGCCACGCCCGTGGCTCGCGCATTCTCCTTGGCAATTCCTCCGAGATCCTGCTGGAGGTTGCACAGTTCGACCGGGCCCTTGGATTCTGCCGCTACCCCGGCGATTCCCTTGCCAAAGGGAATGTTCTGAATCTTTTCCAACAGAAAATCAGGCACTCCTATCGCACTTACCAAGGTAAGGGACTCGCATTTCGCCGCATGCAGCGTCCCCGTCCGGCAGTCGAACATAGCAAGCACCTCCGCCAATCTTTCCTTCACCTCTTTCATATCAATAACACAAGGCCGCTACGGCGTTGTGTCCAATCAAAACACATCCGCCCTTGTCACAGCATTCGCTTGGGTGCAGCGTATCCAAGACTTTATGCGTGCAATGGCTTCCCGATGGATTTTACGTGGAGAGCCCTTTCTCTCGAGCGGCTCTTCCGAGAATTCACAATTTCCACAAATCCTTTCCCATCTGGTAAAACAGCGTGGAATTTCCGGCGAAGCGGAGATGGAATCCTTTCTGAAGCCACGACTCAGGGATCTCCGGGATCCATTCCTGATACCGGGTATGGAACCTGCAGTGCAGCGAATTCTGCAGGCGGCAGATGAAAAGCAAAAAGTCTGTATCTATGGCGATTATGACGTGGATGGAGTTTCATCCATTACACTCATGCGGAAAATTCTGCACGCCTATGATCTGGAACCGGCTACTTTTATCCCCCGTCGTGGAGGTGAGGGATACGGGCTCAGCCTCGCGGCAATAGAGCGCTGCATCCAGGAAAATGGCAAACCGGATCTCTTGATCACCGTCGATTGCGGAACTGTCTCGGTGGACGAGGTCGCCTATCTCCGTGAGATGAATGTCGATGTCGTTATCGTGGATCATCATGAACCAAGTCTGACGGAGCAACCCGACTGCGTGGCTCTGGTAAACCCGAAGTGCGGTGAGGAATTCACCTATCTTTGCGCTGCGGGTGTCGTTTTCAAACTTGGACACGCACTGCTAAAAACCAGAACCGTCGATCTGGATCTCAAGGAACTGCTCGATCTGGTGGCTGTGGCGACCATCGCCGATATAGTTCCTCTGGTGGAAGAGAACCGATTACTCGTCCGCCATGGCCTGAAATATCTGCCGAAGACCCTCAACCCGGGCCTCCGGGCCTTACAGGAGGTAACTGGAATGAATGGCGCCGCCACTTCCATGGATGTCGGATTTAGAATCGGGCCGCGTATCAACGCTGCCGGTCGGATGGATTGCCCGGAAGATGCGCTAGCTACCCTCACCACGGATTGTCGCCGATCTGCCGCGGATCTCGCCAAAAAACTGGATGCCTACAATCGCGAGCGCCAGGCCCACGAAGGTTTGATCAGAAAGGAGGCGAACGAACAACTTTCCGTCAATTTCGACCCCGAAAAAGATCCGGTGATCGTCATCGGTTCCCGCGCATGGCATCACGGAGTTGTTGGAATTGTCGCATCCCGTCTCATGCGGCAGTATTATAAACCGACCTTTGTTATCGCCTTTGATGAAAACGGAATTGGCAAAGCATCCGGGCGCAGCATCGAGGGTATTTCCCTGGTGGATGCAATTCGAGCCTGCGAAGATTGCCTCATTTCCGGCGGCGGGCACGCAATGGCTGCCGGCCTAAGTATTCATGAGGACCGACTCAACGATTTCCGTGAAAAATTCGGCAAATATGTTCTCGCAAACACCACCGAGGAGGAGAGAAAGCCGCGGCTCGTTTACGATGCGGAAATTCCATTTTCCCAGTTGTCACTGGATTTTCTCGGTAGCTACGAGCTGCTCCACCCGTTTGGAAACAGCAATCCACAGCCAGTCTTTGTATCCCGTCAGGTAGGGCTTAGCCGTCCGCCGTATCATATGAAAAACAACCACCTACGCCTTATGTTGAGGCAAGGTTATCACGAGCAGGATGCGGTATTCTTCGGCGGTGGCGAACACGAACTACCAAGCCCACCGTGGGATATTGCCTTCACAATTGACCGGAATACATTCCGCGGGAAAACGACTCTCCAGATCATCATCCAGGACATTCGAGCTTCTCAGTAAAAAATATCCATATTTCTCCAATCCGCCTCTTGAAAGTTAGCAAAGCAGTGCGACCATAGTCCCATGAGCAAAACAGCTACAGCAACCAAAGCAAAGTCCACCAAGCCGATTGTAGATTCACTCAAAACAGTTCTCGCGGATTCCTATGCACTTCTGGGTCAGACCCACATCGCACACTGGAACGTTGAAGGCCCTGCATTCTTCTCACTACATGCAGCCTTCCAGACACAGTATGAGGAACTCTTCATCGCAGTCGACGACATCGCGGAACGTATCCGCGGACTTGACGAATACTCCCCGGGCGGACTCAAAACACTCGCAAGCCTGTCTTCGATCTCCGAACTGGATGCCGAGGCAATCCCAGCCAAGGACTACGTAGCACATCTCATCGAGTGCAACGAAATCGTAGGTGCATCCCTCAGAACAGCCCGCGATACCGCTGCGGAAAAGGGTGATCCACAAACCGAGGATCTCATGATCGGCCGTATTCAGGTCCACGACAAAGCTCTCTGGATGCTCCGCTCATTTTTGAAAAACCTCTAAGCGGTTTTAAGATATTTTCCGAACGGCTCCGCAATCTGCGGGGCCGTTTTTGTTTCAGGTAATCTAGACAATCGACATTCGTTCCCCATCCCCTTTCAATCAACCATATGCAATCGATGACCGGCTTTGGCCGTGGAACCAATAGCTCGAAAACATGGCTCGCAAATGTGGAAGCGGCCTCGATTAACCGGAAACAACTTGAGATCGTAGCGAACCTGCCACGTTCGCTCCAGTCCTTGGAAACCCGTGTGCGCAAGTTTACCACACCTTTGGTTTCGCGGGGGCGCATACAAATTACCATCCGCCTGGAAAGTGCCGATGGTGAAACCAACCAGAATGTTTCCCTCAACAGAAAATTCGCGAAATCCTTTGATTCCGCTTTCGCCGATCTCTCGGATCTCCTTGGCCGTCCTTTACTCCCGTCTGCCTCGGACTTTCTGAGACAACCCGGGATCTTCGAAATAGGAGAAAGCGACGAAATAGACCCGGAAACAGCGTGGGAATGTGTATTCCCGGCCCTCGGGCAAGCTGTCGCAAATCTCAACGAGATGCGGGCGATCGAAGGAAAACACCTCGAAGAAGATTTCCTCGGCAAGCTCACCAACCTCGAAGCCTTTACCGCGACGATTTCCGATCAAGCTCCGTTCCGTCCGGAGCACCAACGGGCACTACTCCACAAGCGTCTTGCGGATATGAAGATCGAAATCGATCAGAACGATGAAAGATTATCGAAGGAAGTGGCCATCTTTGCCGATCGTTGCGATATCTCGGAGGAAATCACACGTCTCCACTCGCATTTCTCCAAATTCCGGGAATACATTTCCTCCTCGGAGCCAGCCGGTAGACCGCTGGATTTCCTATGTCAGGAACTTTTCCGCGAGTTCAACACAATCGGCTCCAAAGCCAACGACGCCACCATCGCACAGACGGTTGTAGAGGCGAAAACAGAACTCGAAAAACTCCGCGAGCAGGTTCAGAACGTGGAATAGTTATTATGAAACTCAACGAGGATGACTCTTCTGATCTGCCGAGGGAAAAGATCGTCAAATATGGCGCGTCCTCTCTCAGCAACGCGGAACTTATCGCGATTTTCCTTAGTTCCGGCGTCATCGGTCGGAACGTCATCCAGGTAGCGGGAGATCTCCTCGAGAAATACGGAAATCTACAGGAGCTCGGGCGTCTCCCGGTTTCCGAATATATGAACAACAAAGGCATAGGTCCTGCGAAGGCTTGCAAGCTAGCCGCCGCCTTTGAATTGGGAACACGACTTGCGAAGGAGGAGCTGAGAACCATCCCACTCGATACCCCGGAATTGATCTACAAACATTTCTCCCACCAGATGGGTAATCTGCCCAACGAAACAGCTCTGGTTGTCACCGTAAATTCACGGCTGGAACACACCAGCACCACTACTGTCTCTGTCGGGACTGTGAATGAAACCACCGCTCATCCTCGTGAGGTTCTCCGCTCTGTCATTACCAGAAATGCATATGGATTCATCCTTCTGCACAATCATCCCTCCGGCGATCCCTCACCCAGTCCGGCAGACCACCGTGTCACGGAAAACCTGGAACAGGCCGCAAACCTGATGCAGATCCGCCTGCTGGATCACATCATCATCGGAAGACCTTCCCCGGGACGTTTGCCCTATTTTTCCTTCAGGGCCGGTGGTAAGCTCAACTCGTAATCATTTCCTTCGAAAATGTTCCACTTCTCCATCGTCCGCAATCTCCGAACAGCTGTCTGGCTGCTCGTCGTGGCGATGATTCCCCTTGCCTTGGGCGGTCTTTACTGGGCGAACAATACCGGCCTCCCCGAGGAATGGAGAAATGCACTGGAGCAGCAGATGTCCAACCAGGGAGCACACGTCAGCATCGGCTCGCTCGCGTATGTTCCCCTGAAAGGATTCGTCGCGAAAAGCGTTACCATTTTCGCCGAAGAGGAGCGGATCAATGAGATCTCCAACCTCGAGCGCGTTCAGCTGGTTCTCGACAATACCAGTCTCGCGGGTGGCAAATTCCGCCTCAGGAAAGTTGTCCTGAATAATGCCAGGCTCTCGCTCCCGGTCGACCCAAAGGAACCAACGGGCCAGGCACTCCATTTCAACAAGGTAAACGCCAGCATCTTCATGCCGGAAGATCGCCTGATCGAGATCGAAGACGCCCGCGGGAACGTGGGAGGCGTCGATGTCACACTCTCTGCAAAATTTTATTCCAAGGGTGGCGGAAAAGGTAATCCCGACGATGAGAAGCAGGAAGGCAAACGCCGGGAAATGATCGCTCATATCCTGAACGAGCTTCAGCACTGGAGCTTCGATCCCAATAGTCCTCCGTCCGCCCATATCAACATCACCGGGGATATGAATGACAAGAGCACCCTTGATGCGGACTTCCATATTGTCGCCTCATACATCGAAAAGAAGCAGTATCGCGTGAAGAACGTGACCACCCAAGGCAGATTGAGTGGATATCTTCTTACCGTGGACTCTTTCGAGGCAGAGGACTCCAGGGGCTCTCTGGCAGGGCATGCGGATTACCAGATTCTGAAGCGGGAGGGTCGTTTCGATATCGACTCATCCATCGAAATCCCCCGTCTCTTGAAGTCCTGGCTGGATTACCCTTTGAAAATGGAACTTTTGCTCGGCGGAAAGCAGCAGGTTCAATTCGCCGGAGAGTTCAACATCCCGGAACAGGAAAATCCCGAGGAACTTCCAGAAGTTTCGGTAAAACTCACAGGTCACGCGCTCTGCGAATCCGTCATGCTCCGTGGAATTACCTTCGATGCCGTGGAATCGTGGTTCTCCTGGCAGGATGGGGACCTGTTTCTCCGCGATATGAAACTCACCAGACCGGATGGAACAGCAAAGGTAAAAGCTCTGCTGAAAGGTGATATCGTGAAGCTTTCCCTTCACTCCACCTTCCCGGCACCGATTTTCGGTCCACTTTTCAAAGGGAAACCTCTCGAAAAAATCATCGCCGATTTCTCGGAGAATACCGCTCCGTTCACCGAGGTATTCCTTGATGGCTCATTCAATCTGAAAGACCGCTTCGCATGGCAATATGAAGGCCACGGCAACATCCGGAACCTCTCGTTCCGTGGCGTCCCGGTCCGCTCGGCAAATTGCTCGTTCAAACTCGATCGCCATCAGCTTAACTTTTTTGACGGAAAGGTAACTTTCGATTACTCCGACTATTCTCTGAGAAAATCTTACAACGGTCCCACCAATGGCTCGGCGGATATTGGAAGAATTCTTTACGATCACCCTTCAAAAACTGTTTCGGTGGAGGGAGTCGAAGGATCTATCTGGGCCGCTCCTTTGGTTCGGTTCTTCGCGCCCGCCATCGCGGATAATCTTGAGCAATACAGATTTCATACGCCACCGAGACTAAGTGGATCGGGTATTGTTGATATCACCCCGCAGGGAAGAACCAAACTCGATGTGGACTTCTCCAGCGATGGCCCGGCTACCTACAAATTTCTTGGAGAAGACGTCGAACTCAGCGCTCCGTCCGCAAATGTGAAAATTCGCGGCGGAAAAGTGGAAGTCGATAACCTGAAGGCCGAGGCATTCGGAGGTCAGGTGACCGGAGAAATCGTCAATTCTGCCACATCTGCCCTCTCGGGAGAATTCAGCGTCTCAAAACTTTCCATGGCTAAGATCTCATCAACCTACGATTTCGAGATGAAAGGCGGAGGTATCGTCACCGGCCGCATCGAGTTCACACTTCCAGACGGCGACGTTTCCCGGATGGATGGAAAGGGACTCGTAGGTCTTGAAAACGCCGAACTTTTCTCGGTGCCGGTCTTCGGACCACTCTCGCCCGTAATGGCGAAAGTTCTCGCTGATCGCCGGGCTGGCTTTGAACGGGCAAAGGCTGCTTTCTGCACATTCACCATCAATGACGGCGTCCTCAGCACCCGGGATTTCCAAACATCCACCACCTCGGTGAATTTCACCGGAGACGGCTCGGTGGACCTGTCTGACCGAGTCATCGATTTCACCATCCGACTCAATGCCCGCGGCTTATTGGGAATTATCACCCTACCGTTGCGACCTTTTACAGGCCTCTTCCAATTTCATGGAAAAGGTCCGTTGAAGGACAGCACATGGGAGAGTGTCCGCTTCACTCCGCCATCTGCCGAACAAAACGAAGCCCTCCTTCGGCCGCCACCGAAGGCACTGATAATTGCTGAATAATCCCTATTTCAGGTAGCCATTCGCAGAACGCTCACGACCGATGGTTGTTCCGGGGCCATGACCTGGCAGCACTTTCGTATCGTCCGGAAGTGTCAGCAGGTCGCGCTTAATCCCTTCCAACAGTAGTTCAAAACTACCTCCCGGGAGATCGCATCTTCCCACGGATCCCGAGAACAATGCATCACCGACGAACACCACCTTCTCGCCTGGGAAATAGAAGGAAATGCTATCCGCGGAATGTCCCGGGACGTGTGCTATAACCGCCTCCATACCTAACACTTCACGTTTGCCAACCGGCACAAGTTCGTCGACCGCGAAAGGAGAAACCTCGGGCAAACCCCAGCTGGCCCCGTATGTTTCCAGCGTCAGGTCCTTGGAATAATCCGCCCAAGCGAAGACCTTCACACCGGATTTCCGGAGTTCCGAGACATCCTCAACGTGATCATAATGCTGGTGGGTGAGATACAGCCCATCGAGCCTCACACCCTTCCCGGAGATCCAGCCAGCCACACCGGAAGGCGCGTCTACCAGAAAGTTCCCATCCGCTGTCTCCACCAGATACCCGTTTGTCTGAACCATGCCGCCCGTATAGCAGGAAATTTTCATTCGCTCTTTTCACACAGGCGCGGAAGATATGCAAACATCACCTCCCACCACTTCATGCGTAAACTCACCCCAGAGCTTCTCGACCACCTGCCACACGATGATTCCGGCGCCATATCTTCACGGAAAGACCTACGCCGAATCAATTTCTTCATGGGGAATGAGGCATGGATCGTCCGGCAAATACCGGTAGCGACAAAACACGTCGTGGAAATCGGAGCTGGCGATGGAAACCTGATCTCTAAAATTGCGAAACTGCACCCGGATTCGGTAGCGGAAGCCTATGATCTTGCACCGAAACCCAGGCATTTACCGGAAGCAGTCAGATGGATACGCGGCAATATTTTCGAACAGGAACCTCCATCACGCGGCGGCGTGTTGATCGCAAACCTGTTTCTTCACCACTTCACCGATTCCCAACTCTCCGATTTGGTAAACTGGTTTCCAAAGTTCGATACGCTCATTTTCAACGAACCACTGCGCTCCAATACGCCCCTGGTTCTGGGAAAAATGGCACATCCGTTCATCCACCCCATTACCCGACATGATATGCGCGTCAGTATCGAAGCCGGATTCATCGCTGGCGAGCTCCCTCAAATTATAGACCCCGGCGGTAAGCTTTTTTCAAACTCCGAGAAACAAACCTTCCGCGGAGCTCTTCGATCGGTGTTCCGGAAACTTGAAATACCACACCCGCAGTAGATTGCATCACAGTAAAAACTATCTCTAGCGCAGCATTGAACGCGTGTTAACCTCCTATAGTTGCCAAAGGAAATTCACATAATCGGGGGAGGACTCACCGGCCTCTCGCTAGCTGTCGCACTGCGCCGGCATGGTGTCCCCGTTGAGCTTCACGAAGCCGGGAAATACCCGCGACACCGCGTCTGCGGAGAGTTTATTTCCGGTGTGAAATCCTCAACTCTGGATGCGCTCGGTATAGCTCATCTTTTGGCGGATGCTCAAAAACATACCACCGTTACATGGTTCGGAGGCGATGCGCAGCTCAGCACACGGGAACTCCCCACCCCCGCTTTGGCAATCTCACGCCATCTTCTCGACCAGCGACTATGCGAATTTGCCAGAGAACAAGGAGTGACTATTTTCGAGTCATCGCGGAAAAAACCAGAACCAGATACGCCCGGACAGGCCTGGTGTGCTGGGCGACGGCCAACCAATGGCAAATGGATAGGTCTCAAGGCACATATCAGAGACTTCCATACGATATCCGATCTGGAGATGCACAGCGGTCCCCACGGATATCTCGGCATCACTGCAGTGGAGAATGGCTGGAGCAATGTCTGCGGACTCTTCCGTATCGACCGAACGATCAAGGCCAGTCACAACGATCTTCTACCGGCATATCTTCAAAAAAACGGCAATTTACAGCTCGCCGATCGACTTTCCCATGCAGTTTGGAAGACGGATTCTTTTACCGCTGTGGCCGGTTTTGAGCTAGGTCTCCAGAAGCCTATACCCGGTCTTCTTTCACTGGGCGACTCCCACTCGATTATCCCTCCGTTCACCGGAAACGGAATGAGCATGGCCTTCCAGTCGGCCGAGATCGCGCTCCCGGAGCTAGTCAAATACTCGAACACACAGCAAAACTGGGAACAAACCACCGCCGCCATCAATCTCGCACTCCAATCCTTCTTCTCCAGACGACTGAGCGCCTCAAAGTTCATCCATCCCTTCCTTTTTCAGCCCGCCGCACGTCCCTTGCTGAAATATGCCCCGCTCAAGCCTATTCTCTCCCTCCTCCGCTGAAATTTCTTCCACATGTATCTCTCCTCCATCGCTACCAGCAATCCTCCGTTTTCATTTACCCAGCAATCCACCTGGGATGCCTTGCAGACACATCCCGCATTCAGCTCGCTGAAACAACGTTCACGCACACTTCTGGAGAAAATCCTTACCAATAACAGCTCCGGAATTTCTGGCAGACAGTTCTCGTCCGCCGATCTTACACCCGTCTTCCAACAGGATGCCGAGAATTTAAATCGGTCGTTTGAAGCCCATGCGCCAAATCTCGCGGTTGAGGCTATTTCCAAGGCTCTTGAAAAAGTCTCAATGAAACCCGATGAGCTGGATGCGATTTTTCTTTGCTCCTGCACCGGCTATTTATGCCCCGGGCCATCGAGTTATGTTGCAGAGAAAATTGGCCTTCGACCGGATGCCTACCTTTGTGACCTGATAGGATTGGGATGCGGTGCGGCGATTCCAACACTGCGTGCGGCGCAAGGATATCTCGCGGCGAATCCGACACACAAAATCGCAATGGTCGCCGTGGAAATCTCCTCCGCCGCCTTCTACATGGATGATGATCCAGGCGTATTAATTTCCCTCTGCCTCTTCGGGGACGGAGCGGCTGCCACCATCCTCACCGGACAGGAGCCACACGAAAACGCCTGGAAATTCGGTAAATTCGATACCCATCACGATCCCGAGCAACGTGAAAAAATTCGCTTCCGAAACTCCGGTGGAAAACTCAAAAACCAGCTTCACCGTTCTGTGCCGGAACTCGCCGGCGAGGCTGTTCTTAAACTCTTTTCCCGCTCCGCCTCGCAGCCCCAGCAGATTCTCGCCCATTCAGGCGGGCGCGATGTGATCGAAGCGATAGAAAAGCGGATACCAGCCTTTTCCCTCTCAGAAACCCGTGAAGTTCTCTCGGCACACGGCAATATGTCCAGTCCTTCGGTCCTTTTCGCTCTGGAGCGCCGTCTGGCCCAGGAGAACGTCACTGACAAAGAGCTTTGGCTAACAGCGTTCGGCGCCGGATTCGCGGCGCACTCATGTAGTCTCACCAGATAGGATTACAAGAAATCCAGAGATTCATGACACCCAGTGCCGAACAACGCCTTGTCATGCGGGACCGCCCCGCCGGCTTTCACGTGATGAAACAGCGCTGGGCAGGCCTGGCCTTTTTTCACTGGGAAATTGATGCCGAGCTTATAGCCAGGAAACTTCCGAAGGGCCTGCATGTTGATACGTTTGAAGGCAGAGCATATATCGGGATTGTGCCGTTTTTCATGCAGCGCATCCGCCCGGTTGGGCTGGTTCCTCTCCCTTGGCTGTCATGGTTCCACGAGCTAAATCTCCGCACTTATGTCCACGATGATGAGGGAAATCCCGGAGTATGGTTCTTCTGTCTCGATTGCAATCAGCCGATCGCCGTGGAAATAGCCCGCCGCTTTTTTCACCTTCCCTACCAGCACGCGCGGATGTCCTCCACCGAGAAGAACGGGGTCATCCGATACAATAGTAAACGCAGAAATTCTGATCTCCCCGAGTCCCGTTTCACTTATCCCCAACCAAAAGCCCCCGCCCCGGCGGAATTCGGATCCCTTGATTGGTTTCTTGCAGAGCGATACCTTTTATTCTCCGAGACCAGCGATGGAAAAATCGCGAAGGGGCGTGTTCATCACAGTCCCTATCAGATTGAAGCCATCAACGAGGCGGAATATTCCGCGACCCTATTTTTCCTAAACGGATTCCCGGAACCGAAAACACCCCCAGTCTCCATGCTTTCGGCAAACCACGTGGATGTAACTATCTTCCCGCTGGAAAAACCCTGATATTACTGCACCGAAATTGGCGATCTATCCCAATTACTTTGAGTGAAAATCAGATCCCCAGGAAGTTCCTCATCAGTCCCAATCCGGCATCCTGGCTTTTCTCCGGGTGGAACTGGCAGGCGATTGAATCCCCCTTCTCCACGGCGGCCACGAAGACCTCACCCGCGTAGTTGGTCTTTGCAACGGCCCAAGCCGGGTCCTCGACAACCGGATAGTAGGAATGAACGAAATAGAAATAAGGTTCTTCCCCCAGCCCCTTCCAAAATCTTCCGCCTACATTCTCCGGCACAGCAGAGTTCCATCCCATCTGTGGGATTTTTTTGCCTTCCGCTTCAGCAAAGCGTACACAACGCCCTTTGATAATTCCCAGGCCGGGAACGTCGTCGGCTTCATCGCTACCCTCGAATAGTATCTGATATCCAACGCAAATTCCGAAATATGGTTTCCCGGAGGAAATCCATTCTCTCAGCGGATCAACCAGACCCCGCTTTTCCAGTTGGCTCATCACATCGCCAAACTCTCCTTGTCCGGGAAGGATCAGATGCGTCACGGCATCAAAACCATCCGCGGACTCCAGAACCTGCGGCTCTATACCGAACGAAACCAAAGCATTGACGACACTGCGGAGATTCCCTCCGCCGTAATTTACAACTCCTACCTTCACAAAGCCTCCTTGGTGCTCGGAATTCCCTTCACTCGGGCATCTTTTTCGCAAGCCTCGCGCAATGCTCTGGCCAGACCTTTGAAAATCGCTTCCGCGATGTGGTGACCGTCACGGCCATAGAGCAATTCCACGTGGATATTCGCACGCAGGTTGCTCGCCAAAGCCCTGCAAAACTCTTCCACCAAGGTGAAAGGCATGTTCGGTGCGGAAGCTGTATTTTCCGGAGCGCGGAATTCAAGATGCGGGCGGTTGCTGAGATCCACTACCACACGGACCAGTGTCTCATCCATCGGCAAATAGGCACAACCGTAACGGGTAATCCCTTCCTTTGTGCCGAGTGCAGCCTTCATGCATTCACCGATGACAATTCCCGTATCTTCGATGGTGTGGTGGGCGTCCACCTCGATGTCGCCATCCACCTTCACCTTCAAATCGAAAAGACCATGCTTTGAGAAAAGCGTGAGCATGTGATCGAAAAACGGAACACCGGTTGAAATTTCCGACTCACCCGAGCCGTCCAGGTCGATACTTAAATCGATCTTGGTCTCCGCTGTATTTCTAGTTTGTTTTGCGATTCTGCCGCTCATTTGTGCAGGAGTATGCGATGAAAGTCTTCCTATTTTCCAGCCCGTTGTTCGAGCTTTTTGACGTAGGCCTCCGGAAGACCACTTTTTTTCAGGTCCTTCTCGAAATCCTTCCGCATTTTTTCGTCCGCGGTTCCATATTTCTTCCAGTAGGATCGGTAGACTTCAGCAAGTGGCTTCTCGGGCATCTCGCGCGCATCGGAAGATTCCAGACGATCTACAGTTCTTTCCACCTGCTTGGCCGCGCTGGAAAGTGAATCCTCATGGTATGGGTCAGGTGTCACCCAGGTTTCCTTTGCATCCTTCTCCTGCTGAAATCTGGATTCGACCAGTGCATCCTTTTCCTCGATAGCCTTTTTGGAATTTATGCGATCTTCGCCGGCCATTTGCTGGAGGCCATTGTCCCTTGCCTTCAGGCGCCGGTCAAAGGACTCCAGATTTTGCTCAACGCTCTTTCCGTAAACGGATAAAACCTTCAATAACAACTGCCTCATTTCACCGTAGGATTCAGGCTTATTGAACTTCTCCTCATAGTCTTCGAATAACCGTAGAACCTGAAGGTAATCACCCCGGGAGACCGTGTCGTTGATCTCCTTCTCGGCAATCGCCACATCGTATTCGTAGGCATTGGAATCGTAGTCCGATTCCGCGATAAATTCTCCGCCAAACTTGAACCCACCATCGCGGACTAGTTCCACTTCGTTTCTTAGCTCGGCCAGGACTTTTTTGGCTCCAACAACCTGCCTTGCATCCGGATATTTCCGGATCAATTTTTCAACCTGGGTAATCCGCTCCTCGTATCCCTCTTCGCTCAAAAGATCCGGAGTCGGCAGAAGCTTCTGAATTACCGAAAACTCTTTGCTCTCAGGTGAAACCTTACGAACCAGGTCGATTTCAGCCCTCGGCACCGTCTTTTCATCCTTGATGGATTTGGTGACCATCACCTCGATCACTACATTGTCCTCGTCTTCACGAATCACTTTACCTTTGATTTCCTCACCATTTTTCAAGACCACCGTATCGGCGTTAATCAGGTGCGTAAGAAATAGGGAAACAGCGAAAATCGCGGGAATTTTGGATACTTTCATTGGGTTTTTTTAGATTTACGAAATACAAAAGCTTCTCATTGGCCATGTGACAATGACGGAAGATAATATCTTCTAAATTTTTCAACTCCCTAACCCTATCATTACATTGCCTTCGCACAACCCGTGTAGCCAAGGTTTTGATGTAGGTGAGTTAATGTAATCCGCTAAACACCCGCAAATCGCGGTAGTTTCTACGCATCTATCGATTTCCCCATCGCTATCCAGCAAACGACCAGATTACTCAACCCAATCCCGAAGAATCGACGCTGCGATCGAATCGGCGTATAAGGTAGGCCGATGGACGGACTCTGCCGGAAGTATCCTGCAATTTTCAGAGAAAGAAGGTAATACAGGCCTTCCCAGCGCCCTCATTCTGGCCTCCGCGACCGAGAACTCCCCCAGACTGGAAGTTCCGGACAGTCCAACGATGTCGCAGATTTCAGTATTCAGCAGCGAAAATTGTGGATCGCATTCCCTCAATACCCCGCTGGTAAACTTCTCTGCTGAAACAGTGGAAATATCATCAGACCAAGTGAGCCACGCCTCATCCTCTGAGATTTCATACACATCGAGAATAGCATTTAGCGCAATTGCATAAAGTAACGCTCTCGCTGCATTGGTTTCAGAAAACACTCCATCCTGAGGGTAGGCCGAAAGCTGGACTCCATTGAAGAATATCTTTCGGGCAGCAGACAGACTGTTCACGGCCTGATCCCGGAAAACCCTTTCGCCAGTAACACGGTAAGCTGAGGCATATGCTGAAATAGTCCGGAAAGTGGATGCTGCATGTGAACTCGTTTCAGCGTTATCAGACGAGATTCTCTGGCGTCGGATGTCAGCGAGCTTTTTCCGCGCGCTTTCAAACAGACCGGAAGCCACATCTTTCCCCAATCCGGTTTCTTCTGCTGTCTCATCTAAGGTTTTGGAAATTCCGATGGAGTTCTTACTTCCGTATTCCCGCGATGGATCTGCCTCCGCTGATATATTTCCGCCCGGCTTCATCCCCGTGACGGTAGTCCATACCTTTTTCTCATCCCCGGTGAGAACACCATCCAGCTGACTGTATTCCCATAACCAATCAGAAACATTTGCCCTTCCGCTGGTTGAAAAAGAGAAAACTCCCTCCTTCGTCCGATAGGTCTCCTCTATGTATTTCAGAATACCCAGAGCGCGGTGCAGTGCGCGTTCATCCCCGGTCACCTCATAAGCTCGAAACAAAGAATCCGCGATCTCTGCCTGCGAGACGCAATCACGGAAATAATTAGGCATGGTCCACGATTTCCCACTTCGCGCGGAAAACGCACTACCGTCGATCGGGTCGAACATCGGGCTTGTCACCATATCGGTCAGCAACTCGGAGAGCACCTCCCTGGCGCCCTCCCGGAGATGCTCCGGCAGGCCCCTGGTCTTGGCTCCCAGTGCCAGAAGATTCATCGAGTGGGTAGGAAATGAATATTCGGTTTCGTCAAGCGAACGGCTCATCGGGTCATACAGCGCGATGAGCTGCCTCAGACCCGCTGCACCATCCTGCTTCGGGTCCTCGCTCAGTTCACGCTCTTTCCAGTAGGCCTGCAGTCTCTCACTACGCCCTTCCATATCGCGCGAACTGTTCTCATTGATATATTTCTCCTCATTCTCCCACATGCTTTCCAGCATCTCATTGGACTGGGCGAGCATCTTTCCGAGTGCTTCCTCGGATTGGTTTGCCACGGGCAACCAGGCGACGGGATTCCCTTCGGAGGACATCCACAGCAGTAGGGGCAACTGAAACGGGCTTCGGATTTCAGAGCATAGTATAGCGGAAAGAATACCGAACTCTCTCATCACATCCACGTCTATCAAAACAGGCAGATAGCTCTCGTTGATTTCCCTCACTCTCGCCTCATTTCGACCGAGAATCTCGAGGGCTTCAAGATATCCGGGATCACTACCCTTCACCACTACCGCGAAAATCAGGCGATCTGACTCATGGGCTAATTCCAAGGTATCCCTGCCATACGGATGCCAGTGAATCGGAGAATCTTTCTGAGACAAAAAAACGTTCCCAGGCAAGCCCTCCAGACGATTTTCCAGCAGCGGTTTCCCACCGGCCATATCAGCCGATTCGCGCTCCTTTCCGGAATCTTGTTCTTTCCTTTCACAGCTTGTGGAAAGGCTACTAACCAGTGCACAAGCGATGACTACGTACAGCGACCGGCTTCTGAAAATTGACATGGGGGGGATGCATCAAGGTCTGATAGGACAGGCACTTTGCCAAGCTAGAAGAAAAGACTTCCGCTGACGGACTCCAGCGTTAATCTGCCGCAACAAAAATTTCTTTCTCCAGCGTGATCAGCATTGCTACTTCTAGCCAAAAAGGGGGTGTCGGAAAAACCACACTCGCCATCAACCTCGCACACGCCTTCGCGCGCGCAGGTCTCAATACAATCCTTGTCGATGCGGATCCGCAGGGCTCGGTGGGTCTCTCACTCACCCGCCAGTCACGTTTACTCTCCGGTTTCTACGATTTTCTGGCAGACCCGGGCATACCGATGGATCGTCTCATCGTCCCTACCCGTATGGAGACATTCTCTCTCATAGCGGCCGGTCAGGCCAGCGACTATGATGCAGGAAATGGCGCATCAGGATCCCACCTTGCCAGAGTTCGCGCATTTATCAGAAACATCGCAGCCAGGCACTACGATGTATGCATCATCGACACCGCAGCCGGGCTCTTCGGCGTCACCAGCGATATTATCGCATCCACCGATGCACTGATTCTCCCGCAGCAGGCTGAACCACTCGGTATCCGTTCGGTCCCGAAGCTATTGGAAGGCGTCAATCGTCTCCGCATCGTAAATCCCCGCCTCCACGTGCTCGGAGTTTGCCTGACAATGCTTCAAAACAATCTTGCGGAAAGCACCGAAGCCGCAAATGCCCTCCGAAACCTTCTCCCGGAGGAAATGGCCTTCAAAACATCCATACCCCGGGATGAGATCTACATTCGTGCCAGCGCCAAAGGCCTGCCGGTAGGAGTCATGGAAGACGGTGCCGGAGCCGCAACGGTCTTCGATTCCCTCCGCGCCGAGATTCAGCACAAGCTCGAAAAAGCCAGACTCAACCCGGCATTCCAGCCCCAGTAAATGGACACCATCAATCCATGGCTAGACCCATCTGAAGTTCGCCATTTGGCCGAACAGCTCATGCGTCCCGTCGCACCTGCCCGAATAAACGCGGCAGACCCCGGCTTCAACGACGCATTCGAGGGATTCACCTGCGCTAGGGAAAAGCAGGAAGAGCCAACAGTATTGGAGCCAACAAACTTTCCTCCTCCCTCGGTTGCCGCAGTCGCACCGGCCGCGCCGGTCGCGCCGGTCGCGCCGGTCGCACCACAACAAGCCCAGGTAGTCCCGAACACAGCCGTCGAGATAGCGCCTGCAGCGGAGAGCATTCCCCCGGCAGTCCAACACAAGCCTGAGCCGGAACCATTACCCCAGGTCCCCTCGAAAACCCGGTTCCTCGAGCGCATTCAAATCTTCCGCGATTGGCTTGTGAAAAATTTCAAAGCCTCTGAGATCTTCATCCTCGATCGCGAAGGTAAAGTGATTTTTGACGAAAGCGGACATGGCAGGCTTCATTTCATGGCGCGCAACCTCGCCTCCGCATCCAAGGGCTCCGGAAACATCCACGTAAAAATCGGCCCATCTTCCATACTCGAAGTGCTCCCGTGCGATACCCCATACGGCCGCATCGTTCTTGGTACACTCGTCCCGGAAGCCCTGCCACCACATCACGTGCAGACGATCACCCAGGTCCTGGTCCAAACCGCCTCGCCCGCCTAGTCTTCCCATATTTTGAGACAGGAAGTAATAGCTGACAAAAACTACGATCGCCTCGATGCCTTCCTGGCAAGCCGTCTCGCGGATCTCTCCCGCTCCCGTATCCAATCACTGATCCGTGAGCAGCACATCCTCCTCAATGGAAAACCCGCAAAACCACGGGATTCGGTAAAGGCAGCTGATGTCGTCTACGTCGAGGTCCCGGAAGCAGTACCGGCGGAAGCAATCGCCGAGGATATTCCACTCGATATCCTCTTTGAGGATGAGCACCTGCTTGTCCTTCATAAAGCCCACGGCATTGTCGTCCATCCTGCCCCCGGCAATCCTACCGGCACCCTCGTGAACGCCCTCCTCTATCACTGTCAGGGAAAACTCTCAGGAATCGGTGGAGTCGAGCGCCCGGGTATTGTCCACCGTCTGGACAAGGATACATCCGGCTGCCTCGTCGTAGCGAAAACCAATCCCGCCCACCAGGGTCTCGTCGCCCAGTTTTCGGAGCGCACCACCATGGAAAAGCTCTACCTGGCCGTCACCCATGGAATCCCGAAGCCGGAGAAAGACACAATTTTCACCCATATCGGCCGGCACCCAGTAAATCGTCAGAAGATGGCAGTGGTAAATCCTCCAGGAGGTAAAACCGCCATAACCGATTACGAAACGCTAGCCACGGACGCCGCCACACAGACCGCCTTCGTCCTCTGCCACCTCCATACCGGCCGCACCCACCAGATCCGCGTCCACCTCCATCACAAGGGCACACCCATTCTCGGCGATCCCATTTACGGAAAAAAACATACCCTCCCCACTCCACGTCTCCTGCTTCACGCTTGGAAACTGAGTTTCAATCATCCGATCAGTGGGGAGAAAATGCAGTTTACCGCCCCTCCTCCACCGGATTTCGGAAACTGGCTCCGTCTCGTTCCGGATCTCTAGCAGCGGTTGATTTAATCACGAGCTGTGGTTAGCTAGGCCATCCAAAACCCTCGTATTTTATTATGAGGGTTCTCTCAATCCGCGGAGACAGCAACCAGCCACCGCGCATCTCATGTTCCCTGCGGAACTCCACCGTGTGCCTCGGATAACTTTCCTCCAGCACGCCTGACCGCGACTTGATTAATACTAACCAGATCAAGAGTCTCTCTCACAGTTGCTTAAAGTCCCATTTTCAAATACGCTCACCATCTTTCCAATGACTCCTGAACTCCTCTCTCCAGCCGGTAACTGGGACTGCGCACGCGCCGCAGTCGCCGCCGGTGCCAACGCCATCTACTTCGGCCTGCCGAAGTTCAACGCACGCCTCCGTGCGGATAACTTCAGCGAAGAGGATCTCCCGGAGCTAATGGACTACCTGCACAAGCACGGAGTCAAAGGCTTCATCGCCATGAACACCCTCATCTTCACCGGTGAAATCGAAGCCGCTGAAGAACAACTCCGCATCGTTGGCGCCGCCGGAGTGGACGCACTCATCATCCAGGATATCGGGTTGGCGAAAATGGCCCGTGAAATCATCCCGCAGGTGGAGCTTCACGCATCCACCCAGATGACCATCACTTCTCCGGAGGGACTATCCTTCCTCGAAACCATCTTCCCAATGGAGCGCGCCGTCCTTTCCCGCGAGCTCTCTCTCGGCGAAATCGAGAAATTCCCCAACCCCGCCACCACACCGCTCGAGGTTTTCGTCCACGGTGCACTCTGCGTAGCCTACTCCGGACAATGCCTCACTTCGGAGTCCCTCGGCCAACGCTCCGCAAACCGTGGCGAGTGCGCACAAGCCTGCCGCATGCCCTACGAAGTCGTAGTCGATGGAGAAACAAAAGACCTCGGCGAGCACCGCTACCTCCTTTCCCCACAGGATCTGGCCGCAGTCGATCTCATCCCGCAGCTCGTTGAGGCTGGAGTGAAATCCTTCAAGATCGAAGGCCGCCTAAAAACTCCCGAATACGTCGCCGCTGTCACCCGCGTCTACCGCAAGGCACTCGATGCAGCACAGGGAATCGAAACCCGGGAAAACACGGAATCGCCTATCACGGCAGAAGATAAATATGCCCTGGAAATGACCTTCTCCCGCGGTCTCACCACCGGCTGGCTGGCCGGCACAAACCACCCCTACCTCACCCACGGAAAATTCGGCAAAAAACGCGGACCTTTCCTCGGCACCATCATCGAGGCACAGAATGGCTGGATCCGCCTCGATCAACCACCGGAATCCCACACGCCTCCACTCAAAGCCGGCGATGGCATCGTTTTCGACGCAGGCGAAAACCGCGACCTCGAGCAAGGCGCCTCCATTTGGAAAATCGAAAATGACCGCATCATCTTCCACCGCCAATATTCAGGGATCAACTTCGCCCGCATCCGTCCCGGCGTCACTCTTTACAAAACCGCCGACCCCGCACTCGAATCCGAGATCCGGAAATTCTGGCAAACAGCCAAGCCAAAGCTCCAGAAATCCGGTATCCGCATCACCGTCACCGGCCAACCCGGACAGCCGCTGACCATCTCCGCGAACAACTTTTCAGCGTCCACAACCATTCCTCTCTCGGAGGCCTCGAACCGCCCGCTGAATACCGAGACCCTCACGAAACAGCTCTCCAAACTCGGCGAGACACCCTACGAGCTAACCGCCGTTGACAATCAACTCACCGGAGATTGCCACCTTCCCCTTTCCGCACTCAACCAAGCCCGCCGCGACCTGGTTGATAAACTGAATGCGAACAACGAACCGCTCGCAACTATCAGCACCGGAACCCGGGCAACGGCATCGGACCTTTTCCCGCCCGCACCTACACGCCCGGCGGTCACTTCTCCCACCCTCTCGGTTCTCACCCGCACACTGCCACAGCTTGAGGCAGCTCTCGAGGCCGGCATTGAGCAAATTTACTGCGATTTCGAGGATCCGCGCCGCTACAAGGAGGCCGTGGCCCTCTCGGCACCGACTGATTCACAGATCATCCTAGCCACCCCACGCATCATCAAGACAGGTGAAACCGGCTACCTGAAACTCATCGAGCGCACCAATCCGGACGGGCTGCTTCTAAGAAACCTCGCCGCTCTCGAGCACTTCAAGAATCACGAGGAAATCATAAAAATCGGCGATTTCTCACTGAATACCGCCAACCCGTTGACTGCAAAATTATTGAAAGAAGCAGCCAACCTCGATCGGCTCACCATCTCCTATGATCTGAATATCTCCCAGGTTCTGGATCTGCTCGAGAAAACTCCCACCGATTGGCTGGAGCTCACCCTCCACCAGCACATGCCCATGTTTCATATGGAGCACTGCGTCTTTTGCACATTCCTCAGCTCCGGCACGACCTACAAGGACTGTGGCCGCCCGTGCGAAAAACACGTCGTCCATCTCCGCGACCGTGTTGGCCAGCTTCATCGCCTCCAAGCTGATGTCGGCTGCCGCAACACGCTCTTCAACGGCCGCGCCCAAACCGGCGCACGCTTCTTCGAGGATCTCCTCCGCAGTGGCTTGAAAAATTACCGGATCGAGCTCCTTGATGAGGATCACAATCACGCCTACTCGACCATTCGCGCTTATCAGGAACTCCTCCAGAAATCCATCACCCCGGAGCAACTCCTCAATCGCATCCACGCCACCGAGAAACTCGGCGTAACAGAAGGCACCCTGGCCTGATCCTCTCTGACGTTCGCAGTGCCAGTTTCTTAGGCGAAATGGGTGCCAGCTAGCGGGTAAATAAAAGCACTTACTCGGCTATTCGCGGATCTGTGACCATCCTACGCACCTGCTACCGTTCGCCGGGTGCCATGTACATTGTCGGAATGCAGCGTCTGCGCCCCATCCCTTTCCAATCTGCTTCCCCCCTTAGTCGGGTCCCTTGTCTTCTTTCAACTCTTCCTCACCACCGGGAGCATCCGTCAGATCCTCACCCACCGGAAATCCGTCGGTTGGCGGCTGTGGAATTGGTGACTCATCGGCGGAGGTTGGCTGTGGATTTGAGACTATTTTCTTATCTTTCATGAAAAAAGATCACGGGGAATCATGTATTTTCAAGCGGAGATCACACCAACACCTTGAATTCATTTCGCTGCAAATTCCGCTCTACCAGAAATTTCCTGTTTCATTCCTTCAAATCCATACCCTAAAGTCACTCCCACGAAATTATGAAACCCTTCTCATTATTACTAACGCTAGCCGCGGGCATCTCGCTCGCCTCCGGTCAGGAAAAACCGAATATCGTCTTCGTTATCACGGATGACCAAGGCTACGGCGATCTCGCCCACAACGGCCATCCATACGTCAAGACACCCGCCATTGATAAACTTCATTCTGAAGGTGTCGCACTTGATGACTACCACGTGGCGCCGACTTGCTCGCCCACACGCTGCGGCCTGCTCACCGGACATTGGACGAACCGCACCGGCGTCTGGCATACCGTAAACGGTCGCTCCATGCTCCGTGAAAACGAAATTACCATTGCCACCCTTCTCAAGGAAAACGGCTACACCTCAGGTCTGTTCGGTAAATGGCACCTCGGTGACAACTACCCTTATCGTCCTGAAGACCGCGGCTTCGATGAAGTTTATCGCCACGGCGGCGGCGGCGTAGGCCAGACACCCGATCTCTGGAACAACAACTACTTTGACGGCCATTATTTCCACAACGGGGAAGTCGTTTCGGCCGAAGGTTTCTGCACCGATGTCTTCTTCGACCAAGGCATCAAGTTCATCAAGGAAAAGGCCGCGGAGAAAAAGCCGTTCCTCGCGTTCATCGCCACAAATGCCCCGCACACCCCGCTTCATTGCCCTCAGGAATACCTGGACATGTATTCGGATCAACCGCTGGACAAAGCCGCCTACTACGGGATGGTCACCAATATCGATGACAACGTGGCACGCACCCGCAAAGTTATCGAGGAACTCGGCATCGCCGATAACACCATCTTCATCTTCACCACCGATAACGGCACTGTCGGCGGCGCGGATGTCTACAATGCCGGCATGCGCGGACAGAAAGGCAGCCCATACGAGGGTGGCCACCGCGTCCCGTTCATCATCCACTGGCCTGCCGGAAAATTGACCGAGCAGAAATCAGTCAAGACCCTCACCGGTTTCGTCGATATCGTTCCAACTCTTCTGGAACTCACCGGCTCTACGAAAATCCCTGCCGATCTCAAGTTCGATGGTAAATCTATCAAAGAACTCCTCTACAAGGGCGACGATGCCGATTGGGAAGAACGCTACCTCATCACCGATTCACAACGTGTCCGCGATCCAATCAAATGGCGTGACTCGTCCGTCATGTCCCAGAAATGGCGCCTCATCAACGGCACCGAACTCTACGACATCACCGCCGATCCCGGCCAGGAGAATGACGTAGCCGCTGCACATCCAGAGCAAGTCCAGGCCATGCGCCAATTCTACGAGGACTGGTGGGCGGAACTTGAGCCTACCTTCTCCCAGACCACCGAGATCTACCTCGGCCATCCGGAGGCACCTGTGGTTACCCTTACCGGTCACGATTGGATCCAGGAGGAGCTTCCACCATGGAACCAAGGCCACATCCGCCACGATGAAGCCACCAAAGACGGGAAACACGAAGGCCATTGGGCTGTGAAAGTCATCGAAACCGGAATCTACACATTGGAAATGCGCCGCTGGCCGAAAGAAGCGGATACCGCCATCACCGCCGGCCTTGCTGCGGAGCCGAACGTTCCCGGTGCGGACAAGGCTTTCAGCGCCAGAGAGGGTGATGCCTTTCCGTTCACTACCGCCACTATCCGCATGGACGGAAAAGACATCGAGACCAAACCGGTATCCGAGGGCGATACAAACATCACCTTCACTGCAGAGCTCACCAAAGGCTCACACCAGTTGGCTCCTGTCTTCACGACTGCAGACGGTAAAGAAGTAGGCGCCTACTACCTGATCGTTTCTCCTGCCGAATAGGCCGCTGTAGAAAATCAAACTGCCGTTTCAGACGGCACACCAACGGAACGGTCCCAACCCGTTCCTTTTTTTTGTGTCCGTGTATCGAACACCGCTATTCCTAACCACCATACCATCAATACCTACCGCACGGATACCTTTGCACATTGCATCATCCACCGGACTCCCAAGTCCCGTGGTTCCTACAACTACCCCCTCCAACCCTCTGGCATGGCCATTGCGAGTTCATCTCCGGAACTCAAACCAACCATTTCCATGAAAAAAACAGCATTTATCATACTCGCAGCAGGTGAAGAGCCTGAAAGTCTCGGCCGCGTCGTCAACGCCCTCACCGGAGCACTCGAATACAAAGATTCCGGGCAGGACGTGCAGATCATCTTCGATGGAGCCGGCACCCAGGCCGCCGCGGCATTCGCGGATCCGGATCACAAATTCAACAACCTGTTCGAGCAAGTCCGCCACTTCGTCCGCGGCGCCTGCAAGCATTGCTCGAATGCATTTGAAGTCACCGAAAAGATCGAAAAAGGCGGCATCCCTCTCATTGATGAGTTTCAGGGCCATCCGAGCTTCAGGAACCTTCTCGGTGAAGACTTCGACATTCTTATTTTCTAGAAACCCGCCTTCCCGCGCCTCCAAAGCGCGGGATTTCTGTTTATGAAAGAGAAAGTAAAAATCCTTACTATCGCGAAGGACACCTTCGAGACACTCATCATCGTAACCGAGAAGCCCGAGGGGTATCAGTTCTACCCCGGTCAGGCCACACACGTGGCGATCTCGAAACCCGGCTGGGAGGAAGAGGATCGTCCATTTACCTTCAGCTCACTCCCGGAGGATCCGTGCCTCCAGTTTACGATCAAAACCTACCCTGAACGGGACGGGGTCACCGATGAAATGACCAATCTCAGCCCCGGGGACGAGTTGATCATAGAGAAAGCAGCGGGTGCCATTCGATATCAGGGCTCCGGCGTATTCATCGCCGGCGGAGCGGGCATCACCCCCTTTCTCGCAATTTTCCGGGATCTTCACAGCAAGGGAGACCTAGGGGGAAACAGTCTGCTCTACTCGAACAGCCACCCGGACGAAGCCATTTGCGCGGCTGAACTCAAGACCCGACTCGGCAGCAATTGCCGCTTCTTCGTCACTGAAGGTGAATCAGGCCCCTTCGAAAACGGTCAGATCGATCATGACATCTTGTTTGAGGAGGTTGCGAAACACCCATACGGCACCTACTATTACATCTGCGGGACATCGGAAATGACCAAGGAGATCGTTCATATCCTCGAAGAACTGGGAATCTCCCCGGCATTTATAATTACCGAAGAATACTGAGCTGGAACAACCACTCGAGACTCACTTAGTGACCGCAGAGTAACTTTCACTTGCGGCAATGGTCTCGATAAGCTGTGGCTCTCCTCCCGGGACTTGAATCAAAAACGGATTTCCCAGCAGGGACTTCACCTGGCAAGCCTCCAGTTTCCCACCCTTCCACTCCATGGAAACCTCAAAGCCTCCGCGCGCCCGGAGGCCGGAAACCGATCCTTCGCCCCAAGCGGAAGGAAGTGCGGGAAGTAGATCAATGATATGCCGTCCCGACTCGTCCCGCCGGTGCGATTGCAACAAGGCCTCCGAAACCCCGGCCGTCAGCCCGAAGTTTCCATCGATCTGAAACGGAGGATGCGCATCGAATAGATTGTTATAAAAGCCCGGCCCTCTCTTCAAACTCGAGTTCCGGAAGAACCCGGTCAGCACCTTGTTCATCCGCTCTCCATCACGCAGACGTGCCCAGAAATTTACTTTCCATCCCCGTGACCAGCCCGTCGCCCCGTCGCCACGCATGTTGAGCGTGGTCTTGCAGGCGTCGAAGAGCTCCGGAGTATCGACCGTGATTTCAGAGCCCGGATGCAGCGCCCATAAATGGGAGACATGTCGATGATCGGTCTTGGGAGATGGCTGGTAAAGCCACTCGCTCAGTTGCCCTTCTTCCTTCACCTCTTCAGGTGCAATCCTACCTGCGGTTTCCCTCAGAAACTTCGAGAAATCCTCCTCGATCCCAAGAATTTCTGCGGCTTCCGCCGTGGAGTTCAACAAATGGCGAATGATTTGATGATCCATCACCGGTGCCATCACCAGACCACCCTGCTCGGGCGAATTGCTGGGCCCGCTGATTAGCCAGCCCTTCCCGTGATTCGGATCCTCCACCAGGTAATCGAGAAAAAACTCCGAGGAGCCCTTCATCAGCGGAAACGCCCTTTCTTTCAGGAATTCCTTATCCCCGCTGAATAGATATCGCTCCCAGAGGTGCGTGGCCAACCACGCGCCACCCGTCGGCCAGATCCCATGATTCGCATGATTGATCGGTGCCGCACCCCGCCAGCCATCCGTGTTATGATGCACTACCCAGCCTTTCGCAGCATAGAGATCTTTCGCCACTTCCGCACCGGTGATGGCCAGATCATCCAGCATATCGAAGAGCGGCTCATGGCATTCGGAAAGATTGGTCAGCTCGGCCGGCCAGTAATTCATCTCCGTGTTGATATTGATCGTGTATTTCGAGTCCCAGGCCGGACTTTTGCTATCATTCCACATACCCTGCAGATTTGCAGGCTGCGATCCCGGCCGCGATGAAGCTATCAGCAGATAGCGCCCGTATTGATAAAGCAGCGCGACGAAATCGGAATCCGGATTCTCCTGATAGGCATTCAGCCGTTCATTCGCCGGCATCTCCGCGGAGTCTCCACCTCTCAAATCAATCGATACCCTACGGAATAAATCCCGATGATCTGCCTGATGGTCGGACAAAATTGCCGCATACGTCTTCCCCTCGATCTTCTCCAGTTTCCCGGCACACAGGGAAGCTGGATCGGCATCCAGCGATTGGAAATTCCTGTAACTCGTCGCCCCCGCCAGATACAGCACCGCAGCATCCGCAGCCTTCACCTGCACCCCCTCATCCGTCACTACGACGTTACCCCCCTCGGCCACCACCCGCAGCCGGGCCTCGAAACGCACCTGCCCTTCGAAAAAGTCTTTCCGCTTTTTCTGCTGAAAATCATCCACCACACCGCGCATCCGTAAAGTCCGTTCATCCAGCTTGCCCACCTCCGTCGCCTTTGTATGCAGCGTGGAAAGCTTCGCCGTGAATTCCACCTTACCCGGTTCATCGGCCTCGATTCTCACGGCCATTACACCATCCGGATTACTCGCGATAACCGTTCTCGTATACCTCACACCATCCACGGAGAAGCTGGTCGAGGCGATAGCTCCATCCAGGTCCAGACTCCGCTCATAGTCCACCTGGTTCCCCATATCAGGAAACTCCACCGTCAAATCCCCGAACGGCTGGTAAGGCGCCTGCCCCAGCGGATCTGACATAAATTCCTTCATCGCCAGATCCTCCGCTTCCTTCTGCTTTCCATCGAACAGCAACTGCCGGATCTCCGGGAGGAACTTCGAAGCACCCTTCCGCGAATAGGAATGCGGCCCACCCGCCCACAGCGTATCGTGATTGAACTGGATTCTTTCCATTTCCACCCCTCCATACACCATCGCCCCAAGCGACCCGTTGCCAATCGGTAGCGCATCAGTCCACTCCACCGCAGGCTTGTCATAGCGTAGCTTCAGCCCGCTCCAGTCCGCTTCTGCTTCCGCATTCACGCAGAAAAGCGCGGTCAATACACTCAGTCGTAAAAATCTCATCATTTTGGGGTTTTGATACCTATAGAGGAAACATTTTTACTAGGCCACTCCCACTTTCCTTTCGTTCGGTTGGGAAATGACCACTTATCCAAATCCCTTGCCAACCATCAGGAGGAAAAGCGCTGATTCAGATAATCCGGCGGCACGTGCTCCGTCAGCCACACACCGTTTTCCGCCTGATAAAACTTATATTCGTGCCGCACCATCGCCTGTGCCCCCACCTCCAGCACCACCGGCTTCCCATGCCGTGCGCCTACCTTTCGCGCAGTCACTTTATCCACACTCATATGCACATGTTGACGCGCGCCCTTGATCAGTCCCTCACGCTCGATCGCCCTCATACATTTGGCTACCGTCCCGTGATACAGCCACTCAGGCGGTAATTTCTCCTCCAGTTTCAGATCGATCGCCACCGAGTGCCCTTGGTTCGCCCGGATCGCACAACCGTCATCGGAAATCCGGAACCGCTGCTTGTCACTCCCGGCCACCACCTTCTCGATCAGCCCCCTGTCCACCTGCTTGCCATCCCTGTTCAGGCACTCGATCAGCTCTTCCATTCCCGCCCAGCCATTTTCATCCAGCTGCAGCCCTATCGATCCCGGATCATGCCTCAGCACCAGGCTCATCACCCGGCTGATTTTTTGCTCGAATTTACTCATGTTCAGGATTCAACACAGCCCCTCTCCAGGCAGCCACCCAGCTTTTCCCACCAATTCTCCACAATCAATCCCATCCAGGAAAAATTATCAGTCGGAGGCATTTTCACCCAGCTCGGGAAACGCCTCCAGCACCATTTCCACCAGCCTCTCCGTCGATCCTCCCAGCGCATCCGTGCACGGGATTCCCAGCTCTTTCTCATAACCCCCGATCGCCACGGACACCTCTGCATCCGTCATATCCTCGTGATTGAGCGTCAGCCCAATCACCTTCGTTTTGCTGAACATCTCGATCAGCGCGATCTCGGAGGCTGCGGTCGGCATCGGAGTATCGGGGAAATCACAGAGGTGCTTTCTCGCCGGCGCATGTTGGAGAATCACCCCCTGCGGGCAACTCCCGCGTAGGATGAAGCTGGAAGTTGAATAAGCCGGATGACTCAGCGCCCCCTGCCCCTCTATTAAAATCACATCCGGGGCCTCCTCTTCTTCCGCCTTTAGGATCACCGCCTCCAGCTCACCCGCGCAGAATTGGGCAGGCACCGCATCCATCGCCAGCCCATAGCGAGCTCCCTGAATCACTGCCGTCTGACCCGTGCCGATCAGCACCGCATTGATACCCCGCTCCTTCAGCGCCGCCGCCAAGATTGTCGCCGTGGTCCGCTTTCCAATCGCGCAATCCGTCCCCAGCACCGCGATCCGCGGGCAATTCACCTCCGATACCCGCCCGCTGAACGTCCTCAAATCCTTCTTCTCACGCGGCTTTCGCACATCGCGTATGCTCACCCCGGCCTCGTGTGCCGCTGCGATAAACTCCGCATCCTCTGTGAGAAACTCGTGCAACCCGCACACCAGATTCATCCCGTGCTTCATCGCCTTCAGCAGCATATGCCTTTCCTCCATCGAGAGCATTCCGCTCAGAGGTGCAATCCCGTAGATAAAATTCGCAGGCGTGCTCCCCGCATTCACCAGCGCATCCGCCAGATTCTCACAGATGGGTATCCCGTTCGGCACCCCGTCCAGCACTTCCCCCGCATCCTGCCCGGCCTTCCCGCTATCGATCACCGAAAGGATCTCATATTTCCCGGAGTGACGCACCAGCCCGTTTGCCGTCTTTCCATCAATGCTGCCGAAGCTCCCCTCACAATAAACCACCGCCGTCACCGCATCGATCTTACCCATCGTCAGAGCCATCTTCGCGGACTTCATTCTCGGCGGAGCCTGAGGCAGGATGGGTTGTGGATCATTGAAAAATGAAAAACCGCGGGCATTTTGTTTCGGTGGCATAAATTTCTTCTCAAGCAAAGCTCGGAGGAGACTCCCCGCACCGCAATCAGCCGGAATTGACCGAACGCCAGCTATGGGAGCCCACCACGATAAATTGGTAAGAGAGCCTTCTAGCTCATTTTCCCCGCGAAGATAGGACTACTTTTTCTTATCGTGAAATCTCCCCTCTATCCACCCCGCCCGGCACACGCCCTACTTCTTCATTCGCACCCGGTAGACCGTATGCGTATCCAGCTTCTCCCCCTTCACCTCGAATAGATCAATCGCGGAAAACAAATCACTCAGTTTCTTGAAACCATACGTCCGGTGATCGAACGGCCCCTGATTCGTAATGTGGGAGCCCACCGGCCCCAGCGCTGCCCATCCTTCTTCGTCAGCAGCAGCCTTTACCGCGGATCTCAGCGTATTCATCAGCTTCGTATTTCCCTTCAGCTGCCTCACCGGCACCGATTCAGCCTTCCCTCCCGCCCCGGCGGCAGCCTTGTCGGATTTTCCCGCCACCTTCGCGCTACCGCCATCATCCAGATAGAGGAAATGCGTGCAGCTCGCGATAAAAGGCTCTGGCGTCTTTTGATCGCCGAACCCTATCACCTTCTTCCCATCCGCCCGCAGCCGCTGGATCAGCGGTGTGAAATCACTGTCCGAGGAAACCAGGCAAAACGTTTTAATATCCTCCTTCGTGTAGAGGATATCCATCGCATCAATCAGCAGCGCCATATCCGTCGCATTCTTCCCCTTCACCAGATCGAACGATTGCATCGGCTGGATCGCATAGCCGTGGAGCACCTCTATCCATCCGGAAAGCCCCCGCTTCGTCCAGTTTCCATACGCCCTCCGTATATTGACCACGCCATGGCTCGCCAGCTCGGAAATGATGAAATCTATCTTCGCCGCCGGTGAATTATCCGCATCGATTAGCAGGGCAATACTGTCTTTCGGAGTCTCCGTCATAATATGCCGTCCATCATCCGCCATGGCCCGGAACTTTCGAGGAAAATTATCAGTTTCCTATCGTCTCCTGCGCAGGGAAACCAATAGACCCAGCGCACCCATCACCGCCACACCGGGCTCCGGCACCGCACTGATCCGGGAGAAAACCACCCCATCCCCCACAGCCTCCCGCACCCGGAACCTCACGAAATAGGTGTCCGAAGGCGCGGTCGCGAAACTGGCCACATCCAGCGTCACCTCGTTCACTGTCGTATCAAGCCCCAGAAGATTCACCTCCTCCACAAATGAGATTCCATTGAAATACACCGCCCATATTCCCCACTCACCCGCATTCAGCAGCCGCTCCGGCACCACCGTCAGCTGTCCCTCGGTCATCAGATCCAGCCGAACCGTCCCACCGCTCATCCAGTCCACGAACCGGTCCACATTCACCTCCGCGGAAGTAAAAGCCACCTCACCAGCCCCCACCACTTCCAGATTGGACGACGTAGGCGTCCCGAAGTTCGAAAGATCATCCATCGTGTCGATCACCGCCCCGTGAGCACACATCCCCATCAGCAAGGGAGCCGTCCACGCCAGAACCCTCGCCCCACGGAATCCGGAGGAGAAATCAATGCCCAGCACTATTCGTAAACCCATCAAATCAGTCACAGATCACTTTTTCGCGAGAATAAACACCGACCTAAATTTGTAAAACCAGCATTTCAATAACCCTATACCTGAAAAGCCATCCTCCTTGCAAATCCCCCCCCATTTAACTTCTGCCATACACCTCATAGCCTCAATTCACGAGGACCCGGATGATACTCTATCAACATCAGACAACCCACATCCTAGAACAATTCCCCCTGCACCGGCGGCGGCGCCTTCCCCGTCAGCGGATTCACCGCATCCCTCACCTCCAGCAGCCCCGCCGCCGGGTGGAACTCCCACATTCCCCCATCTAGGAAAACCCCCGTCTCCTCCTCGGAAAGCACCGCCGGCATCCGGTCGTGCACACCCAGCGCCGCACCGCGCGGCTCGGTGGTAATCATGCTGAAGCACCTTCCCAGCTCCACATCCTCCTCCCAGATCCCCGCGATCCATAACCATTCCCCCGCCGGACTCTCGAATCTATGCGTTCGCTTCGCCCCCTTCGGCCCGCTCCATTCATAGTAGGCAGCCGCCGGTATCAGGCACCGCCTCTCCTCCATCGCCTCCCTCCACATCCGTCCCTTTAGCTTATCCTGTCGCGCATTCACCACCGCATTGCTGAATTCCCTGCGGAAACCCCAGCGCATCTTCACCAGCCCGCCATCCAGATCCACCACCGAAGCCATCAGCGTCGGCCGCATCAGCCGCCTTTCCTTCACCGCCCGCAGTTCCTCCACCGCCTTGCGGGAAATCCTCTTCGGGAAATTCACGCCCTTTTTACCGATTTCATACGCCGTGCACATCCCCGAACCATATCCACCTTGGAAAATTCATCAAGCCACTGCGGAAATAGACCCCTTTCTCACCTACTACACCAGTCCATCGAATATAGATCTTCCCACCACCGTCATACATCCTCTATTATACCTATTAGAGAAATGAAAACCCTTGTCCAATTCAGGTCCGATAAATTTCCCGCTTACATATATGAAGAGGAGGAAATCAAACCGGGCCTCTGGGGCAGCCGCCTCGCCGACTACCTCGCCGCAAATCTCCGGAAAAAGGGAATCAAAGCAGGCGAGCCGGTAGCCAAGGACTGGGGCTTCTGCATCCCCATTGATAACAACGAATTCCCGCTCTCCATCTGCTGCGGACATCGGAACGGCGATGATGACGAGTTTCTCTGCTTCACGGACCCCGCCACCCCCACCATCCGCAAACTGCTCTTCTGGAAAATCGATGCCACCCCGCGCCTCGAGGAAGTCACCCGCGCAATGGACGAGATCCTCACCTCCGATCCCGCCATCCGGGAAATCGAATGGATGAAACCCTTCTGAATCCCCCGGAATGCGGATCGATTAAAAGAAATGAACGATGGCATTGCCCATCCAATGGAAAGTGAAGAGATTCGGAAAAAACAAATCCATCCGGGCGACTGACCCACCGCGGGGCAACCCGCCATGACGATTCAAAGACCTTAAACCCCGGAGCCGGATCACTCAACCTCTCCAGCCCGGTAAAATCCCTACATATGCACAAAGAAAAAAGAACATGCGACGAGCTGATCAAAGAGCTCTCATCAAAATTTGATTCACTGCCCGAAAATCGCCAATACTGGATCGGACTCGCCGGCGGCCCCGGCAGCGGCAAAAGCACCGTCACCGGGAAACTCAAGGCAGCTCTCGGCGACAAGATCGATGTGATCCCCATGGACGGTTATCATTACTACCGTTCCGAGCTCGACCTGATGGAAGACCCCATTGAGGCCCACGAAAGACGGGGCGCGCCATTTACCTTTAACGCAGAGAAACTGGTGGAAGATCTCACCCGGGCCCATGAATCGGGTTCCGGACTTTTCCCGGGATTTGATCACAGCAAGTGCGATCCGGAAGAGCGGAGCGTCAGCCTCGCACCCGGCAAGAAAATCGTAATCGTGGAAGGAAATTACCTCCTTCTCAGCGAAAGCCCGTGGAATCTGCTACTCCTTGATGTTTTCGATGAGGGATGGTTTCTCTACGTCCCGCTTGAGGAGTGCAAAAGGCGCGTCTTGAAACGCCATCATCAGGTCATGAAAATGACCAGAGAAGAAGCTATGTGGAGAGTCATGACCAACGATGGCCCCAATGCCGAGCTAGTGACCAATGAATCAATCCAGAACGCGCACAGAGTCATCGAAATCCAGTAGAGCACTCCTTGAGCAGACATAGCATCCACATACATTCCCATATATGCGGACCACCGGCTTTCGCGGACAGGAAAAGATAGCAACAGCCTCCCCATGGGGCTGAGTAATTAAGACCCAAAAACACCAATGGCTGTAGCAATTCTATTCATTCCCCTGGCAATAATGCTGCTGTGGCTCTTATCCATCCGCCCCTATTGCCGGCGCAATGGCAAAGGCTACACCCCTGGCGCAAATATCGGAGTAACCTTTTGGGTCGATTGGCAGGAGGCCCAGGAAATTGCCAAAGTAAAGGACAACCGCAGCATGATCTTGATATGCCGCATGGTTTTCTGGCTCCATATCCTAGCTGTCGCCACCATCGCCTACGCAATCTTTTCTACTATTCCGAAGCGATAGCAAATCCGGATATATAGATATCCTTTATTTCCGCCAGTTCCCGGAGAAACAAAACAAAGCTAGTATGAAACGGAAACTTTTACGCAGAGCCTTTTTCCTCGCTGTGATTCTGCTCCTCTATCCCATCTGGGTCATCGGCTTCACTTGGAGCCACGTCTCGAAATCGGACTTCGAGGGCGGCAGGCACGGCCAGCTCGATGCTTACCGCCACGCACTTGCCAGCGCTACCGTCTCTAACACCCTCGGCGAGTGGGCCGTTACCCTCACCACACTCATATTCGAATCCCGCGGAAAGGAATCCAATGATATGGACATCCACAACAATCGCTTGGGAGCAGCCATTGGTTCCAATACCAATTCCTTTCGCGACATCGAGCCCGCTGTTCACCGCGCGGTAGCCGAGGGCCGGGTTTTCTCGAAAGACCCCACCACGATAACCTGGCTCCCACCCGCCAAATGGCGTCATGGTAAATTCTGGTAATCGGCAGAGAAAGCTCCAGAGTGATGAGTCGGCCTCTTTCGCTGGATTTCCGACTCTGCAACTACTCACCCCGGACACGGATCGCACGACCAACATCGGAAAGGAAACCTTTCATCGTGATTTAAAAATCAACCTCTGCGCCGGGAAAGTCACAATCGACGCCCTTCAATCAATCCCCACCCCTTTCTCCAAAAAAATGAACCGAATCCTACAAGCCACCAACTTCGCCGCTCAAAAGCACTCCCAACAACGGAGAAAAAATGCCGAATGCTCCCCATATATCAATCACCCCATAGAAGTCGCATCCCACCTCTCATCCGTAGGCGGCGTCACAGATGAGGACGTATTGATAGCAGCCCTTCTTCACGACACCATCGAGGACACCGAGACCACACGCGATGAAATCGCCGCGACCTTCGGCGAAAACGTAGCCTCCCTCGTAGTCGAGTGCACGGATGACAAAAGCCTCCCGAAAATGGAACGGAAGCAAAAGCAGATCGAGACCGCACCAAAAAAGACACCCGGCGCGAAAATGATCAAGATCTCGGATAAAACCTGCAATCTCCGCTCCCTCCTATCCGACCCACCGGAGAATTGGCCACAATCACGCCAGTATGATTATTTCCTCTGGGCGGAGAAGGTCGTCTCCGGCCTATTAGGTCACAACGAGCCTTTGGATCAGCTGGTCACCCAGATCCTGGCGGAAGGCCTCGCCACACTGAAACCCGCCTAACCCCCGCGCAGATCAGCCGCCCCGGCCTCGCTTCAGCGGAAGATGGTCCCCAGCCTACCGATTACCGGCTTGCTTTCCCTCAGTGCCGGCAAAGCCGCATCGGTCACATCCCGTTACAAGCGGCACATCAGATCCGCACCTCCTCTATAGGCCGGTTTCTCCCCCTTCGCCGAAATATTGGGAGTGAATCGTAAATTGTGGTCACTCACGATCGATGATCGCTAACCGCCTTAAAGGATCACTCAGCCCGCTCAGGGCTAGACGGTGAGAAATCCGAGTTTCATATGAGAGCTATAATCTCAGCTTTAGCGTCGGTTGGTGACGATTTTTTTGCCTCCGTTCTAGCAACGCGAAGCGGTCATGTACAGCAGAGTGAAGAACGCTTCGTGTCGCGGGTATGGAAATACAGTAAATTGGAATACCCTAAGACGCAGGAAATCTACGAAAAGCACAAGCAGAGCGAGGCGGAGATGGCGACGCTGAAGAAGCCGTCTGATTAAATTCGAGCTTCTCACCGGCTGCGTAATTCATACAATTTTCCTCACAAAATGAAATCTCTGCTAATGATATTCCTCTCGTTGGCGCTGGCAGCTTGTTCGAACTCACCTTCTAGATTATTTACCAGCACAGATTTCACAGTCGATAATGTAATGGGCGGATCAATCGTCGACCAGAAAACCGGCGAAAAAACTTCACTTAATCGACAAGAGATAAATAAGATATTTTCCGCGTTAGAGAATATGAGTGAACCTAGAACTGAAATCTTCAATCACACTCATACGATCACATTTCTCAAGGGAAGCTCTTTGGAATCGCAGAAGTTACGGTTTGTTGTCGGTAGCGAAGGTGGAGGTTATTTTGAGCACGGCAATTCAAGAGGAGTCCATTTTTATTCGAGCGGTCTTGAACAAGTCATTTCCAACTATGAATAAACCGGGAAGTAGAACAAGATGCCGCAATGAAATTGTGCCACTGGCCCGCCGTCTAAATAAATTGGGGGTTTCCACCGGCGCGACAGGACTACAATCTACAGAAAATAGAGATGCGCACCCTACTTTCCATCGGAACTGCACTACTCGCGTGTTGGCTATGCGGCTGCAACAGGCAGGACAATTCCAGATCAAGTCTGAAGGATTTGGAGGACCTGCGAATCGAGGCACCAGCAATGGTCGCCAGACCTCCTGAAAACTTGGATGAAGCTCTAGCCATACTCATGGCGAATTTGAAACCGGAGCGGAGGTCATACATTGAAGCTGGCGGCGAAGAGTTTGCGTTTTGTGCGATTGATGACTCAGTCCTACCGGTCGGCCAGCCATTACTTGATTGGGTTCCGCCACTTGTGCCACGCGACCAGCCTCTGCCCGTTTACGTTCCTCATTCCCCTCTAAAATATTTTTTTCTTAGATTGGGAATCTATCATGACGAAGATATGTGGTTGATCATTAATACATCGCTATCTAGGAAGGTCCGGGGTGAGCCTATAGATTTAGACAGTCAAGTTACAGAACTTCGACGCGATTGGGCCGCGCAAGACATAATCGCGCCTTTGGATTTGAGCTGCCCTCATTGTGGTAAGGAGATGCACATTGGCTATGAGGGTGATGGCGTGTCTGCCGAGAATCAAAAAAGGGTATATTTCTCTGGTCATTGCCCGGACAGCTCGGTGTTTTACTTCTACCACAAGGACGGCTGGATACTCGATGAAGAATTAAAGAAGGCTAACACCACCTCTCCCTAGCCGTCTTGTTGCCTACATTTGCATTAAAATGAATACCTTACCAATTATCTCAACATTTCTAGTGGCGATTTGCTTTGCAGCACTGCTCTACTGCTCAAAAGTGGCTAACTCAATCAGTGACTATCGTGAGACTATTGCTAGAGACTCCGACTTTACCGATGCAGTTCCACTTCTCAATGATGCAGCGCTGAAGAACCACTATGCTGCCGTGCTTCTTCTATGCGCAATGCCACTCTTCGGGATACTTCTTAAGGAATCTTTTCGAGCGCGCAGAATTCAAGATCCCAGTATGAAGGAGAAGAAACAAAAAACGCCGAGACGGTGCCACTAGCCCGCCGTCTAAATAAATTGGGGGTTTTCACCGGTGCTGCTCTCCTCTAACGTTCGCCACGATAGATCTGACTCTAAATTAAAAATATATGAAAATGATAATTAAAATAATTTCAGCGATGTTAATCACGTCAAGTTCAGGATTCTGTGAAAGAAAGACAGAAAGTGTCAAAGTGATAGAGAAAATCGATTCCGCTTGTCCAGAGTGTGGTGAAAATCGTGCGAATTGTAAGACCAGAGGCGGCCCCATCGAAGGCATTGATATTATCCCTCTGGCTGGCAACAAGGGAGACGTAACAGAACTCGAGATTGGCTTAATCAAAATGCTTTTCGAAAAAGCACAGCTGGATTTCCTCCATGATAAGAGAAACATCGAGGGGAACGAACTGGAGAAAGAGTATAAACAATACCTTCAGAAACAAGTCTCCGATCTTCACGCCAAAAACGTTAAAAAGGTAAAACTTTTCAATCAGGATCAGCAAAAATCGTTGAAAAATCTCCAAGCCAAATAAAGCGAACAAGGCAGCTCACCTTTCCCACTACCCAGCAATTGGTCCGGATTTATTGAATCCTCCAAACATTAACTTCTTCGATATTGCATCGCGGTAGTGGGTGAATTACTTTCCACGTTGCGCTAGGAAACTAAAACCAAAGATTATGGGACCAATAGGAATGCCGGAGTTGATAATGATTTCTATGATCGCCGTCATGGTGGCGATGGTGGGAGTTCTTCAGTTCTGGTTTATCTGTAAGAAGGCCGGCCTCTCCCCGTGGCTATCGTTGGTCATAATTATCCCCTTCGGAGCACTCGTTCTTCCATTCATTCTGGCATTTATTGAGTGGCCCTCGCTGCAGCGCGATAGATCCCGACCTACATAGCCTTGATTCCAACTATCAGGAGCATTACCTCAAGGCAGTCCTGAGATTACTTAAACCACAAAAAAGGAATAAGTAAAACAATTCAGATTAGGCCATATGGGCTACATTTTTCAGCATCTCCGGCGGTAGTGGAGCGTCTAAAGCACTCTACCATAGAATTTGAGCACTATGATAACCGCAAAGGAGGCCGTCTGGCTAATTCGGGACGTGCTCGCTGCGCCCAGCACTTCACTTTGGATGCTCAACCCAGAAAAATAAAAACGGTGAAATATACATATCTCCTTTTGACCTTCCTGTTTATAACAGCGTGTAAGAAACCGGTCCTTGATGGTGACTATGAAACTCGAAAGGTCGAGGTCATGATCACCCACAAGGGCGGTGGTGGGGGTGGCGCGATAGACACCGATCGTGGAGTGAGCGAGAGGCGTATGACTTTTTCCCACGGCGGAACCGGAAGCGTGAAGGAACGCTACAAGGTGACGAAGGTTACCACCACGGGTTTCACCCTGGAGTATCACATGATTATTGAGAATCCGATAGGTTCCGAGCCTCGTCCGTTCTCTGGTAATGTTTTGGTTCCATACGAGGATAAGATCGTCCACCCCATCACGGACGATTATACACTCACCGTTTGGGTGCCTTAGATCAATTTTCCGGGCTAGCCGAGGCACCGCAACTACCGCAGCCCTGGCCTGTGCGAACACAGGCTCGGACCATCCGCCAAGAAATATAATATAGGGAGAACAAGTCAAAGAAACAGGACAAGGTTTCTGACTAAATTAAAGCTTCACGTGGGCGTTGCCATTCCTATAACCTTAGACAAATATTTTTATTATGACGCGTTTCCTTTCCATTGCTTCCTGCCTTCTCTTATCCGGCCTTGCATTGGGTGAATATGCAGTAGGGGAGGACTACAACATTGCCAGGGAGCCCTCTTCCTGGAGCGATCCTGATATGAGAAGACTTGAGTATCAGCTACTGTATTTGATGCAGACTGATATGGACCTCAAACAACTTAGCCGGTCTCGCCCACAAGGATTAACTAGGCAACAGACCATCAATCTGAGTAGGGCCATTGGAAATATTGATGAAGTTCTCGTTAGCACCTACCCTGGGGCAATAGCGCATTTCAAGAAACAGCGGAATCCGGCGTTACTTAAGATGATGCTCGCACATTACTTCTTATACATCAAATCCGCGAATGAGGCCTGGCCACCGACGATTGCCAAACTGGCCGAACTGGATCCCCAACTGGCCAGCAACGTAGCCGAAGAAGTAAAGAACAAGCGGCAAGAGTTGAAGCAAGATCCGGTGGCCCTGGCCAAGCCATCCGAGTGAATCCGTGACTCTAATGATACAGAACCCCTCCTTCCATCCACGAAAAGTCATGAACATCAGACGTGCTTGTATCTTCGTTATGCTATTAACAGCTACTTGCTTGAAAGGTGTGGAAATCGAGGAGCGGACCGTTAATCTCGAGGAACTTGCCTCGGCTCTCGGTATCCGCCCTTATTGCGCGGACCTGACGCTATCCGGTAATTTATTCCCGCGCCTGGTGGCAGAAATAAAGGATCAGGACGGGAAAATCCGCGAGACCGCCGTGACTCCGGGAGGTGGCCCATATGATCTATACCGGATCAGGGTATTCTTGTTTGAGAATGCGGAGTCACGTTTACCACAGCGCTTAATTATCAATTTATCTGCCGACGACAATGTAGCTGGTAACGCCTTCATCGACTTTCCCAGCGAAAGCCGGTCGGCAAGAACCTCGACACGCACAATCATGCCTGAATCGGATAAATGGTTTTACGAGGTCTGGATCAGCGCTCCCGATTCCCCGAAGGGCATCTTTCGGGTACGGCTCAGAATCGAGACAAGCGCCACCCCCTACCCTCCTCCCTCATCGCGTCTGGAATTAATACCTGATGATCATGAAGAATCAAAAGAGCCGTTGCCCGACAATCCATCCGAATAAATCCGGCCTCCACACGGAACTATCGTGCCCCGGCTGGATACAGCCGGAAAGCATCACGCACTCGGTCGTGGCCAGAAGCAGCCAGGATCCCGTTCGAGAGTAGAACCCATCGATAAGACAGGCCGTCTGGAGAAATCCCTCTTTTTCCGGCGGTGCCGTTGCTCTAATGTGGGCCTACAGAATATGAAGATACAGCTACCCGATATCAAAAAAGTCGAGGCCCTCGAATCTATCCAACGATTCATGTCAGAAGAGATGGATCAGGATGTGAGCGAGATGCAGGCAGAGTTTGTATTGAAATATTTCATGAAAGAGTTTGCCCCTTTTGCATATAACAAAGGCATTGAAGATGCTCAGAAATTCCTATTGATGAAAGCAGAGGATCTTGGAGGAACTTGTTTCGAGCAGGGTCTGACCTACTGGGAAAATCCCAGGAAAGGATCGCAGGCTGTTCGCAGGAAGCCCGGTCACTGAGGCACGGATGGAAAAATCTAACCGTAGCCGGCAACCGCTGCCAGCCTCCGTATTGGCGGCGTTTCCTCATACTGATACCGGCATCAACACCTCAAACGAAGCCCCGGAAATGTCCAACCCACCAGACCTTGCTGACGACTACTCTATCCGGGGTTGGCTGGGATGGGCGGCGGGATCAATTAAACGGCCCGCACCCGAGCACCTCCTCATCCCGTTGGCACTGATCGTACTGTTCACCAGCTACGCTAGCTGGCGGCTCGATCTCCCATGGGAAAATCCACCCTCGGCTCAGATCACGACCTTCGAACCACGTTCGATCAAGTCTTCGCTGCTGCGGAATGGATCGAGAACCATCCCCATCTACGGTTTGATTCTATTGATATTCCGGAGCCGGACCAAAACCTCGCAAACAATCGAGCAATAAAGATCTGGAAAACCGAGGCTGAAACAACCAGCGGGCGCTGCCCCGGGTCAGGCTACGTGATTGATATCGAGCTTTGCAGCGGGGGTGCTATTTGCAAAATTCTTTCCCTCATGAAAATACGGCGCAAAGCGGCCACCCTCGCCACCACCATGGTCACATTCGGATTCGCCGTGCTGGGTGGCACCGTCTCGGCGGCGTGGAAGGAGCCGCTGAATTTGACTGCTTTTTCAAAGAAGAAGGCGTGCAAGGCACTTTTGTTTACCTCGATCCGGATACGGGAGACTACATCGGTTACAATCCGGTAAGGGCAGCCACGCGGTTCGTCCCTGCTTCTACATATAAAATCCCGCACACGGTCATTGCATTGAGCGAGGGAGTTGTGGCTGATATCGATGAAGTAGTCCCCTATGGAGGCAGGCCACAGCCATTCGAGGTCTGGGAGCGGGACATGCCATTGAAGGAGGCCCTTAAGTTATCCAATGCAGCAGTTTATCAGCAGGTGGCAGGGAGAATCGGGCTGGAGCGTATGGACAAGAACATCCGCAATCTCTGCTACGGGAACATGAACATCGGTAACGATGTGACAACCTTCTGGCTGGATGGCCCCCTGAAGATCACCGCACTGGAACAGATAAGAGTGATCCGCGATCTGGTTACCCAAGACCTGGGCTACCCGCCTGCGGCTATCGCGGCAATGAAGGCATAGCGCTGGAGAAAGGTGAAATCTGGAGCCTGTATGAAAAAAGCGGATGGCAGAACGCACCGGACCCGGGGATTGGCTGGTGGGTTGGCTGGATTGAGATGGGCGGGAAGAATTACTTCTTCGCTTTGAATATTGATATTTCCGCGATTGAGGATGCCGGGAAGCGGGAAAAAATAGTAGAAGGCATGGCCGCACGGCGATGACAACCCGGATGATATATCACAATTGACTACTTTCCCCCGGCCCGAGCGGATATTATAGCCCACGGAACTAATTCATCAAATTCAAGGCACAAGACCGGCCCCGCCATTGCTCCCACCTCCACCCTTAAATGAAGATTCTACTAATGATTGCTATCCTTTCCGGAATCCCCGCGAGCAATGCGGAGACACCTAGAGTGATAGTTCACCTGCTGGATCACACAGGCAAGCAAGAGACAAAATCGAAGTTTTGGATAGACTGGAGCAAGACTTGGCGCGGAGTTGTTGAAACCAGGGAAGCCTCCGGGGAAGAATCACTTAGAATTATTAAAAAGCTAAAGGAAGCCCTTCTGAATGTGGAAGCCATCCACTTCTGCGGGCACGATCCTATTTACGGGATCGAGGCGATCGATACAGACGGCCAGCGGCTGAGGACGATTCTATGTTTTAGCTGCCTCACATGGGTAAGACCGAAGCAGCGGCTTTGCATCGCCGGGGGGCGGGGCAAAGACAATGAACTCTGCAAAATGCTGCGTGAAGTCATAGAGCTCCCCGAAGAGATGCTTGCAGAAGACACTCCATCTGGTGGTAGCAGCAAAGAAGACCGTTAAAGCGGCGATAGCGAAGCCGGAAAAAACCTCCGATTAAATCTGGAATTTTACCCGTGATCTATAACCAATGGCGGCACTTCCACATGGGATTCACGACAAAAACGGATCTCAATTCACTGCCTAATACGGACTATTACATTAATTGCAGGAACCGCTCCTTTCCCTGAACCATCGTCAGCCCCGCTCTTAAGCTTGGGATCCCGGCTTATATAGCGTGACGCCGCGGAGCCAAATAGGGCTAAGGTAGGACAAGTCGCACGAACAGGTGGAATCCATAGGAAAGGGAAAGAACAGACTGCTGGATTCCGGGCTTCTCCCCTGCCCCCCAATCCGTCTAGGTTTTATCCGGCACGATGATCACACACAAAAAAGACACACGGTTCTCCGGCTTTGGCGCTTTGCTCGGCAGCACCCTGGGCTTTAGCGGATGGATGGTTCTCACTCCGTTTGTCGCCGGTTGGCACATCGCGGGGATCGCCGCAGGGCTTGGGTGGGTGCTTTTAATTCTCCTTTCCCTGCCCCTTCTATGGCGGAGAAGGAAAGTGATCGGGCAGTTCCGGATGCAGATGCTACAGCTCACCGTTGCTTTCATGGCTACGGGTGGCTTTCTCCTCACCGCGCACCGCATGCGCCTTCCGCTCCCGAGATCATGGCCACCGCTGGTGACCACTGATGCAGCTGGATGTGCCTGGATACTATTGCTTTTCCCGCTGCTCGGCGTGCCCGTATGGCTAAACCATAGGCAGGTGAAGAAACACGCATCGCCATCGCCATCGCCATCGCCCTCCGGCCCAATCGGCTAAGGAGCCTCCGCCCATCCCACTGTCCTAATTTCCGCAGAAAACACGGGGAGTATCACACTCACAGCCCCCCTCCCCGAGCGCCTACTAGCCACCTACAAACCCCCGAAATTCCCGGCGGCGGGAGCACTTACTAGAATCCTCCCTCGCAAACCATCAAAACAAACATCCTCCCTGCACTGTAATAGGGACGTCTCACAAAGCCCGCAGAGAGATGGTCATATACCTATATTTCTCTAGGTCACTCAAAGATTAGTTATATCCAAAGCTAGCTTTGCAGCTGAACCAAAATACTATTTTTGCAAAGAAAATACCAAAAATGAAAACAAGTGTCGTAGCAACCATATTGGTCACCACCATCATCGCGACAGGCTTCTGTGTGGAAGAACCTCTCCAACCGAGCAAGAGCGAACTGCAGTCGGGATGGCTCAGAAGCTGGAGATCGAGCGCGGTTGGTTACGGAACTAGTGGAGTCAGATCCCCATTTGGTAGATACCTACTACTTAAGAACGAAAGGTCTATTTTAGCATTGAAGCTGGAGAAGAACCATCCCTTACCTGATAAGTCTTCTCCTTCGTCCGACTATTCGTGGATATTGTATCAAAACACGAATACTTTTGACCATGAGCCCGATAAGTTTGAAGAGGTTCAGGAAGGGACATTCACCACAGATGAGAGATCGAACAAACGAACCATTAACGTTGGCGGATTTAGATGTAAATGGTCAGCGGGCGGATGGGTATATTTCCCACCAGAGCATCCAAATTTACAGATGTCAGTGACCGAGGCGACGGAGAAGGATGAACTTAAAGGTTTTAACGTTGAATGGATGAGTAAGGACTCAATAGCTGAGAAAATTGCCGCAGATGGCACTCTCACCGCCGTGACCGAACTGATTGACTCTCAGGCACCTGGCGGCGCTGCCAACTGAATAAAACGAAGGGGCAGAACAATGCGGAGATGGCGACGCCGAACTCCGCGTCTTATTAAATTCGGGAGTTGACCGCGGCGCGGCTGTCCTATGGCGTTCTATCAAGAAATTCCATGAATCCAGGCTGGCAGATTTCAAAGTTCAACTTTACTGACGACGATGGCTCCCTGCCGAGTATCGACTTAAGTAACCTTTCAGGTGACGGGCTCCGTTCGATTGCGACCCATTTCTTCAACTCGGGCATGATTGCGACGCCCGATGCGACAATTTATGACAACATTAGTGAACGGAATCTGAGTCTGTCCGAAGTCGCAGATCCAGTCGGTCTAGTCATTTCAGGAAGGGTTTCTACGTTTCATTGTTGCTTCGCTTGTTTGAGCTGGCGCAATGTAGAACTTCCCACGCTTGGCCTTTTCGTTTCCCCCGATGGTGTCGATATCGATTACCGAATGGGGAGTGAATGGTCGCCTGATTCCGTTGATGCCTTTTTTAGGCTGATTTCGCACTTCATTTCGCTAGAGCCAGACGTTGTCGTAGAATCTGGCGAAGTTCCAGGCTTGCCGTTCCCGGGACGATTCGACGAAGCTCTTGATCACTACGCGCCTAATCGAAAAAGAAGACAGAACAAATCTAAAATGGCGACTCCGAGGAAGCCGTCAGATTAGATTGGGAGTTAACACGGGCGACGCCGATCCTATAACTTCGTACAAAGAAATGAAACCTAGCTTTGGAGATACGGTGCGAATTCTACCCTCGAGCGAAACTGATTTAAAGACGCTTAGTGGAAGAGTCGGTAGTGTCTACGGAGAGACTACGCCTTCAGTGACAGGAGTTGAGGTGGTCGGCGATTGTCCGAATGACTACGCTCTGAACGTTCATTTCGATGAATTGGCACAATCATTCTGGTTCGCACCTGCCTTGGTCGAATTCGTCGATCACAAGACAGGATCTGAGCTGAGCCTCGATGGTGTAAACAAGAAGTGGATTCGAAACGATTCCAGCGAATGGGAAGAGAACAGCTCCAAAAAGCCATGGTGGAGATTCTGGGCTTAAGAGAAGCACAGTGCCAGAAACAACAAGCAGAACGAGTCGGAGATGGCGACGGCGAGAAAGCCTTCTGATTAATTTGGGGCTTCACACCGGCGACGCCATTACTATAACTTTTCCCTAAAGAATTTACCAACACATTAGGCTACTTCCGTGTACTTGATACTTTTCCTTATAATTATCGGAATTGCACTAATTCCGCTGTACTTTTGTCGCAAGTCTTCGAGGCTATATATCCCGCTCTGGTGCGCCTATAGCTTGGCAAGTCTAGCGGTATTTGCGACAGGAATTGCGAGGGTCATGGGCTTTGAGCCGCCCAAGAATCCCCAAGATGGCTTTCCAATGTCTCCTATTGGCGATGCAACCGAGGCAGACTTAATGCTGGCTGCAGCGATATTGCTGTGCACTCCGATTGCACTCTACCTCTCAACCATCGGCCTTCCATGGGCATTTAAGAACTGGCCTCCAAACCGAACCAAGTAGGAAAACAAGCCGCCGTTGCCAAACCCGCCGTCTAATTAAATCTGGTCTTCACCCCGGCGCCGCCATTCCTACAATGTCAGATAAGAAAATGAAAAATCTACTTATAGCCGTCATCTTTACTTGTATATCCGCAGTTTGTTTGGCGAATGAAGATGGAGAGGAACCGAAGTGGTCATTTCTTGGCGACGATGACGGTCTCAGATATTACTTCGGCGAAGCACAACAGGTAATTCTGCTGTGTATTGTCGCAACCGATCTTGAGGATATTCGCCCGCCATTTGCTACAGTAGTTCATAGAGCGACCGTCGTCAGAAGCCTCAAGGGCGACTTGAAAATTGGAGATAAGATCGAAGTGACCTTTGCGACCGATAGCTTGCCTACCAATAAGGAAGACAGGGAAAAATTTATCATGCGAGCACACGAGTCGGCTCAAGGAGATTTAAGATTTGCATTCTTGTCGGAAGGCGAGAAGCCGCGATTCTCCACAGAATTCCTTTTTGTTCCCAAATATACCAGCGAGATGGCAGTGTTTCTCGATAGTATCAAAGAACCGCAAAAAAGGGAGAACAAGTCGGAGATGGTGGCTCCGAAGAATCTATCTGATTAATTCTGAGCTTTCCCCCGGCGGCGCCAACGGCCAGGATTTTCATGCAACTTTTTGATAAAGGCGAGAAAGGCGGCATATAGATTAGGTTTAGGAACAAAGATGTCGGACTAAAACAGTTTGCAACCATACCGTTCGCCCACGCCGCCTTTTGAGCGACTGATACCGAATTTTTGAAACCCGAAACATTATCCAAAGAAATGAATTTACTCACTGTTCTAGCCCTAATCCTCACATCTTGCACCGCAGTGATTGCTGGAGGCATGTCATATAAAATCAAGATCGTCTCTTTCGAAGAGAGTCAGCCAGATCGTTATACCATGACATTTCAGCGTATCGTCGAAGATAGTCAGCAACAACAACCAGAAGTGACTCTGCGGTTGAGGCACAATGAACATTACTACTCCAAAATAGACGCACCGCTGTATACGAAAGACACTTACCACCAGGCGATTCTAAATTTACAGAGCCATTTCAAGAAAGGAGAAGTCTTTTCTCTTGGAGCTATGGGTGGAGCTTGGGGTATTCCAGTCAAGGACACCGAGAATGAATATTGGGTCCAGACGGTCGCGAATATTGAAGAGGATAACGGAACGAAAGTCGTTTATACTTTCAAGGAATGACGAAAGGCCAACAAGGCGAAGGGCCGATGCCAAACCATCTCGCTGATTAGATTTAAAGTTTACACCGGCGTGGATATCCTATCAAGTTTAGTAAAAGAATCTCTATTCAAATGAATACATTAAGAATGCTATTGATGCTTGGAATGTTGTCTTCATACCTGAGCGCATCTGAACCCGAACTTCCTGGCTCTAGCTTGTTTTCACATCCCGGAGCTTTCTTTCATGTGTCCGGCCCTGGTTGGAAAGGTGGAGGTAAAGTCATCGAGAATAGACAACGTCAGACCAAGCCGACTGAGGGAGAATGGGTTTTTCGAAGTGGATTGGGGAAGGATGAGCAGGGAGCAGGAAGTCAATCGATTCGATGGCACTTTATAACATCCACAGAATACGGAGACATTTATGTGGTGACCTTTGAGGATAATGATCACCGTATAACGACCGTTCCAATAATCTACGACGGGAAGAAACCGATGGTATTGAACCACAACAAAATGCGCTTCGAAATTTCCGGATCGGCAACGTCAACTGAAGGCGAGCAAGCCGCAACTATGGGCGGCGATAAGCCTGTAAATCAATTCGGAGTCCTGCGCGCCCTCCGCCAGTGCATATACGTGCGTCAGAGAGAATGCATCGTTTCAAGTTCGCGCTCTCCATTCCTGGCATGGTTTTCCTAGCGCAGTTCGTGCATGCTTTCGACACACTCCCATCGTCAGATCCCAAACCAGTGGAATGGACAGTCGAGCGAGCCTAGTATCTCTATCCAATATTCACGATATGAAGACGGAATGGATAGTCGACCAATTGAGTTCTTCGAAAAGCGTCACCGATCACAAGCCCCGCTTTCCGAGCGAATCGTAGCGCACTTTCGACACATATAACGTTCTACAAATAAGATGAAGATATTTATCATGCTAGCCTTCGCATTCGCAGTTCCTGCTCTTGCGGATTCACCACTACCACCGCCCTCTACCCATACTATCCAGAGCGCGAATAATGGATTCGAAGTAGTATCCGACCCGCAAAAGGGTACCAGATCATAGATTTGTCATCGTCGAAGGTACTCTGGACGCTACCTGACTGGTATCGAATGGCATTTCTTTGTGACGATGGGCGACACTTTATTACTGCCTATGGCGGACTGAATCTCCTTCCACTGAATTACAAGGGTAGTGACGTGTTGCTGACGTTCTGGAAGGATGGAGAGCTAGTCAGAACCGTCACGGTTGATGAATTGATTCCGGATAAGAAGGTCCTCCAACGCACAGTTTCACACTACAGTTGGGGTTACATCTCAGGGGTTACCAAGACCGGGCTTCTCGAGGTAATCCTTGAAGATGACCGTAAGCATTATTTTGACCCCACGACTGGGCGACGTGCTGAGCTCAAAAAGAAGCCCTGATAAAGAAATAAAGCGCACCGAGATGAAGATACCGAACTAATCTTGGCATCCGACGCTAAATCTATAGAAATGAAGATTCTATGAAACTTATCAAAGCCATCGCTACATTTTTATGCCTCGTTGGAACTGCTCTCGCCGCAAAGCCAATTCAATATCGCGTGGAATTCACCTACGATGGTATGGATCCGAAGTGGTTATCAGACCTTTCCGATGAGTCCAGATCCAGAGTGACGATAGAGAATGGTTTAATGCCATTTTTCCATGCCGTTGTGATACCTGACAAGACCGCAACCATTCAATTGCTCGGCGAGGTTCCCAATGTCTCGGGTGAGAATGTGTTATGCGGCATAGTTGTGAAATTTACTACGGTAGCATTCGAAGATGGAGTGAAGATTGCTGGAGAAAGCCAGTTCAAGCGCAGGATACCAAAGCCACTGGATTCATCGGCTGCATTCGCAGCATTTGAGAGTGAAGAAGCTGCTTTTAATGGAAAAGTTCCATTCGATAGGCCCACTGTAATTTGCTCTACCGGCGAGGGCGAGAACAGGACTCTACTAACGGCAAAGGTTGTCGCCCTAGATGCAACTGGGAAACCAATCAAGAAGCCGTAGATGGTATCTTCATACCGTCCGTCTAACTGCAATTAAGTTTCACCCCAGTGCCGAGGTGGCCAACTGATTGACTCCGAACTTTAGGAAGGACGGCCATTTCCTTCGATTCTTCGCTAAAAATAATGACCCAAGGCTTAAAGCATCGATTGGAGCTAATAACCTTCACCGCCATCGCATGTATCGGAGCGTTTTATTGCTCGAGCAGGCATTTTTGTAACTGCGGACATTTGGCGCACGGAAGTCATAAGAGCAGCGAGGCATGGATTGTGGATGGGATATGGCTTTTTTCCCTCGTAGGAGTGGCAGTTCTAGGCATCAGGGATAGATTCCATGGTGCACGACCGATAGGCATTATGGGGGCACTCCTGGTGGTAGTGATCGCCATCTCAAAATCGCCGCTTGATGGGCTGGATGCCTTCGTTTTGTTCATACTTTTTAGCATACAGGCTTGGGAGTTGGTTAAGTTCATTTTGAAACAGCGAAGGGAAACAAAAAAAGTCGCAACCGGCGGCACAGAGGAATCCGTTTGATCAAATTCGAATCTTTTCTCCGGTGGCGCGGTATCTATACGGTGCTCGTTAGATGATCCGCATTGTAGCCACCATATTGATTTTTCAGATAGGCTTGAGTATAGCGGCGATTCATTGGTTGAGCGGGGAAGCTTTCATCTCGATCAACAGGAAACATTTGGATGAAAACAAAGAGATTGTAACCCAAAGGTATGTTCAGACGGTGAATGAGAAAGGGACGTTGCTATTTGGCGCACGTGAAGAGGCTCTGAAGTCCCACCACAGGATACTGAAACTACCGGAATGGAGTGGAAATTTCTCTTTCCCTTCCGAAGCTATTTCCTCCCCTCCCGCCACGCGTGATTATCGAATCGGGGTTAACATCACCTCTCACGATAAAGGCGCATTCAAGGCGACATATCTGTTCATCCGGATCTGGCTAATCGAATTTCTGACCTGCTTCTTGGTGGCATCGCTATGGTTCGATAAGTGGCTCACTCCCTTGTTTAGGCGTATTCCGCGATCCAGGAAAAAGAGGAATCACAACCCGGCAGCGACGGAGTAGAGCACATTGTCTGATTGAGTTCGGGCTTTCACCGGCGCCGGCATACACCAAATACTTTATCAGAAAATGAAATCTTCCCGGGCACTCGCGCTTGTAATTCTACCGGTGGCTAATATCGCTGGTTCGCCCCGCTCTGGATGCTCCCTCCCCTTTTCTCCAGACTTCAGATGTCCCGCAATATATAACACCAGACGAAAATGAAAACTCCACTATATCTAGCAATCCTAGCCATGCTGGTATTTGGCAATTTCTGTGTTGCTGATTCCGAATTCGTTCCGCTCAAGGAGGGCGATACAAGGGTCTCGGAGAGTCAGAATGATCACGGAGGTATAACGCTGAACAGAATATGGAAAATCGATGCCGACACAGGTTGCATCGAACGAATCGTGATGAATGCGGATAAGACCGTAAGAGGCCGCGTGATTACAACTTTCCGTAGCGGGAAGCCTATAATGTCTCTCGCATACAAGGGAATTGCTTATCCTTGGTTCACGGAGCATTGGACCTGGCTGGACGAACGAGGCCATACAATCGAGAGACGTTCATTTGACGGTGAACTAATAAACCAAATAATTTTCCCTTCTGAGGAGAACGGTGTAGTCAGAAGCCTCGATGCGGAAGGCAAAGAGATGTCGGACGAACACTACAAAGCTTTATCCGATGAGGTCGCCGATATCCTATTTTAGTTGGATCGGACAACTGGTTCATCTGCGCCATTCTCATGAAATTCTGGAAGATATATGAAATTCTATAAGCCTCTCATCTGTCTCGCCGGGATCGCATTGCTAGCAGCCATCTGGTATCTGAATCGTCCGGAAAGGGCTGCCCCGTTCACGCTTTCCATGGAGGAAATAATTACATCGCTTGAGTCAATGGATGGAAAGGTTGTCGCGATCTCTATTACTGATACCAACGCAAAATATCGTTGGCACGGGGAGGTCACCGTTCCGTATAGTGCAAACGAGGAGGACGAAGGAACGGGCTCTACAGGAATGACGAGGGCAGGTCTATCAATGAGCTTCCCAATTGCGTTCGATCATTATCATGTAATCCACATTTACGATGCTTCGGATGGCGGTGCGCTGATCGTCGGGCGGAAAATTGCAAAACAGGAAAACGCTGCGGATAGCAGATAAAGAAAGGTGAGGCCTATGCTATACTGGTATTTCAAGATCACCAAATAGGGTTCATCCTTTCAGGTTTGGAATGTTTCCATGATTTCTGTTTCAGGGATCAGGTTGAGAAAACAACTTGGCCCACCCCACACCCGGGTAGCAAAAAACGCCTCCGGGAGTGAACCCGGAGACGTCTTTGATCAAAAAAGGAAATCCTGATTAGATGCGGCCTTCCTCGATATCATATACATCGAACCAGTAGTAAACCTGTTTACCCTCCGGGATGAATTCGTCGATATAGTCTTCAAGGAATACCTGAAGCTTCACTTCCATCTCACTGATCCGCTTGTAGCGCAGGCTATTGTTCCAGAGAATGATCTCTTCCTCGGATTTGCCGGAGCCATTCTCCTTGATCCATGCGGCAACCGCATCGTCATCCGCGCCTGTTGCCACGAATTCCTTGAACGCATCCGGGGAGATTCCCGCGAACTCGAGGAAGACTGTATCGAGCGGGCAGTTGAAGTGATATTCACCCGCTGTACCGGCAACCTCAGCGCGGCATTTGTCGAGCGTGCGGCCTGCTACCACGTAGCCACCCACTTTTGAACGCGGGCTGCGTGGAACTTCTTTTGTAAGGTCTAGTGCTGAAATTTTTGTATCTGACATAAATGTTTGTTTGGTCGTTGAATGATTCGCTTTTGAACGAACTCAGGAAAATAACCGGCAAACCTACCCCGTCAAAAATTATTTTTGAATAATCGCTCAAAAACCCTACCTTTGTTCACTCGCACATGTCCCGACCGAAACAATTCATCGAAGAAATAGCACTACAGCAGGCCTTGGAGACCTTCTGGCAGAAAGGCTACGCCTCCACCTCTATGAGTGATCTTGCGGAATCCATGAACCTGCGCCCCGGTAGTATCTATGCCACCTTCGGCTCGAAAAAAGAGCTTCTCCTCGCCTGTATCGATAAATACGGCTGTGAGAATTTCGAGAAACTCAAAGAGCTCCTGCTCGCCCCCACGCCGAAACGGGAGACCTTCTGCGAGCTTTTCCAGAAAGTCTCTCTGGAGAGCAACGAACCCGCCCCAAGAGGCTGCCTCCTCGTGAACATCCTGCTCGAAGTCGCCAATCTGGACCAGGAAATCGGTAATCTCGCCAAATCACATCTGGAGAACACAAAAAACCTTTTCCGCGATACCCTCCAGCAGGCACAAACCACCGGAGAGCTTTCGGACGGGAAATCGGTCGAATCCCTCGCCCCGTTTCTCATGTCCACCATGTTCGCCCTCCGCGTCATGGCCCGCGCCCGCGCCAGCCAGCAGGACCTCCAAGCCACCTACGAAAATTCACTCACGCATGTCTTCTCCTGAAAAACGACGCGTCGCCATCATTGGCGGAGGCGCCGCCGGTTTCTTCTCCGCCATCACTGCCGCCGAGGCGGATCCGGACTCACAGGTCACCATCTACGAGCGCGGCAAACAGCTCCTCTCGAAGGTAAAAATTTCCGGCGGAGGCCGTTGCAACGTCACGCACTCCTGCTTCGATCCAGCAGAGCTATCCAAGCGCTACCCCCGGGGTTCCCGGGAACTGCGCGGCGCCTTCCACCGCTTCCAGCCACAGGATACCATCGCATGGTTTGCCCAACGCGGAGTCACCCTCAAAACCGAGGCCGATGGACGCATGTTTCCCGATACCGATAGCTCCCAGACCATTATCGACTGCTTTCTCAAAGCCGCCCGGACCGCCGGAGTCATCGTCAGGACCGGAACCGGCCTCAACGACCTCACCCGATTGGAGGAAGATACCTTCCAGCTCACCCTCAGCGATGAAACCACGGCCATCGCCGATAAAGTCTGCATCACCTCCGGCTCACTCAAGGCCTCCCCTATCACCAGATCCATCGAATCACTCGGCCACACCATAGAGCCACTCGTCCCTTCCCTCTTTTCTTTCAACATCAAAGACTCCCGCATCGAGGGGTTAGCGGGGCTCTCCGTCCAGAACGCCAGCGTCAAAACCATTCCGAAAAGTCCCGCTCAGGTCGGCCCAGTCCTTATCACTCACCGTGGCCTTAGCGGCCCGGCCATCCTCCGCCTCTCCGCATGGGAGGCCCGGAAATTCGAGCAAAACTCCTATCACCTGGAAATCTCCATCAACTGGCTGGGCAACACCTCCCAGAACCAACTCCGCGATCAATTCGCCTCCCAGAGAAGCGCTTCCGGGAAATCCCTCGTAAAAACCAGAACCCCGGAGGGAATCCCCCGCCGCCTCTGGGAAAGCCTGCTCCAGGCAGCGGAAATCCCACCGGATACCCAATGGTCCCAGCTACCGAAGGACCGCGAAACCGGCCTGGTAAATCAACTCACCGATTCCCGCTTCAAGGTCCAAGGCAAGACGACCAACAAAGACGAATTCGTCACCTGCGGCGGCGTAAAGCTCAAGGAAATCGACTTCCGCACGATGGAGAGCAAAAAAGTCCCCGGGCTGTACTTTGCGGGAGAATGCCTCGATATCGACGGCATCACCGGCGGCTTCAACTTCCAGGCAGCCTGGACCGGCGGACACATCGCCGGACTGGCGATGACGTCTGATTAGAAGTTCTCCGACGTCTGTCAGCATGCAGAATGCTCTCTAAAATAGAGATTAAAAAACCGCCTTCCCCGGAGGAAAGACGGCCAATCAACGGAAATATCCTGTCGTTTTATTTTTACCTAGAAGTAATACTTCAGGCCGATAGTTGTGAAGCTGGATTGATAATCCGAGGAACCTACCTGATCGCTGTAGTAGGCATAAACGCTCAAGTCCGGGGTAATTTGTGCAGCCAAGCCGATTCCGTAAATAGCGCGGTCACGATCATTTTGCGAACCGTTGGTGATGAATCCCGGGCCAGTGGAGCCACCGGCAAAGGAGGAGTTGATCGTGTAGGAATCATCCAGATATTCATGCTGCCATGCGAGGTTGACCTGTGGAGTGAGGACGATACCACCGACTTTCATACCGTAGGAGAGGTTTACTCCCAGTTCGGAACGAAGGGAATCTTGATCTTGGTCCGGATAGCTGAGCGGGGATAGAGATCCCGTTTCTGTGAAGGAATCGAGAGCAACCCTGGTGTATGCGATGGAGGCGTGAGGCGTTAGGGTCCATGCACCGCGGTTGATGTTATAACCAGCGTTAAGAAGGCTACTAAGTTCCCAACCATCTGTTTCACCCGATGCGAATCCACCGAGCGCTGCTCTCCGGGTATCGTATGAACTGGTGCCAGCGCCAACGAGGGCATCGACGAAGAAGTTGTCCTGGAAATAAGTGGCAAAGACAGCGCCACGGTATCCGTTGGAGTCTATGCTACCAGCGTTGGATAGGTTTGCGTTGCGATCGTCATACGCACCGAGAACACCTACGATCAAGCGGTTGTTTACACGCATGTCGGCACCGATGGTGACGCCATCCGAATCCAGATCATAGCCACTTGCATTCGCAGTGGAATCAAGGCTCGCCGAGCCATGGGTTGCCTCGACAAAGACGCTCCAGCGGTTGCTTTTCTCGAAGAGGGCAGAGCCTCCAGCGAGACCGCCCTTCGAATCCGCCGATCCGCCAATGAGGCCTCCTTTTGAATCAGCGGAGCCTCCGGTAAGGCCGCTCTTCGCATCGGTTGTGTCCGCCGCTTTGTAAGTTGTGGCGCCGATGGTTCGTGCTGATTGACGTGCTTGCTGGAGGTGAAGAATGATATTTGAGTTCTGAATTTCGCTGGCTTGGATGCCCATCTGAAACATGGAAGTCATTTCATCCGGTGCGATGCGATCGAAAATACCAGCCAGATTTCCGACGGGTGCGGCGAGGAGGAAATCAACGAGAGGACCACTACTGTTGTTAAGCGCGGCGGCAACGGATGCCTGATTTTGCGTAAGTTCAGAGCTGAAGGCAAATGAGTCTTGAATCCAGAGTATGCTGGCGCTGTTACCATCATATGTGATGGTCGGATAAAGCAGAGTGCTCCCTTGGGCATAGTTGACCGTCCTGTTTAGAATCGGATTAAAAAGCGACGAGGAAGGCAGGTTCGATGCGAACATGCCTGTGAGAGAGTCTCCCTGGATGAAGCTTTGGACATCCCCGCTTTGCGGGATATAGGTTCCGGCTTCATTGTAGAGGGATACTGTGCCTCCACTGAGGTTCACGTTCCCGTCTACCTGAAAGTTGGTAAAAGTGCCGGGAGCAGTTCCATCCACAAACAGATTGAGCAATCCACCTGATTGGTTAAAATCGCCAGTAGAGATGGTTAATGGAGCGGAATTCACCGTATCAATTCTGCCATTAACAATATTGAGAGGGCCGGTCCCGAAGGCGGATGAATTGTTCCCTGCTGGAGTGCCAGCTAATACGCTACCCCTAGTGTTGATGGTGGTGCCTCCGGTAAAAGTATTGGCTCCTGAGAGTGACGTAACTCCCGCTCCGGAAACAAGCATAGTGCCCTCTCCGCTGAATACGCTAGTAGGCGCCTGACTGTTGGCTCCGCTGGCGATCCACTCGACTCTTCCATTGTTCGTAACGCTATTTCCGAATTCTTCGCCGCTGGCGAGATTGATGGCTAGGACGGACATTTCTCCGATGGCGTTGCTAACCAGAACAGAGTCTGAAGAGGCAATTGATGATCCGGCGGTGGCTCCGTCTCCGATCTGCAAGGTGCCGCCGCTGACGACTGTGGCATCCGTGTAAGTTGAGTCCCCGGTGATGGTAAGACGACCGGTGCCGGTTTTAGTAAGTCCGTTGGAACCACCTATGGTGCCATTGATCACTAGACCATCCGCGTTTTCCACGTCCACTACTTGTGAGAGATTTCCCAGCACAAGGTCGCTGTCAATGGTGACGAGTCCTGCACCGGGATTGATATTGATACCGGTAATCCGGCCGTTGGACGAAATTGTAAGTGTATTGTCTCCACCGATTGTAACTGCGCCAGTGTCATTTACGGTAAGGCTCGAGATCTCCAGATCCGCGCCTAGAACGGTATCCGCACCTTCAGTGCCATTGAAAACCACATCAGGGGGCGTATCATCGACCCCACCACCGCTGGCAGACCAGTTTTCTTCCGTCCAAAGATCGTTGGTATTTCCGTTCCAATACTGACCGGGTGCGGCCATAATTTCCGGAGGTGTGGAAAGACTGTTGGACAGCAGTGTGACAGCTCCGTTGAGCGCGACGGCCCTACCGTCAGTAAGGTTGGCGCCCGTGCCGAAGCTGACACTAGTCAGTGCTATAATATTTCCTTTGAAATTAGAGTCGGCATTGATCGTAGCCGAGCTGCCGACCTGCCAATAAACATTTCCGCCGGCTCCAATAACATTCACGTTCGAGCCTATTGCTGTGGTCAGAGTACTACCTACTTGAAAAATGAATACCGCATCAGGATCCCCGAGAGTATCTAGGGTGAGTGTTCCTGTAATCGAGGCGGAAGAATCAAAATGGTATACGCCGGGGGTAAGTGTGATGCCACCGAGATCACTGTTGGCAGAAAGATTGTTGGACTCCAGGTAGCTTTTTCCAGCCAGAGTATTATAAGCAGTCAATGCATCGCTCTGTGCATTCTGAGCTCTGGTGTCATTAAAATTTACAGTTCCATCAATCACACCAAGTCCACCCGTGCCGTAGCCATTAAAACCGGTAATGGTTTGCAAAGGGCTTAATGCAACGTCTCCGTCGACAGTAGTCAGTCCCGAGTTTGTAAGTCCTTGACTGCTTATAATTGCGAAATCCCATGCCGATCCAAGAGGGACTGTCTGGCCATGTGATTTACCCGGCGTAAATATGAAGATGAGGCCCACCATCGCGGTATAGAGTGGCGTTATAGTTATGGGGCTAGCCTGTCCCTTAAGGAAATAACTAGACCTGAAATTTAGTGGCGATTTGTGCGATAACTGACAAATTTTTTTTATTTTCATATTTCATAAAACCAAAAAAATTAATCCTTGGAATCACCTGTTATCAATGGTTATAGACACTAAGACAACTTATTTTATTTATTTTTATAAAATAAAATCTTAAATTATCTCCGTTAGTCGCTTGGGGTAAAAGTTAAATCGCTGAGTTTTGGATCTCTTAACTCATCCCTCGAATTTCCAAAATATCATTGAAAGATGGCGAGAGGAGACTCTACACGGGAATAATTTATCTTTTCTCCGGCGCATTGATCGCTATTTTTTAGGCAATGAAATGAAGAAGTTCGTATTAATCACGATGGTTGTTTTAGTAATTCTGTCTTGCCTGATCGCTTATAGGTGCAGCCAGCCGGACTACCTCAAACGCTACGACGACCCTCTTACCTACTCACAGGCCATGAAGGAGACGGACATCGATTTCCCGCTTCCAACATCCAGTTCTGAAATTTACCACGGAGTGTATGCTGATTGGCAGGCTTATACGCGGATCGTCAGATTTACTGCACCAGTTGAGGACTGCATCAGCCACGTCGACAGGGTAATTGAGTGGAATAACGGCATACACGGCCGGAAATCCTCGCTTCCGCGGGTTGAGGTTTCACACGTTGATCGCCAGGGAGCGGGATGGCTTGAACCGGCGGGATGGTTTACGCCTGAGACGATCACAAACGGGCTTTATATCGGCGACTCTACCAAGAGTGGTCCTGAGATGTGGATAGACCTGGATAAGGGAATATTCTATTTTAGCGATTAGCCTAACATCCGGGGAGAGCCAATAATCCGAAAAATAAGGCATGGAGATAGCGATTCCGATGACTATCCCCCGCTGAGACCGCGCTTCCCACTTGCCACCGTTCGCAAAAGTTCAATCGACATACGATGGCTTTATATTGAATGAGATAGTTCCGGGGGAGGCGCTCGCTTGCAGAAAATAAGAAATTGTTCTCTTTATCCGACAGGGATCTGCGGGAACGAATCCCCGGGTGCGGTGATGATACAGCGAGCGTGAATGCGGCAGGTGCGTAGAAAGTTGACCGAGGAAATGGGCGTAGTAGAAGTGGCAACAGCGTGCGGAATCCTGCGGATGAGGTGTGCTTTGTCGCTCTTTTAGAAAACGCGGAATCAATGAAGAAATACATAAAGCTAAAGACTTCCATCCTTGGAGTTCTTTCACTGATGACCTTTCCGTGTTCCGGAGTGGCTGAGACCGAGCCCCCCATGGCATCAGCCAAATTTCACTCCGATGGAATTTATGCGGACCAGACGCTGAGCCACATCGCGTTCGGCTCCTGCAACAAGCCTACGAGGGATCAGGGGTTCTGGGATGTAATCCGAGTCAAGAAGCCTGATATCATGCTGTTACTAGGTGACAACCACTACGGGAATACCTCCGACCCGGTTCACTTGAAGAAGGCCTACGACGATCTGGCGGCAATTCCCCGGTATCACGATTTTCTCCGGAAGATTCCAACACTCCCGACGTGGGATAACCACGACTATGGCGATAAATACCCGGGACGGCTGCATCCTCATGGGGATGAGTCGGAGCAGCTATTTCTCGATCATTTTTCTGTAGAGGAGACAGATGTCCGTCGCTCGCGGAAAGGCATATATGGAGCGTGGATTTTCGGAGAGGAGCCCAAACGGGTGCAGGTAATCATGCTGGACCTACAACGGTTCCGAGATCCGTTTCAGGAAGGGACGCGGGAGGAGCAGTTCGCACCTCAACCGGGGAAGACGCTGATGGGAGCGGAGCAGTGGAAATGGTTCGAGAAACAGCTAAAGAAAGAGGCCGAGGTCCGCATTGTGGGATCCGGGATTCAAGTGCTTTCCAATGACCATGGCTGGAGGCGCTGGGACATGTTCCCTGATGATAGAGAGAGACTGCTGCGCGTGATTGGTGAAACTGAAGGAACTACGGTGCTATTGTCGGGCGACAGGCATCGCGGTGAGTTTTCTGTTATGAATCCTGATGGAGGCCGCCCGTTATTTGACCTGACATCCAGCAGCTTCAATGTCTGCTACCCCGGCAAGGAAAAGAATAGCCTGCGGGTAGGAGAAGTAATCGATCAACCACATTTTGGTTGGCTGGAGATCGATTGGGATGAGAGCTCGATCACCATGCAATTGCTCTCTTCCAAGAGTGGAAAACCACTGCTCACGGATACAGTGGTGATCATGCGGTGAACCGGGCAGAACATTTACACTGCCGCCCTGGCGGGAGGGATCTATTTCCATAGAAAACGCTGAATCAAAGGGCGATTTCATAAAACCGATATCGCTTATCGACTCCGCCCTCGACTAATCTCCCCCACCCTTCCATGGTTCCCACGTCAAATTCTGTTATAATACCGCCATGCCTGCCTGTGAGTTACGACCGGAAGATAAGAAGAAGTTCATCAGCGATGTGGGTCAGCGTCTGGTGGAAGAGCATGGGAGGAAAAAGTATTACAAGCCGGGAGAAATCCGGAAGGCGGCAACGGATCGTGGCTACCAGCCAGACATCGTTTGTTGGGCTATGTGCATGTTTTCATCTCCTGACGATTTCACAGCCATTCATGAGGCCGCTGGTGAAGCTTGCGACTATGAGGAGATGAAGGCAGAGGTTCTCCGGGACTTGGCGGGTGGGGATTCTTTTCTAGGGATCGATATAGGACTATCCTGGCTGGAGTGGCCGGATATTGATCTCTCGGAAATCTTCGACTGGTTTGATTTCTCATAAGTTAGCAAGGATTCAGAATTCGAATAATTCGAGGTTCACGGCCTAGCGGAGGCCTCTTCGATATCATTTAACTAGGGCGACCGGTGGTATGCCGAATGACCAATTTCGTGCTTCCTACCGGTGGTGCAACGCCAATAGGATTATAGAAATGAGGATCTTACTGCGGACCACTTTACTCCTAGCTGTTATTTTTGCTGTGGGGTGTGGCTATAAAAAGTCGCGTGACTTCTTCGCGGCCAGTGGGATCTCTGTGGGAGAGCCTGTGAAAGTGGATGCAGGAGAATACCGGATCCCCATGGAGTTCAAAACGAAGGACATGCACTCAGGCCAGTGGATTGATATAGTAAAAAGCAATATAAAGGGCTCGGACATTCTGGTCACAGCCGTCTTTACCCAATCAAACCGCCAGAGCAGGTATCCGGGATATATTGAGATCAGCTCCGCCCGGGGCGGAGTCTACGCTCTGAAGTATCGGGATCCGGACGGAACTCTCCATCCGATACAGGCTGTAACACTTCCTTAGAAAAGCAGATCTCCAACGAAGAAAAATTTACAGTCTGGAGTATGAAACCACTCGCTCTTTGTTCGCCTCCATTTAAAATTCTCCGGGATATAAATGTATCCTTCCGTGAAAAAAAATCTGAACGGGTAACCAATCGACTAACACCAAATATATGAAGAAAATCGCACTTACACTCGCGGCATTAACAAGTCTAGCGGTAACAGCTACCGCAGAGGATGCACCTAAGGATGAAGCGCTCGCTCTTGCGACTATTCTGGACGCTGCCCGCGACAATGATCTGGAGAAATTCGAGTCTGTCTGTGATGAGGCGATGAAAACAGGAATGACTCCGGAAAAACTAGATCAGGTCTCCGGACAAATTGCCCCGCTGATGAAGGAAGGTTATGAAACATCCTATATGGGTGTCCTGGATCGTGGTGTGGTTAATACCTATTACTGGAAGTTGGATTATGAGAAAGAAGGCATTCCGGATATGCTGGCGGAGCTTTCTTTCAAGGATGGGAAAGTAGCTGGCTTCTTCATTCGCTAACTGCTGACCGAACGTTTCTGTTATCAATTGGAACGTTGAACGGGGAAAAGTGTCGGAATCCTTCGGTTTTTCCCAAGACCGAAGCCATGTAGATCGGTGTAGGTGCCACTATTTCCCCTTGAGAGGGATTCGGATTGTAACTTGCGTTCCGTGGATCCGCCCAGAGCTTGATGGTCATGAAGAGCAATCAAGTACAGCTAAAATCACGGCCGGAGGGAATGCCGGCCAAGGAGAACTTCCAGACGGCAGAGGTAGAGATCGGTGAAATCAAGGATGGTCAGTTCGCAGTGAAGAACGAATGGCTATCGGTGGACCCGTATATGCGGGGCCGGATGAAGGATACCGAGAGCTATGTGGAACCCTTTGCGCTTGGCAAGGCGATGGAAGGCGGATGCGTGGGCAAAGTGGTGGAATCCAAAAACGACGATTTCCCGGAGGGCAGTTGGGTATTGGGAAACCAGGGCTGGCGTGATCTCTGGATCTCCGATGGACAAGGCGTGGTGCCGATAGATACGGAGCAGGCTCCGGCGAGTGCCTACCTGGGAGTTCTGGGACTAACCGGAATGACTGCCTATGTCGGGCTTATGGAAATCGGCGCTCTGAAGGAGGGTGAAACAGTTTTTGTCTCAGCGGCATCGGGTGCGGTAGGCTCCATTGTAGGGCAGATCGCCAAGATCCATGGCTGCAAGGTGGTTGGCAGTGCCGGGAGTGCCGACAAGATCGCCTGGCTGAAGGAGAAGGCAGGAATCGATGAGGCGTTCAATTATCACGATGTGGATGATGTTTCCGCAAAACTGAAAGAGCTGTGCCCGGATGGGATTGATGTCTATTTCGAGAATGTTGGAGGTGACCATCTCCAAGGCGCGATCGATAATATGAGTGAGGGTGGCAGGATCGCCGCCTGCGGGATGATCTCCGGATACAATGATGAAAAGCCGCAGCCGGGGCCGAACAATTTATTCAAGATTATCGGCAAACGAATCCGGATGCAGGGCTTCATTGTGCGTGATCACATGGATCTGCAGGAGGAATTCATCGGAAAAATGAGCGGCTGGATCAAGGAAGGGAAAATTCACTGGGAAGAAACGATTACCGAGGGGCTGGAAAATGCTCCAGATGCATTCATCGGCCTCTTCGAGGGCGACAAGCTGGGCAAGGCGCTGGTGAAACTCTAAGCCCCCGCCCCGTTTTCCACAAAAGAATCAAGCCGGCCGGTGTAAACACCAGGCCGGCTTTTTTGATGAATCGGGTCCCGATAACGTGGTAGCGGGGATCAAAAAACCTCTGTTATTTGTCCGCGATGAACGGAAGAAGTGCATCGATGAAGCGATCGAAAGATTCGATATGCGGGAGGTGGCCGGTTTCATCGATTTCCACGAGTTTGGAATCCGGGATGGCGGCGGCAGTCTTTTTGCCTAGTGCGGGGTAATCCCCCATGATGCTGGCGACTTCCTCCGGCACGGTATTTTTCCCGATAGCGGTGGTATCGCGCTGACCGATGATGAGCAAAGTGGGTGCCTTGATAAGCGGGAATTCATAGACCACTGGCTGGGTAAAGATCATATCGTAGGTCAGTGCCTGATTCCACGCGACCGCGGGATAGTCTTCGCTTTTGATCATGCCCACGAGCATATCAACCCATGGCTGGTACTCCGGCTTCCATTTGCCATCGTAGTAACTCTTCAGCTGATAATCCTGGATACCCTCGGCGGATTTGTTCAGCTCCCCTTCGTACCATTTATCCACGCCCGGGTAAGGGACCTTGGTTTTCCAGTCTTCGAGACCGATCGGGTTTTCTAAAATGAGTGACTGTGTGCGATCCGGATACATGAGCGCGAAGCGGCTGGCCAGCATGCCGCCCATGGAGTGTCCCAGGACGTGCGTTTTTTCCACACCCAGCTTATCGAGTAGTGCCAGGGTATTGTTCGCGAGTGCCTGAAAGGTGAAATGATAGTGGGCGGGCTTGGAGGATTTCCCGAAGCCGATCTGGTCCGGCATGATGACGCGGTAACCCTCGGCGGTGAGGCGATTCGCGGTTGCCTCCCAATAGGCTGCGCTGAAATTCTTTCCATGAAGTAGAAGGACGACTTCGCCATTCCCCTCCTCCGGTTTCGCATCCATGTAGGCCATTTCCAGATCCTGCTGCTGATCGGTGAAGGCGAAGGTATGAACGGTGAATGGGTAGTCGAATTTCTCCAGACGCGCGCCAAGAGCGCCGGTGGCTTCCTCAGCCCCTGCAACGGACACGGCAGCAGCTCCCAATAAAAGTCCAACGGCCAGGCCGGTAATATTTCTCATCATCCGGGAAGCTAGAAGCACTTCCCTATATTTCAACAGATTGATTGTGAAATAAGCGACAGGAAAGGATCTACCAATCGACTACTCATATTCGGAAGTGCGCAGGGCCTTATAGGAATTATGTTTGATCGATTCGGTATAACTTTTTTACTAGAATACATGGTTGTATTCTCCCGCTGAAACTATGTGATACTACTTATGCAGCGAAGAAAATCCATTACGTCACGGCTGAGTTCCATAGCCCTTCCGGCCATATTCGTATCATTCATGCTTTTCAGCTGCGAAAAAAGCGACCCCGAAGTGGAAGCTCCGGCTGGACAGGAAGCGAAGGCAACCAAGGATAGAAAGGCGAAACAGCGCACGGACGAGATATGGCCCCGGATTTCCGAGCAGGAAAATATCACTGTTTCCGAGATCCGGGAAAATAGCGAAATGGAGATTCTAACAGAGAGTCCTACCACGGCCGAGATCAATGCACTGCAAGAAAAAGCCGTTGCTCTGCTGGATAAGGGGGATTTTACCGCACTTGACGAAATGGCCACCGGTTTCCTCAACGGTAAGGAGCGATTCCCCAATGGCTGTTGGAAAATTAAAGCATTTCATGAGTTCTTCGAGCTGAATGACAATTTACCGACGAAGATCTGGGAGAGCCGGGGCGAGGCGCTGGGAAAATGGATTTCGGAAAAGCCGGACTCCCAATTCCCCCGTATATCTCTGGCTGCATTTTATGTGGATTATGCATGGCGTGCCCGGGGCGGTGGATTCGCCTCCACTGTATCGGACGAGGGATGGAGACTAATGACGGAAAGACTTGGTAAGGCAGGAGATGTCCTTGAAGCCGCATTTGCTGAAACCGAAATCACGGACCCCTCCATTTATGTGATCGCCACCCGTATTGCTCTCGGGGCCGGCCTACCGCCGGACGCCTTCGATTCCTTCGTAGTGGCCAGTCTGGAACTGGAGCCGGGATATCATCACACCCTACTGAGTCGCGGCTATTCCCTTCTACCCCGCTGGTATGGCGAGCCGGGAGACTGGGAATTCTTCGCCAAATACGTGGCAGAGGAAAACAAGGAAATGGGCAAAGAAAGGTACGCCCGTATCGTGCTGGACCTTTTCGCATTCCGGCAGGATACGGTGAACTACAGGAAACTGGACCGCGATCTCTTTAAGGAGGGAGTGCGGGAAATTCATGCGAAATATCCCGATGCGATTACGGAGTTGAGTGAAGCCGCGTATTTGGCAACTGTTGCAAAGGACCGGAAATTCGCTGAGGAATGCTTCGATATGCTGGGAGACCGCTGCCTGGTGCCAGTCTGGAAAGTGAACGGAAGAATGGCCCACTACCGGAATTGGGCGAAAACCGGCAAGTGGTAGGATCCATGCAGTAAGAAGGGTTTTCTGAAGAAATAGCCGCTTGCGAGGTTTAAAAAGACCCACTATTCATCATATCCAGATCTCGGTGAGCCAGCTGGATTGATTCCGGCAATCAGCCAGACATCGATTAGCCAGCGACCCCGACTAACGATTTTTCCGATGGACAATCTTACAGCAGCGCGCGCGACCATGGCCTTTTCGCTGGGCTTTCACATTATCTTCGCGGCAATCGGTATGACCATGCCGTTCCTGATGTCGGCGGCGCATTATATTTACCTGAAGAAGGGCGAGCGCGTTTATCTGGAACTCACGAAAATGTGGATGAAGGGTGTGGCGATCCTATTCGCCGTTGGCGCTGTATCGGGCACGGTCCTTTCGTTTGAGCTGGGGCTACTATGGCCGGGATTCATGCAGCACGCCGGCCCGATCATCGGGATGCCTTTTTCTTGGGAGGGCACTGCTTTCTTCGTGGAGGCGGTGGCTATCGGGCTATTTCTCTATGGCTGGGACAGGATGAAGCCGTGGGTGCACTGGGGCACCGGGGTGGTTGTCGGGATTTCGGGCTTCGCCTCGGGCATTTTCGTCGTGGCGGCGAATTCATGGATGAATTCTCCGCAGGGGTTCGACTGGGTGAACGGTGAGGCACTGAACATCGATCCGGTGGCGGCGATGTTCAATGATGCCTGGGCCCACCAATCCCTGCACATGCAGCTGGCGGCAATCCAGGCGGTAGGCTTCGCGGTGGGTGGAGTTCACGCATTTCTCTATCTCCGCGGCCGTGCGCGGGATCTGAATTTGAAGGCCATGAAGCTGGCGATGATCTTCGGAGCGGTGGCGGCGCTGCTGCAGCCGATGAGCGGGCACTTCGCGGCCGAGCAGGTGGCGACTCTCCAGCCGGCAAAGCTGGCGGCACTGGAAGGACACTTCAAGACCCAGACCTGGGCACCGCTCACGATAGGCGGCATACCGGATGTTGATACGCAGACGATGAAATGGGGGCTGGAGCTACCGGGAATGCTGAGCGTGCTGGCACATATGGATCCAGCCGCCGAGGTAATCGGGCTGGATCAATATCCCCGCGAGGACTGGCCTCCGGTTCTCATCGTCCACCTTGCCTTCCAGTTGATGGTAGCCATCGGAATGCTGATGGCTCTGCTGGCGGTATTGTTCTTCTGGTTTTATAAGAAAAAGAATTTCCCGCGATGGTTCCTGTGGGCGCTGGCCGCGGCTACACCGCTCGGCTTCATAGCGATCGAAGCCGGCTGGATCGTGACGGAGGTGGGTCGCCAGCCGTGGATTATTTATGAAATTTTCCGCACGAAGGATGCGGTGACGCCGATGCCCGGGATGGTCTACCACTTCTATCTATTCCTGGTGCTCTACCTTTCGCTGGCAGCAGTGAGTATATGGCTTTTCGCCCGCCAGATCCGCATCACCCAAAGCAAAATCGAGTCATGATGATCTCCGTCCTGATCCTGTTCATCGCCGCTTCCCTGCTGCTCTACATCCTGCTGGGTGGATCAGACTTCGGCGCGGGGATCCTCGAGTTTCTTCCGGGAAACAAACACCGCGATCTCCAGAAGAGAGTAATCAATCACGCCATGGGCCCCGTTTGGGAGGCGAACCACATGTGGCTTATCCTCATTGTGGTAATCCTTTTCATGGGCTTTCCGACGATCTTCACCACACTGATGGTGCACCTTCACATCCCGATGCTCGCGCTGCTGGTAGGGGTGGTTGTTCGGGGAACCGTTTTTACCTTCCGTCACTACGATGCGATCCAGGCGCCGGTCAGCCAGGGCACGTATACCTGGCTCTTCGGCATCTCCAGTTTGTGGACATCCATCTGGTTGGGGATCATCGCAGCGAGTCTTACGCGCGGGACAATTGATCTGGAAGCGACCGATTTCCATACAGCCTACATCGCGCCGTGGTGGGGATTTTTCCCGCTGGCCGTGGGTGTGTTCGTGGCATGCATCTTCACTTTCCTAGCGAGTGTGTTTCTGATCGGGGAAACGGAGGACGCAGATCTCCAGCAACACTTCATCAGGCGCGCGGCAATGGCCAACGGAGCGGTGATCGTCTCCGGAGGCTTGGTGTTTCTCGCCTCGCTTTGGGAGGAAACGGAGCTTCTGCATCTCTTCATCCGCCACCCGCTGGCCATAGGGGCGATGGTCCTGGCCACCGGAATGTTCTTTGCCCTATGGAAATTCGTTTCCCTACACCACACCATGCGGACCCGTGTGGTAGCCTCCGGCCAGGTGGTCTTGATTCTTTTTGGCTGGTGGGTTCTCTATGCGCCCAATGCGGTTGTCACCACCACAGGGCCGCTGAGCTTCTATGACACTGCGGCACCGGATGCCACGCTGCGCCAACTGCTTTTAGCCCTTCTGGCGGGTAGCGTTTTTATCTTTCCGAGTCTCATCTTCCTCCTCCGGGTATTCAAGATGGATAGCCGTAAGCTGAAGTAGCCAATCTTTTCCGGAGTTTTCGAAGGAATAATCCCGGTCCTGAGGCATCTTACGCGGACCAACCAGACAAACTATGCCTATTACCAAACTCCTACTAGCTACAGCGCTCCTCCTTAGTCCCACGATCGCAAGAGCCGATGACGAAATGGCCACCGAGGTCACGAGACCGAAAGTGATCTTCTTTGACGTAAACGAAACCCTCCTGGACTTGGGACAGATGCGGGAATCCGTGGGCAAGGCGCTCGACGGCCGCGAAGAACTGCTGCCACTCTGGTTCTCCACTATGCTCCATTACTCCCTCGTGGATACGGTGACCGGCCGCTATCACGGCTTTGCGGACATCGGTGTCGCCGCTCTAATGATGACCGCGGAGACCAATGGAATCGAGCTTACCGAAGAAGCAGCCCGCGAGGCGATTGTCACGCCGCTGCGTAGCCTCCCTCCCCATCCGGACGTTAAGGAAGGTCTGCAATCGCTGAAAGACCAGGGATTCCGTCTGATCAGCTTTACCAACTCCTCGAACAAGGGAGTGAAGACCCAGTTTGAAAACGCCGGACTTATCGAGTTCTTCGAGGCGCGCCTGAGCGTGGAGGACGAAAAGGTCTACAAGCCGGCGTTGGCCTCCTATGAATGGGCGCTGAAACAGGCAAATGTGAAACCCGAGGAAGCGATGATGGTGGCTGCGCACGGCTGGGACATCGCGGGTGTGAAAGCAGCTGGCATGACCGGCGTCTTTGTAACACGTCCCGGAAAAGCGCTCTATCCGCTGGCAATTCCTGCCGACAAGAAAGTGGCTACCATCACCGAACTTGCGGAATGGACCAAGACTCTCAAGTAGAGTTCACCTTTCAGGCGTTTTTCTTGGAAAAAGTTTTCAGCCGCCAGCAACCTGTTGGCGGCAATTCAGACCTTTTGGTGCGTATCGAACCAAATAGTGCCCTCTTGCGGCGTTTCACAGGAGAGCCTTGAGTGTCTCCTGCATCGGGTGCCCGTGGAGGGAACGATGCATGAAATTTGAAAAACGACACCGAGATGAATACCCCGATAACCTATCCAAGAGCCTTCTCACACGTAGGCATTTCCGTAACCAACCTCGAACAAGCCGTTGAATTCTACACCAAGACCTTCGGCTGGTATGTGATCATGCCGCCCACGGAGATCGTTTCCGACGAATCTGCCATCGGCGTGATGTGCGATGATGTCTTCGGCGAAGGATGGGAGAAATTCAAAATCGCCCACCTCGCGACCGGCGATAAAATCGGCATCGAGATCTTCGAGTTTCGCAATGCCGAGAAGCGGGAGAACAACTTCGAGTATTGGAAAAGTGGTTTCTTCCACATCAGCGTCCAGGATCCTGACATCGAAGGTCTGGCGGCAAAGATCGTGGAAAACGGAGGAAAGAAACGCATGCCGATCCGCGAATATTATCCCGGGGAGAAACCTTATCGTATGGTTTATTGCGAGGATCCATTCGGCAATCTCATCGAGATCTACTCCCATAGCTACGAGCTCACCTACTCCGCTGGTGCATATCAGAAATAGTTAAACAACTCGCGCAGAAGCAGAGTGATACGCGAATTTATCCACAGGTGGATTCGCGTTTCTGTGTCCACTGCCCTCGCGACAAGATTCAGTTCCCTGAAGTCACTAGGACCCCAAGTTGGTCAACACTCCAGCGGTGCATCATTTCCAGAATGGGGAAGGCACTTTTCCCGAGATCCGTGAGCGAGTATTCCACCCGCGGCGGGACCTCGGGGAAAATGGTTTTAATCAAGAGCCCATCGCGCTCCAGCTCGCGAAGCTGTTGGGAGAGCATTTTCTGGCTGACGCCCGGGACGATTCGCTCCAGTTCCTTGTAGCGCTTCGTGCCATCGTGCAGGTGCCAGAGCATGAGGCATTTCCATTTCCCACTTAGCATGTCCATGGAAACCTCCACCGGGCAGTGATAATTCTTCTCGTTCCATTCAATCATTCGGACATTCCTCGGGTGAAATTTTTGTTCCGCGGCAATCGACGGAATTAGCTGAACAATACAATACGAGCCCAGTAGAGCAAGTAATCCTCCCCCGCTCCCATCACCGAAGAACTCTCCGAAAGATGATCTTTTCACCGCGATTATTCACGCTAGGGTAGAGGGTATTCCGTGAAAAATCCATCTACAGATACCGCCGCGCCCAGCGATACCGAGTTGTTCGCCTTCCTTCTGGAAAACACCACCGATCACGTCTATTTCAAGGATAGGGACGGTCGATTCATCCGCCATAGCCGAGCCGTAGCGGAGTATATGAAAGCGGATCCCTCCGATTTGATCGGCCGCACCGACTTTGATTTCTGGAGCGAGGAAACCGCCAGAGAGACCGCTGCCGACGAGCAAGGCGTGATAGACACCGGCAAACCCTTGGTCGGAAAAATCGAGCGCCTGATTTACCCGGACGGCCGTGTGGCCTGGGGCTATACCAGCAAGTTTCCGCTCAAGAATTCCAATGGGGAAATCATCGGCGTATGCGGGATTAACAAGGACTTCACCGAGATCAAGGAGATGGAAATGGCCCTGGAACAGAAAAACAATCAGATCCAGGCAGACCTGGAAATGGCGAGGAAAGTTCAGGAAGCACTACTACCGGATGAGGATGAAATCTCGATTGTGAAAGGTGGCAGCGGACTGGTGATAGCCCATCATTATCGCCCTGCGGCGGCCGTCGGCGGAGATTTTTTCCACATCGTGCCTCTCTCCCGTGGGCGGGTGGGCGTACTCATTTGCGATGTGATGGGTCACGGTGTAAAAGCGGCATTGATCACCGGTATCATTCGCGGTTTGCTGGATGAGCTGCGCCCCCACATGCTCTACCCCGGCCGTTTCCTCAGCGCCCTGAACAACCGGGTGCGTGCGGTGCTGGAGCACATAGATGAGCCATTCATCGCCACCGCCTTTTACTTCGTGGCCGATCCTGCGAAAGGCCAGATCCGCTTTGCCAGCGCGGGCCATCCGAAGCCGGTGTGCCTACGCCAGGGGAAGGGAATGACAGGACTATTGGGCGATGGGAAGAAGCGCAGCGGACCGGCCATCGGTTTGATGAAAGATGCTGTTTTTCCCGCCCAGACCAAATCATTCGAGAAGGATGATCGCATTGTGCTTTTCACAGACGGCATTTTCGAAATGGAGGACGCGGATGAAAACGAATTCGGGGTGGAAGCATTCTACGAATCCCTTTCGAAACACTCAGATCTCCCGGCCGTGGAACTCTTTGCCGCGGTGCTGGAGGACGTGCGGAAGTTCTCGGGTAAAACCGATTTCGTCGACGACGTCTGCATGGTTAGCATCAGGCAGTCCTGATCCCTGAATTCCTACCCGCGTCCGGCGCTACATGGCCGAAATTTTCCGCAGCTCTGAAATGATATCGGAGGGCTCCGCCCGGGTACGGTAATCCACATCCACGAATCGCCAGGTGACCACTCCTTGCGGGTTGAGTACGAAGGTAGCGGGAATGGGCAGGATGTTTGCATTGCCGTTGTTGATGGATTCCAGATCGAGTTTCCTATCGTCCCGCATGTGCTGGAGAATCCGCTCCGGGACCTCCCAGGAAACTCCGTATTCCTTGGCTGTACGGGCATCCTGATCGCTGAGGACCGTAAAATCCATAGCAGCCTTTTCCGAGGAGTTCAGAGAGGAATCCGGAACCTGGGGGCTGATAGCCACCAGACTTCCGCCCAGCATATGAATTTCAGGAAGAACCTCCTGAAGAGCCTTCAATTGTAAACTGCAGTATGGGCACCAGGAACCGCGGTAAAAAGTAACTACGACAGGACCTTTTGCCAGTAACTCTGCCAGCGAAACAACTTTTCCTGCAGCATCCGGAAGCTCGAACTGTGGTGCAGCCAGACCGACAGCCAAAGCATCCGCACCGGTCTCGAACTTCTTCGCCGCAGCGATAATTTCATCCACCGATTGCATAAACAGCGGGTTGCCCGAGCGGGATTTTTCAATCTGCTGTTTGGTTTGCTGGCGTAGTGATGGAGCTGACATATGCCCGACTGATAACTCAGTTAGCTACGGGGTCAAGGGATCAAGTTGTCCCCGCCCCATGGCGTGGCGGGCTTATTCCGCGAGGTCTTCGTTGAAGTAGATTTTGATAAATTTCATCTTTCTCTCTTCATCGAAGCCATGCTCCAGCACCTTTTCGGGCTGTGCCGCGAGGCCGGGCTTGAGCTTAATGTCCACACCGGTATCCAGCTTCATCGCGGAGCGGATCTTCTTTTTCGCCTTGGTGACGTCCTTTTTGGAAATCTCGAATTTATCCTCAAGTTTGTGTCCCTGCTCTTCTTCGATCTGACTGCGATGCTCGGCGAATTTCGCCTTGGCTTCCGGAGTTTTCAAAACCTCTTCCTCGAACTCCTCGAGGTTAAAATTCTCCTTCTCTTCGAAATAGGTGATCGCATCCCGTGCGGCATTGGAAGCATCCCACGGTGGCGCATCGTCTGATGCCGGTGGAGTTTCCTTCTTCTCTTTCTCCATGAAGGCCACCGCCATATTCGCGTATTTATTCGTGAGAAACGGACTATCGGAAATCGGCACGAGGCCGAGGAAATCCCGCACCCAGAAGCGTGATTCCGATCCGCTGCGATCGAAGGTGAGCACGTAGTAACCCTTGGTTTCCAGATGGTTGAGAATCAGGCAACCCTTGTCGATTTTCTCGGGATTGATCCCCTGCTCCGTATGCAGTTCCAGATCACCATCACGGGTGGAGATGCTCAGAAACGGGACCACACTTTCCGATTTCAGGATGCACAGGCCCTGGACCATTTCGCCATTGAGTTCGATGTCCTTAATCAGCGAGATACAAAGATCTCCGGACTTGATGTTCGGGTGATTCGACTTGGAGTAGAGACGCTTCGCGATGTCGCAGCCTTTCTCCAGTAGTCCATCCTCGGAGGCGAAGATTGCGGCGGCGCAGGCGTTCATCTCATGCTGGTTCAGCGATGAATGATGCTGGAAGCGATGTCCTGTGAGGTTCTTGAACGGCTTGAGGAAAAGTGCGGCCAGCGACTCCTCGTCTTTCTCGTCGATCTTGAAAACTTCCCTGGAAGTTTGGAGCGGCTCATCGCGCTGGGGGTGGCCTACTTTCGCGAGAACAAGTGCATCGGCCGTGGCGGATATGAAACGAATTTTAACAGACATAAGGGGTCCGCAAACTACGACCCAGCAGCCATTTGAACATCCTGAAATTCAGAAATTCTCAGGTTCACTCCGTGGAACTTTATTCCGCCAGAACGAATCCCTTGCGCGTGTGCTTGCAGCGCAAAGGTTCACCCGCCCGATTCGGATTCCAGTCATTATCGTGGGCGAAATCGACCGCATCACCGACCATGCTCAAGCTCACCACCCGTGGTAATTCCGCGAGCAACTCACGCCCGCCAAGCGCGGCATTCGTATAAATTGAGGCCACATTGACTCCACCACGGTTCTTCATGATCCAGCGGTATTGGACGTCGTTATGATTGATGGTTTTGTAGCCTTTTTGTGAGAGTGACATGAGTGAGTAGGCGGGAAACTGACACACTTCCGAACCACTGAGAATGTTTTTGTCGGGATTTCAATATCAGTGATCCGGAAAGCGGCAGTTTCGGCTCACACCATGCGCCCGCAGCAGTGTTTGTATTTCCTCCCGGTTCCACAGTGGCAGGCATCGTTGCGCCCGGGATTCGCAGCAATGGTAGATGCCGGCTTTGGTGGCATTTTAAGCTCCAGCCCACCTCCCTCTGACGGCCGGGTCTGGAGCTGCGCGAGGAAATCCGCCATGCCGGTCGCGGAGCGGAACAGATTGTGCAACGAGTCCCGCCGGATCGTATCCATCAGGGAAACGAAGAGCCCGTAAGCCTCGTTCTTGAACTCCACCAGCGGATCCTTCTGCCCCTGTGAGCGCAGATAGACGCCCTCCCGCAACTCATCCATGGATTCAAGGTGTTCCTGCCATTTCCGGTCGATTGCCATTAACACCATACGGCGTTGCTCCTGCTCCATCGCCTCGGACGGTAGATCGTGGATACGTGCTTCATAGGCTTCTTTTACTTTTTCCCCCAGCAGGAAGATCAGTCCTTTTCCATCAAGATCCGCCACCTCTGCCTCCGTCGTGCCAATCTGCAGATTCGTGTGAATCCAATGGAGGAGCTCACTGTAATCCGGTTCGTAGCGGTGCAGCCTGCCCAGATGAAGGCCGACTCCGCCCGTTATTATTTCAAGGACGAGGTCATCAATCAGCTGGCGGATATCCTCGGTGCAGAGCACCTCGTTCCGGTAGCCGTAAACGATCTCACGCTGGAGGTTCATCACATCATCAAAATCGAGGACACGCTTGCGGCTTTTGTAGTCCCTTTGCTCCACCTGGCGTTGGGCGGTTTCCACAAGCTTCCCGAGCGATGGCAGCTTCGAGTTCTTTCCATCGATTTTACGCGATCGCTCGATCAACGCCGCCATGCGATCCGGAGCGGCGTAGTTCCGCATCAGCTCATCCTCGAAGGAAACGAAAAACTGTGACCGTCCCGGATCTCCCTGGCGTGAGCAACGCCCGCGGAGCTGCCTATCCACCCGCCGCGATGGATGCCGCTCCGTCGCGATGACAAACAAGCCGCCCAGGCCGTCCACTCCTTCGCCAAGTTTGATATCGGTGCCCCGTCCTGCCATGTTGGTGGAAACCGTGACGGCTCCTTTTTGCCCGGCCAGTGCTACGATAGCAGCCTCCTCTTCGTGGTGCTTCGCGTTCAGCACCGCGTGTTCAATCCGTGCCCGCTTGAGCATTCGGGAAAGAGTTTCCGAGGAATCAACCGAAGCCGTGCCAACAAGAATCGGCTGACCGATCGCATGAGCTTCCTCGATCCGTGAAACAACCGCGTTGTATTTTTCCCTTCGCGTTTTGAAGATTTGATCGTTTTCATCAATCCGGAGGTTCGCCGCATTGGTGGGAATGGGTAACACATCCAGCCTGTAGATATCATGGAACTCAGCCGCCTCGGTCTCCGCGGTGCCAGTCATTCCCGCCAGTTTCTCATAGAGTCGGAAATAGTTCTGGATGGTGATGGTGGCGTAAGTGCTGGTTTCCTTCTCCATCGATACATTTTCCTTTGCCTCCACTGCCTGATGAAGCCCACTGGACCAACGGCGACCGGCCATTTCACGTCCGGTGCTTTCATCGATGATAGTGACCTTGTCCCCGCGGACCACGTAGTGCACATCCCGCTCATACAGGCAGTATGCTTTCAATAGTTGGGAAATTCCGTGGATCTTTCCTCCCTGTACATCGAGCTGCTGCTGAACGGTCAGGCGCTCCACGGATTTTTCCTCCGGTGTCAGTCCGTCATCGGCTTCGATCCTCGCGATGCGGGAGGCCATGTCGGGAAGGGTGAAAGTATCCGGATCGTTCGGAGAGAGAAACAGGCGGCCCTTTTCCATCAGATCCGCGTCCTGGAGTTTTTCATCGACCACGAAATAGAGCTCCTCCTTGAGCTTGAACACCTTGTTACCAAACGGCCCCTGTTGGTGGGATAACTCGAATTTCTCCAGCAGCCTCCTGATTTCCGGATCTTCCATAAACCTCATGAAACGCCGGTTGCGTGGCTGGCCGTGCTTGAGTTTCAACAACCCGGTGCCGGCAGCAGCGGTATCGCCATCCGCCAGAGCTTGCTCGACCTCTGTTGCGATGCGGTTGCAAAGCTCTGTCTGGCGCCGGACCAGCTTCTCCACAACCGGCTTCCAGATGCCGAACTGGTAGGAATCATGTGAGCCCTCCCCGCTGATGATGAGCGGAGTGCGGGCATCATCGATAAGGATAGAGTCCACCTCATCGATTATCGCAAGGTAGTGCGAGCGCTGGACCTGCTCTTCGCGGCTGATGGCCATGCCATTGTCGCGGAGGTAATCAAATCCAAATTCGGAGTTGGTGCCGTAGGTAATATCACAGGCATAGCTTTCAAACCTCAGGTCGGACGGCATCTGGCTCTGGATGCAGCCAACGGTGAGCCCGAGAAAACGGAACAAGGCACCCATCCATTCGGAATCCCGCTGCGCGAGGTAATCGTTCACCGTGACTACGTGAACCCCCAGCCCTGCCAAGGCGTTCAGATAAACGGGCAGCGTGGCCACCAATGTCTTTCCCTCACCCGTTTGCATCTCAGCGATCAGACCGCGGTGCAGTGCGATACCTCCGATCAACTGAACATCGAAATGGACCATCTGCCATTTCATCGCCTGCCCGCTGACGAGAATCTCGCTACCACAAAGCCGGCGCGCCGCATTTTTCACCACGGCATATGCCTCGGGAAGTATGCGATCCAGATACCGGGCACGGGATTTAACAAATTTCTCCTCGATACCGGCAAAAGCTGATTTGGCGGCCTCGATGGATTTCGGATTCGGAGCGATACTGGCTGGAAGCCCGGAAAACTCCTTCCGAAGCAAAGAGAAACGTGCCTCGATCGCATCGGCTGTATCTGTCAAAGCTTGCTCGTCCATGCGTTCGATGGCCGATCTCGGAGGTGCATCCAGCGGATGGTAGCGCGCCAGATGGCTCTGCCAATCGCGGGTGAGAAGTAGAAGTTTCTCATCGGGCTCGCGCTGGAGCGCACCTTCGATTTCGTTGATGCGGGCTACGGTCGGACGAATGCGGTTTACCTCGCGTTCGTTCTTGCCGCCTATAATTTTTGGAAAAAGCCTCTGGATCATAATTTTGAAAAGGTTGAAATATTTGAATTTTGAAATGTGGATCAAATCCACGTGATGCGTGACTCCATGAACTCATGGAGCCGGATAAAACTCTACCCGGGCGGGCGAATCGGGTGCGGGAAATGGCACGGAAGCATGGCTTCATTCCACACGGATCAAAGCAGCTGAATGAGTGTGACTTCTCCGAAAATAATTCCAAAGAGTCCCAAAAAGCGGGAACCCATGGATCGAAGTTCTGTATAAAACCGCCAAAGACGGCAACACTCAGGCTTGAATTTTTACCGGAGGTGCACGCCCGCGGACCGCTCCATGTGGGAACTCCGCCAAAGGCTCTTCATGCGAAACCTCGAGACCCAACACCTGCGATACCAGAATGGCCGCATAGCTGGTGGAGTGGGCGGTCAGGAAAACCAGCGGACCGGAAAAATTCCCCGAAGTATTTGCGACTTCCACAGGTTGCGTGAGCGCAGCCTTGCCGGTGGAATCGTCCCTACGAACCCTTGAGTATTCCTGCGAGAACGCATTCAGCCCGATCAATGCAACCAGTACGATAACCCATGGGGTCATTACTGCTGCGTGAATCGGACGTTCGGTGGATACGGTCATCGGGACTGGCTTCAAACCAGCGGATATGATCGCCACTGTATTTGCCAGCGGTAGCAGACAGCGGAACTCCGCATCTGTCAAATCCCTTGGAGACTATTGCCAGAGGGAATATTTTCTCTGAAACCAGAGAAAGCCGTGTGAGATTATTCAATCACACGTTTAAAAACGACTACCTGCCCTATGGTTTGAAAACCCGGCAGGTAGCCGCCATTAAAAACGAAACTATTTGGCGATTTCGAGAAGCTCGATATCGAACACAAGCATACCACCGGGACGGCCGCTGCCTGGAACTGCCGGACCGTATGCGAGATCCGCAGGGATCCAGAAACGGCGTTTTTCACCGACAACCATCAGCTGCACACCTTCTGTCCAGCCTTTGATCACACCGCTAAGCGGGAACTGAGCTGCATCACCGCGAGTGACGGAGCTATCGAACATTTTACCGTCCGTGGTCCAGCCGGAGTAGTGAACCTTTACTGTATCGGTTGCCTTCGGATGTTCCTCACCCTTGCCTTCTGCGAGCACCTTGTGGGCGATTCCGCTTTCGGTTTTCTCGGCATCATCCGGAGCTGCCGATACGTCTTCGGGAACCGGAGGTGCGGGAGGAGCTGCCTTGAAGGAAATGAGCTCAAGATCAGCAACGATGAATCCACCCGGAACCTGTGGCTCAGGCAACCAGCTTTTGCGAAGCTCGCCGGGTTTCATATCGGCAAAGAGCTCGCCAAGTGCTGGTGGGAGCTTATCGAGCGGGACGCTTGGAGGTGCTGGCTCCGAGCGGCTGTCCTGCACGGTCTGGCCTTCCATGGTCGCGGCGGTGAAATGGAATGTGACGACGTCGGATGCGCCTGGCTTATCACCCTCACCTTCCTTGGTGATCTTGTAGGCGACTCCACTCTCGGTCTTTTCCGTGTCTTCCGGCGGCTTTGGGGCTTCCTTGATTTCAAGAAGCTCCACATCGAAGCAAAGCATACCACCGGGGCGGCCGCTGCCTGCTACTACCGGGCCGTAGGCAAGGTCTTCCGGGATCCAGAAACGGCGTTTTTCGCCGACGACCATCAGCTGAACACCTTCGGTCCAGCCGGCGATGACTCCACCGAGCGGAAAGCTGGTAGGCTCGCCACGTTTCACGGAGCTATCGAACATTTTACCGTCCGTGGTCCAGCCGGAGTAATGAACGGTCACCGTATCGGCGGCGGTTGGTTTCTTGTCGCCGGTTCCGGCTTGGAGAATTTTCGAGGCCAGACCACTTTCGGTCTTGGCGGCATCGGCGGGAGCGGCGGCTACATCTGCTGGTGTTTCAGGCATTGTGTTCTTTTCTGGTTGGGCAGCCGCCGATTCGGCAGCTGCGGGAGTGTTAGCGTCCGGAGCCTCCTCGGAACGCGCAAGAGCGGGAACCGCTACCATCGCAGCGGTGATCATTAGATAAGGAAAAGTCCGGACTTTCATGAGGCAGGGAGCATCCACTCTCATTTCCATCTGTCAACCATCGGCCAGATTTTAACCTGAGACACAAAAATGGGGCCGGTGTTCCATTGCAGAGTCTTTCCAATAGAAAGCTCCAACGAAACGCCGACCCCATTCACGGGAAAGCCAGAAGACTAGATACCCAGCGCACGGATGGTTGCTGAATCCAGCACACCTGACTGCCTAAGGCGTTTTCCCTGTTGGAATCTTACAAGAGCGGCACGGGAGCCACGGCCGAAATCACCGTCGATAGCTCCGCGGTAGTAACCCAGTTTCTGTAGACGCACCTGGGCACGCACTTCGAGACGGTCGTTCCAGCTATTGTGTCCTCTATCAGGAGCTTTGCTCTTGGCCTTCACCGGAGCTTTACTGTAGGACTTTGCCGGTTGTTTGCTCTGCGCCTTGACCGGACCTTTGTTGGAGCTTTTTTCCGGTTGCTTGTCGTGCTCGTGACCTTTGCTTTCAACTTTCCGCTGCGGTTCATGAGAGTCGTCCTTTGGAGCGGCTACTACGATGTTTGCGGAAATTGCCAGTATGCCTGCAATTGCAGGAAGTAGATATTGTTTCATTACCCCTTTCAGACTCACCCGCCGCCGCCGCTATTCACCCGTATTTCGAAAATATTTCACAACTCTCCAAAAGGCGCTCCCCCACTCCCTTGAACGGTGGCGAATGCTGAATTGTGACCTTTGATCCTTTTGAAAGAACTTAATTGATTTTAACCATTCATGGGTCACCCTTGCCGCGTCTCAGTCAACTCAGATACATTCAATGAACAAACCACTACGATTCGCAATATCCGTCGCCCTTGGCGGAGCCGCTATCCTCTTGAGTTCCTGCGGGAACATGAGCACCGGAGGCTCCGGGACCGCATTCTCATTCGATCCTCCGGCCAAAACGCCTAGCAACCCTTCCGCGGTTAAAGTGCATATCAGCACCAGCGCAGGTAAGCTCTACGTTACCGAAGGAGACGAAGTCCTCCTCGCGACACCTGTCGGCGTGGGCACTACTGCCACTCCTACACCGAAGGGCAATTTCAAAATCAACTCCAAAACACGCCATCGCCGCCGCCAGGGAAATCCGGGTGCGGGTTACCCGATGACTTACTGGATGTCCTTCTACAGCCCTGCATACGGAATGCACTGGGGCTTTGTGAAGCCATACCCTTCCACACACGGTTGCGTCCGCATGCCGCTCAACGCAGCACGCAAAGTGTTCGATATGACCAGAGTCGGCACACCGGTAAACGTAGCTTCCACCCAACCATGGGACTCCACAATCGGCGCGAAACTTCCTGTCTTGGATGACGGCCCACTCCCTAACCCACCGGATTCCTACATGAACAGTGCCAAGGTTTTTGAGGATCAGGAAAAAGGTAAGATGTGGAATTTTAACTAATTCCCTTAAATTCACCAAAAAAGCCATCGGGATTCGTTCCGATGGCTTTTTTCGTTTTAGAATTCCTGGCAGAAACCCACCACCCTACGCGGGAACCGGAGCTTTGGCAGCGATGAGACCTTTTTCCTTCAATTCACCCCAGAACGCGGCCGGGATCTGCACCTTCATCGAAGCCACGTTTTCCTCCACCTGTTCTTTTGTCCTTGCACCCGGAATGATGGCCGAGACTGTCGAAGGAGCCTCCGCGAATTGCAGGGCCGCGGTCTTGATATCGATCCCGTGATCCTTCGCCACCGCACTGATGCTGGTAAATTTCTTCTGCATTTCGGTAGGAATATCCCCGGAGTAGTTGAATCTGTTCCTCCCCGCCAGAAAGCCTCCGTTGAGTGGTGCTCCGACGACCACTGAAACACCCCGCTCGTCCAACAGCGGGAAGGTCTTCTCCAAGGCTTTCTCATGATCCAGAATAGAATACTGGAGCGCCAGCAAACAGATATCCGGATCGGAGATATCGAGCGCTTTATATACCACATCCGGCGTGTTTACCCCGAAGCCCCAGCCTTTGATGATCCCTTCGTCACGCATCTTGGTCAGCTCAGGGATCGCACCTCTCACTGCATCGTCGTAGTACTTCGTCCATTCTTCTCCCATGTCACTGTTTTGCGGGGAAAGATCGTGGATATACACAATGTCCAATGATGATACGCCGATGCGCTGCAGGCTGTCCTCGATGGAGCGACGCGTGCCCGATGCGGAATAATCATAGCGGTAATGAAACGGTGAGTGGTCTGCCCAGTGCCACCTTTTCGGCAATGGCTCCGCGGAAGGAGTGAGAAGCCGGCCAACCTTGGATGAGAGCACATAGTCCTCGCGCTTCTTGTTGCGCAAAAGATCTCCGAAACGGCGCTCACTCAGGCTAAGACCATAGAACGGCGAGGTATCGAAATGCCTGATCCCGGAATCCCAGGCGGCATGCAACATCCCGAGAATCTCTTCATCGCTCGAGATCGTGTTGAAACCATTTCCCGCGGCAAGTCCGCCCAACCCCATTCTGTGTTCCGGGCGGTAGTGCTTGCCACTGCTAGTGTCATTCTTGGGCAATTCATCACCCGCTTCCACCAGCCCCCTGGTTTTCATGATCTGATCATTGGTTTTGCGGATCTCCAATTCCTTGGCAAGCGCCAGCCTGCTGGCTGCTGTACCTATCCCAAGTGCCGCGCCGACTCGTATCAATTCTCTGCGTGTCATAGCCGCCACCCAACCACAGGAAGAAGTAAACGCAACCGACGTTAGACTGAAGAATCCGTCACCATTTGTGGCTTTGTTTCTCCCTTCATCGGGAGAAGAAATATCCTAGGATAGCCCTCCGCTGTGGCCGCTCTATTCAGCTTCTTCACGTGCCTTCGCAAGACCTTGAATGAACTTCCTCAAAACCTGCTCCGGGCATTTCGCGAAATTCCGGTGCCCCTGCTTGCGGAAAAACGATCCGAGCTCAGCCTTGGTGACGACAAACTCCACCCGCTCGAAAACCTCCAGCATTTCCTCCTCGCGCAGCTCCAGAGCAATCCGGAGCTTTTTCAGCGACTCATTGGTGGAGAGGAACTTGAGCGGCTCCGGGACCATGCCATCCGGGCGATTTCCGCGCTTTTCAATGATCAGCCCATCCAGGAAACGGCACAGATCCGTGTCCGAAATCTCCTGATAACCTTCTTCCGCATCTTTCAGCAGCCAGCACTTCACTTGCTCCGGAGTCACTTCCACTCCGGTGTGTGCGATGATCTGGGCCATCTTTACGTCGGGATAATGAAAGGCGTAGCGGAGACGGCGCAGGATGTCGTTATTGGTCATGGATCAGGTGGCTCTTGAAGCGGAGTGGCCACGATGGCACATCTCAGGGAAAAAGGCAGCACCCATTCGTGAATCGCCACCGCTTCCTTCCTTTTTCAACCGGTGGGCCAGTGCGCGTCAATCGATTCCTGCTCCACCGCTTCCAGCCGAAGCTTTTTCGTCTGACTCTTCTGCCCACTCACCACCGTCACCGCTCGCTTCGGTAAACCCAACTTACGTGATAATAACAGGCAGACCGCTTTGTTGGCCTTCCCTGACTCCGGTTGGGCGGAGGTTTTGATCTTCAGCGCGCCGTCATGCCAGCCCGTCACCTCATCGCGGGATGCATTCGGTATCACCCGCACATCCAATTCATAGAATTTACCCTCGCTGCCCATCCCGCTGTGTAGCCGGTTCCCACCCTCCATGCAATCGCGCCATGACCACCCGCTTCCCCTCCTTACTTCACCCTTGAAAGAAGCCCAACCACAGCCAAACGTGACATCCGCCTACCACCTACCCATTGAACCTCCAGGAATATCTCGATAGAAAGCGAAGCCTCTCACCGGTTCATCGGGAGCATTGCCATGTCTGCGATCGCTCCGCCTCGGTATGCCTTTGCCACCTCATCCAGCCTTTTGATACCCGCACGCGCTTCGTCATCCTCATGCACCCGAAGGAGGCACGGAAACAAAAGACCGGCACCGGCCGACTCTGTCATCTGGCCCTGAGGAACAGCCGACTTCATATCGGGGTCGATTTCACCGAAGATCCCGCCATGCGCGCCTTAATCGAGGACCCTGAATACACCTCCGTGCTCCTCTTTCCCTCTCCCCATGCGGCGAATCTTTCGCAGGAAGGCTACCAGTCACTCACCACCGCACCTCACGGAAAACTGCAAATCTTCATCGTCGATGGCACCTGGCCGCTCGCCGGGAAAATCCTGCGTCTCAGCGAAAACCTCCGCACCCTCCCCGCCGTCAGCTTCACCCCGCGCCAACCTTCCGGCTACCGCTTCAAGAAACAACCCCGCGCGGATTTCCTCTCCACTCTCGAGTCCATCCAGCTCTTGCTCGAGCTGGGGCGTGAGCAGGGAGCGGAAGATCCGGACGTGGATATCGCCCAACTCCCCGGAATCTTCGAACGCCTGGTGGAAATCCAACTGCAAAGCTCTGCTACGGAGCCGGACGGACACCCATCGCCAGCCGGCTCCTAACTTCTGCGATTCTTTTCGCAAATCCACTGCCAGGTGCTTGGATCCGCCCAATCCTCCACTGTCAATGTCACTTCCAGCTCATCGCCGATCTCCGTGCGCACCTGATCCAAACGCAAAATACGGAATCCCCAATGCGGCGCCCTGCCCGGATCCAGCGGGCTCGAGCTTAGCACAAGATCGTCATCCACCTTTGCCTTCATATAGACCACCAGTCCATCGAGCATTCCAGCTGTTGTCACTTTCCTCGTGAACGTCACCGAAAGAGGCACCGTGGACTCATTGATCGTATGCAGATCCACTTCCACCAGCGGTGTCGGTTTTCCTAGAAAATGTTTAACCACTCCCGGATCACAGCTCACCAGCTTGTGGTATTCCGGCTCCGTCGGGCAGCTCCTCTCCATGCTGGAAAAATCGAAGCCATAAACATCGGTCAGCTCCCAGATGAAGGGCACCCGCCGGTCGTCATGCAGCGTCATCGGCTCGCAGAAAAGTTCGAACTGGCTCGGCAAAATCAAACCACCCGGTTTCAGCAGGCGGTCCCTTAGATCGCAGACATTCGGCACCATCGCCTCATCGAACAGGAAATCCCCGATCTGCTCGTGCACGATCACATCCACCGGCTCATCCAGATAAAGCTTGGAGCTGTGCACATCCTCGAAATCCACATTCTCGATCCCGTTCTCCGCCGCCAGCTCCTTCGCGTGCTCGATGATCGAGGAATGATCGACCGCATAAACCTGTGCCGCACCCTGCCGTGAGGCGAACGCCGCCAGAATCCCCGTCCCTGTTCCAAGATCGATCACCCGGTCACCCGGTTTGATCTTCCGGCTGATAGCCTCGTGGTAGAAGGCCATCCGCGGCTCGTCCGCCAGCATCCTTTCCTGCTCGTGGATGTCCGCGAAGCAATTCTCATTGAACTCCCGATACTTCTCCGCCGGGGTCCGAATCTCCGCGGGTGGGTAAAACCACGCCTTCAGCCGCTCGGAACCGGACAGCCATTTGCCGAACTGCTTGCAACCATGCCGGACGCGTTGTGAACCGGATACTGTGAAACGCTGGATTGGGGAAAGTGACATCATGCATGGGTCGGCAAACTTGCTCCCCCGGTTCGCCACACTATGCACGCCGCCACCCGCAGGAAGCTTTTTGTAAAGCTATCTTCACCCTCCGCCGCCGGCCATTTCAGCCACTCAGCGTCGGCGACGGAAAACGAGACCCAGCACCGGCAAAATCAACATCGCGGCGCTGGATGGTTCCGGCACCGTGGTCAGGCGCAACGCATTCATCGCACTGAATACCGATGCCTCGGAAGTATCATCCGTTGTCCGGACCATCAGGGTTGTGGAAGTCGCGGAAAGCGTGCCGCTCATGGTCAGATAGCGGTGGTTCGTGAATCCATCATTCTTCAGCGAAAAGATCTGAGTGGCCGTGTTCTTCGTATCCCAACCGCCCAGAGTCGTGGGCGTGCCGTCGTATTCCACCACGGTAAAGCCGCTCCAGGTAGTTCCGTTATCCAGAGAGTAATCGAAATATCCCCGCGCCAGTGTGGAATCTCGGGAGGCCAGCAGATCCAGGCTCAAATAGCTCCCCGCCTCCAGTCCACCGAAGGAGAGGGTAAAGGTATGCGCAACGCTGTTCGGTGAATTGTTTGTATAGAAATTATCGCCGGTCGCACCATTCAGACCTACAGCTCCCGCCCACACCGGGTTCCGGCCGCTGTTGTTCGCCGGCTGGTAAACAGCCAGCCCACTGTTCAGCGTATTGTCCGTAATATCGCCCGTTACAGATAGGGTAGGTCCTCCGAAAGTAGGAATCGTCCCACCGGAATCCGCCAGCTTCCCGCCCCTGATATCGCCGGGCGCATCGTATTCATTCCAGGTCCCTACAGGACGGGAAGTCCCGCCAGTCTCATTAAAATCCACCAGAAAACTCGCTCCCTGTGCAAACGACACAGAGACCAGAATTAAGGCAAAAATAACGACGAACATTGGGTAAAGCGGATACTTTTGTTAGCTTAACAGTCAAGTAAAAGAACCGAATTATTTCTCAGCTGGAACTACCCTACCCTATCGTCTCCGTATTCCCTTCTACCCCATCCGTATCCCCCGAAAATCCCGGCTGTTTGACAGATCTCCGCCCTCCCGATAGTTCTTACCTTCTATGAAAACCCTTTTCTGCCTCCTACTAGTGCCATCCATCCTATTGGCCCGTCCCGCCAACGATGCCTTGGAGCCTGAGATTAAAGGCAAAGGAGCCATCCAGTTAATTTCTGGAAACACTCTCGATGGATGGCAGGTCCCATCCGACCGCTGGTCCATCGCCAATGGCATCATCACCGGCGATACCAATGGAGAAGAACTCACCAAACCGGAGTGGCTGTATACGCGGCAGAAATTCGGCGATTTTATTCTCAGTGCGGAGATCAGATTGAGCGGCGGCCCGAAGGCGAACTCCGGCATATATTTCCGCGCGGTTCCTTTCACCTTCGAGTGGAAACGCACCGGAGCCAGCTATGAGGCCCCCTCCGGATACGAATTTGACGCCTCTCTCGAGGAGAAAATCAATGGAACGCTCGGCGATTGGTTCGCCCGCCCCTCCCTACGAATCTTTCCCGATCAGAAAGTGATGAAACATGCGTTTAAAAAGGAAGATTGGAACCGCATGACCATCCGTGCAAACGGAAATCGCCTGGAATACTGGCTCAATGGCGTAAAGATCCTGGACTATCTGGATAACGACCCCGAACGCTCCCATGAAGGCCTGATCGGCTTTCAGCTGCACGATCGACTCGTTATGAAAATGGAGCTGCGAAACGCCTCCGTCATCCCACTCACCGAGGAGAATCAGAAACAGCCCTACGTTTCTGAGTAGAAAATTATCCGGAACATTGGCCGGATACTGAGTGGCGTTTCCCATTCATGGCTTGTCGGCAGGTGCGGTGGCTTGATATGAACATGTGCGGATTTCATGAACCGAATCGACAGACTCACCGGAATGATCCTGCTGCTTCAAAGCCAGCGGGTCATCACCGCGGAACAGGTTGCTGCCCACTTCGAAATCAGTGTACGCACGGTTTATCGGGATCTTGCAGCACTGAGCGAAGCCGGCGTCCCGATCGCCGCCGAAGCTGGTGTGGGCTACAGCCTGATGCGCGGGTATCATATGCCCCCCGTAATGTTCACGGAGGACGAGGCTGCGGCACTTTTCATGAGTGCCGAGGTGACCGGGCCAGTGGCGGATGATTCACTCCGGGAATCACTTAAATCCGCGCTGCTCAAGGTGCGCTCGGTACTGCCGCAGGAAAAAAACGATTACCTGGTCCGGTTGCGGGACAGGGTAGGCATAGCGCCACGCAATTCCTCGGCTGATATACGGCGTGAGTCCCTGATGCCGATCCAAGGAGCCGTGGTGAGGCGGAAATGTCTGGAAATCCGCTATAATACGGCCAACCGGGGTGCAATCAGCCTGCGCGTTATCGAGCCGCTGGGACTTGTATTCTATGCGCAAAACTGGCACCTGATCGGATGGTGCCGGATGCGGCAGGAAATGCGTAATTTCCGCCTGGACCGGATCGCGGAGTGGCTGGTGCTGGATGAGAGCTTTGAGGATCGCCTGGATTTTTCGGTGAAAGAGTTCCTCCGGGAGAGCATAGAATGCAGCGATCTGACACCGGCTACCGTGGCGGTGGATGTCGCTGTGCTTGAGCGATTCAGGGCTGAGATGCAAGGAACAGCGGTAGCCGAGAAGATACTGGCGGATGGTCGGGTCAGCCTGGAGCTATTGTCATTCTCATTGCCTTGGCTCGCCCAGTGGTTGCTGGGCTTCGGCAACCGGGTGGAAGCGCTCGAACCCCGGGAATTGCGGGAGCATGTCCGTGAGGCGGCACACGGGGTCTCGGCGCTCTATTCACGGGATTTCGTAAATTTATGCACCCCTGCTGACATAGGGTTGTCAGTAGGTGGTGTTTGAATCCTCGTGTTGCTCCAATTTACGGGCACTCAATCAACTAAAAATCATGAAAACAAACGCACTCAACTGGTTCGAAATCTTCACCAATGATCTCGAAAAATCCACGGAGTTCTACAGCACCATACTTGCCACAACGCTGATGCCATCCGAAATGGAAGGCTGCAATATGGCAATGTTCCCCTCCGACTACGAGAAAGGTATTGGCGGAGCCATTACAAAAATGGACGGCTGTGATCCAGGCCCCGGCGGCACCCTGGTTTATCTGAATGTCGAGGGTGATCTGGACAGCGTGCTGGAAAGAATTCCGGCCGCAGGGGGAAAAGTATTGAGGGAACGCTTCGATATCTCTCCGCACGGATTCATCGCAATCTTCAGCGATCCCGAGGGGAATGTCGTCGGCCTCCACAGCCTCACCTGATTTCCAATTGCCAGCTCCGATACCCCGGTGGGTGCGGGGCTGGCTCCGTTTCCTTTTTAGCCGGCCTCCAGCGCTTTCACATGCGCGATCGCCGCGCTGGCCAATCCCTCCGGATTGTAGCCGCCTTCCAGCACGGAAACGATTCTTCCCCGGCACCATCGATCCGCCAGCACAATGCAGCGCCGCGTCATTTCCGCGAAGGTTTCATCCGTCCACCGCAGCCCGCCGATTGGATCGTCCATCCTTGAGTCAAACCCCGCGGAAATCAGGATAAAATCCGGCTGGAAGGCATTCACTTCCGGCTCGAGCTTTTCACTCCACGCCAGTAGTGCGGTTTCCCCATCCGAGCCCTCGGGCAGGGAAATATTCAGGTTCGTTCCCTCCCCTGCACCCTGGCCGCGCTGCGTATCGCTGGCAGTGTGGGGGTAGTAGCCATGCTCATGCAATGAGACATACAGCACATCCGGGTCCTCGATGAAAATATCCTCCGTCCCGTTCCCGTGGTGCACGTCCCAGTCGATGATCGCGATCCTCTTCAGCCCATGAACCTCCTGCAGATGCCGCGCGGCGATGGCCACATGATTAAAGATACAGAACCCCATCCCCCGTGTGGCCGTGGCGTGGTGCCCGGGCGGTCGCGTGGCACAGAATGCCGTCGAAACCTCCCCTGCCATCACTGCATCCACCGCATTGAGCACCGCCCCACTGGCCTCCAGCGCCACCTCGTAGCTCTCCTCACAGATCGCCGTATCGCCCGTCCGTAGCTGCTCGGCGAATTCCTCCACATCCCGCCACACCAGATCATGGTAATAATACTCATGCACCCTCAGCACCTCGGAAACCTTCGCCATCCGCCCCGGTAATCTCACGAACTCCGCCGGCAGCTCCTCCAGTGCCGCCATCAGCACCCGGTAGCGATCCGCGGATTCCGGATGGTCCTCTCCCGTATCGTGGCGCTCGTAGCAGGAATCGTAATGTATCCCCGTCTTCCTTTGGATCTCCTCCTTTGTCTCGATCTTCTTCTCCTCAAGAAATTTCTTCCGCGATTTCAACACCTCATCCACCCCAATTTCGAAGGTCCTCTCCTCGTCCAGCGCAGCCTTCGCCGCTTTTCCGCCCACCGCCACGAACAGCCCTGCCATGGTCCGGTTGTCTGGCAGCACGCTCGCCCAAAACTCCGTGATCCCCCTCGGCTCCGCAATCTCCGCCAGCCTCGCGATCAGGAAACCGGCCATACCGATATGCCGCGTATCCTCGTGCACCACGAAGGCGATCTCCGCTCTCTTCCCTCCCTGGTCCAGATAGTAACGGCCAATCGCCCGCAGCTCCTGCTTCCCCTCCACCTCCTGGAAAATTCCCAGCGCGGGATCCTTTTCCTGATCCACTGTCACCAGCTTGTAGGCATCCTCATCGTTCATCCACTTCCGTGGATATCCATACCTCATCCGTATCGTCTCCTCATTATGTGAGTAGAAAAATTCCTGCAACGTCCTCATATCCCCCGCCTCCAGCGCGCGAACCAGGTAATCCCCCTCGCCGAATTTTACACGCAATCTCTCCCGCGCATCCGCCCCGTCGGATTTCGCCTGTGGTTTCTCGTGCGGCCCGGAATCTGAAGGTGGGATCATGATCCTTCCACTGCACCACATACGTCCCATGCCTCCAAGGAGCTAATACGAACCGGAGGCGAATCACTGCCAGCCGCGGCGAACCAGCAGCGTGAGCGATCATATAAGGCCTTTCCTCTCGTAATATCAGAATCTATTAAAAGCCATGGAAAGGATTCTATAAAAACCTGAGAAAAACGACCATACCACCGTCAGCTACTACGTGGAGTCACATGCGGACAAAGTAGAAGTCAGGTGGTCTTTTTATCCGCATTTGCCAGAGGTATGGAGGGTTCTCCAGCCAATCATCGATCCACCGGTGACGGAGTAGCTGCCGGCGTGAAATACATTGCGCCCCGCACTAGCCATTTCCCTTCATGGTAGAACGTAATCAGCCCCGCACCCTTTCCAGGCGAATGTCAAAAATGAGTGTCGCATACGCGCCGATCTTGTCCCCTGCCCCGCGTTTTCCCCACGCAAGATCCGGCGGAACGAAGAAACGGAACCGAGCACCTTCTTTCATCATCGGGAGACCCTCTTTCAGCCCCGCAATCGCCTCTTCCATGCTGAAACGGTCCGTCTCCGCCATGCGGAAGGTATCCTTGATCACCGTCCCATCCACCAGCAGGATGCGCTGGTTGACCTCCACCGTGCTCCACTCCGTTGGACTCTCCCCCTCGCCTTGGTTTAAAATTGTATACTGCAGGCCGCTCTCCGTCTCGATCACGTCCTCCTTCAGGCGGTTTTTCTTCAGAAACATCTCCGTTTCCGCACTTCTATCCCGGTGCTGCTTCTTGCTGGAACTCTGGCTTTTCTCCTTCTTTCTTCTCATAACTGCGGCCTGCCTATCCCTTGAAAGCAAGGTTGGCTCCCCACCGTTCTACGCTGTCCACCATCTCATTGGCACGCATTTATTCGACAGCCACCACTGTTCTTTCCGGGAAATCCACTTGGCTGCCCGGAGGATATTTCCTTGCCCCCCGGCGGTTGCGCCCGGAGCGTGGCTCGTGCAAATCAAATCCGCCATATTCAACACCAGCGCCCGGGACATCACAGCCGCGCCGGAATGGGACCGCCCGGAGTTCGCCTTCATCGGCCGATCAAACGTCGGGAAATCCTCGATGATCAACATGCTATCCAACAAGGATGGCCTCGCCAAAGTCTCCGCGACCCCTGGGAAAACCCAGCTGTTGAACTTCTTCGTCATGAACGAGAATTGGAGCCTCGTCGATCTTCCGGGATACGGCTTCGCCAAGGTCGCCAGGAGTGAAAAAATCAATTTCAACGAATCCGTAGGCGACTACCTGGAAACCCGGGAAAACCTCCGCCGCGTCTTCACCCTCATCGATTCCCGCATCCCCCCGCAGCGCATCGATATCGATTTCATCCACTGGCTGGGAGAATGCTCCGTGCCCTTCGCGCTCGTTTTCACCAAGGCAGACAAGCAATCCGCCGCCAAAACGCAGGCCACCGTGAAATCCTTCCTCGCCGCCATGCCCCCCCACCTCCGGGACGTCCCACCCGTCATCGTCAGCTCATCGAAGGACCGCACCGGCAGAATAGCCATCCTAAAGCTCATCCAGCAAAGCCTCGGCTGACGTAGCCTCCCTTTCCTCAGTCCCGCTTCGGTGGATCGGAAGATTCCTCCGCCCAGCGCAATGCTTTCTCCAATGAATCAGCAGATGCCTGGCTATGGCCCATTCCGGGAATATCAAACAGCTTCACTATGAAATTCTTTTCCTCCCAGGAAGGGATACAGTCCACGATCGCCTTGTAATTGGAATCTTTCGGGCCCGTGACAAATGCATACGCCTGCTTCCTCCTTGTGAGCGGACGGATATCGCCCTCATCAATCGTGGGGAAACAGGAATCCGAAGGGATGTAAGCATTCCGCACCTGATTGATCGCTCCGCGGAACTCGGGAAAATACACCGCCATCCAACTCGACATCGCGCCTCCACCACTTGATCCGCCGACGAAGATTCTATCCTCATCAATCACGTATTCCTTCCTGATCGTGGCCAGGGTATCCAGCGCGAGCGCCATCCTGCGCACATCTGCATTCTTGTTGGAGGCACCGGATGGCGAGGCATAGATCATGTTCAGATTGCCCAGCACCTCCTCATAGCCCGCCTTCATCTTCAGCGAGGCAGGTCCCGGCGCAATACTGATATACACTCCCATCGGAGTGCTCTCCCCTTTGTAGGTAGTTGGACAATACACAAGCATCGTCGCATCCTTCCATGCCACAGCTTCATCACATTTCATAAAAAGCCCGGAGGCCGGCACATCGCAAATGGATCTTTCGGTGTCATAAAACTCCCGCATTTTTTTGCCGAACGGGCCTTGAAAATATTCCTCGGTGGTTTCCCCATAGCGATGGCTGATCGCTGCGTTTTTTCTCATTCCCAATAGCCCGGCGAGCCGCTTTTCCATTTGTACTTCCCGTTTCTCCAACCAGTCACGGTCTTCCTGCGAGAGCTTGTCCAGGGGCAGCACGTAGTCCTTTCCATTCATAAAAAGAGTCACGCTCTCGCCATCGTGGCTTTTCAGTTCAGCATTGATCACCTGCCCGGTATCGCTCGTCCACTGCCGTGTTTCGGCCCCAGCCCACTGCACCTGCGTTAATAAAAGAAGGACCGGGATCAGAAAGCGGGAATATATTTTCATACCTGCTAAAAACCTCCATCTGAACCAAGAAAAGGTAAAGATCGAAACCTCCACGTCATGAGTCCTTCCAGTTAACAGAACAGCCTGGCTCCGTCTGCGGCTAGCTAAGCCCGATGTAACCCGATACCCGGACCCGCAACGCGCCATGCCGGACTTTGTAATCAGCGGGTAGATATCTTCATAGATCCAAGCTTACCTGTTATTTATACTATCATATAATTGACATGAATACTTTCATTCCATATACGCCAAAGAATGACGAAGCAATTTTTACAAAGGTTATGCTTGGGAATACCGCTATCGGCATTCATTTTTCCGCTTCTTTTTGTTTCATGTAGAACCGTGAGGGTAGATCCGCAGAGGTCCGAGGTCAGCTCAACACGGACTCGCATGGAACCAAATATCGAACTAATCGGAAGCGTGGATCATACGGGTTTAGGATTACCCTTCGAGCGACCTGAAGGGCCAACCATGGAGGTTGTGGGGACCATTGCCTCCACTCGTGATTCCCAGCGGGTTTTTCACAAAAAGAGCTGGTATGACCGGACAGACTATCACGCGGAGTTTGCCTTTGATCTCCGTGGTCTATTGACTTCGACCCGTCCCGATCTGGCAGACAAAATAAACCGGAGCTGGATCCAGTTCGACCACCTTGTGCTGGACCCGACCGCTTTCGGTTCATTCGGTTCCCTACCAGCCCAGTGGTTTGTGCACGTCACCACTACCTCAAGCTTCGATAGTGGTAACCCACTTTTCCCAACCCAGGGACGGAATGCCGGTGAGCAGTCGATCTTGGTGCGGCTTGAGAATATCGACGGAACCAAGAGCGCGCGCCTACCACCGGAATTCCTATCAAATGCCCTAAGGAACGGAGCGGAGGCTTTGTGGATCCGGATTGCAGTCGAAAGTTATCCAAGCCTGCCCGGAAGCGGCACCGGGGTGCAGGTTCCAGACGGCTGGACACGAAACAAACGAACCCGGAGCGCTTCAGCATGGATGAGAAGGGATCAGCTCGAGGCCAACGGTAGCTGGCAATTCCTGTCGTTTCACAGCGTGAGACCGCAACTTGGGGTCAGATACCTGGATGGGTTCCGATAGCGGGTCCGTGCCCTACTGCTCCGGGGTATTCCGCATAAAATCGGCAACCTGGGCGAAAAAGGGATTCAGGAAGGCGCGGGCGAAAGCAGGGACCTTGGTTTCGTCCATGGCCTCGGACATGAGCTTGAGCCAGCGATCGCGTTCAGCGATGCCGATTTTGTAGGGAGCGTGGCGCATTCGGAGCCGTGGATGACCACGCTTCTCAAGATATGCTTCCGAGGCTCCCAGACGGAAAATTAAGAAATCGGCCAAACGCTCTTCGGCACCTTCCCAATCATCATCAGGATACATCGGGCCGATGAGGTCATCGCCGGGAACACGGCGGTAGAAGGCGGCTACCATTTCCCGGATACCGGTTTCGCCGCAGGCTTTGATTACGTCCGCTTCTGTAGGGGTTAACATGTGTTCTGGTTGACTGTGAGGTTGTCCGGAAGCGCGAATTTCCGCTCCCTCGGATGTCGAACTTAGCAACTTGTCCGCGGGGTTCAAGGTCACGTGAGCAAACCATTTTACTAGCGAATCCAGGGCGTCTTAAAAAACCAGCGTTTTAAAAAATTCCTCTCTATTAAACCGATCGGTTTCAACGATTTGACAACCTGACCTCAGATTCGTCATATTTCTTAGATGACGAAAAACCTATTTTTAATACTGATGTCCTTTTGCATTGTTGGTCTGGCCTTTGGAAAGACTGCCGGACTTGAAAAGGAAACTCAAAAAGGAGTTGGAACGATCACTACCACAAAGGCCCATGGCAAAACAATGTATGCTTTTACGCCCAAGGAGCCCAACGCTGAAAAACTCAGGGCAGTGAAAATGAATTATGAAAAAATGGGCTACAAGGAGGGCTTCCCGAAGAAGATTGAAGCCTTTCTGAAGGACGCTCTAGACACCAAATCGGAAGTTGAGCTGGAATTGGAATTCTATGACAAAGGTGAGGGAAAAGCGCTTTCTGTCGCTTCGAAACTGATTTCATACAAAAAGGTCGAGTAACTGGCCGGCGTTTTTATCAAGCGCTGCTTTATCCTGGGCGTTATGTGGTGTGTTAAGTGAGCGACCTCCCCAAAACCACATAGGACGCGCCTCTTTGCACTAAAGCCACAAAGCTCACCTGCGAAAACCGGCCCCTTGTTACTAATTATCCAACACTCTCCCAATAGGATCAGATTGTGTCGCAAAGCCTTGTATGAACTTTTTCTTCTCTATTCTTACCTCGTCCCCTACGAAACTGCTCTCCTGGTATTCACTGTTGTTCAAGCCTTCTGTGTAATTTTCAGGCTTCGCGGCGTATCAGCTGTAGGGAAACCTTGCCTGAAGCACACAGAGACGTGTCAAAATCAAATCCACGTTCTTCTACAACTGATATATTCGAGTTCTGCAAGTTTCACGGGGTCTTTATCACCATACTTTGATATCACGAAATTCCCCGGAAAATAGGGCTGCACAAGGAGTCGATCCACCTGCCCTGACAGTGTCAGAACTCACGCGGATCACTGTTCCCATGCCTCGAACTTGGCGCCTTTTCCGAGGCCTCCAATTTCCCCGATCAAGGAGCGCACCTTTTCGTTGATTTCCAAGACATCCGGTTCACTTCGGGAAGACTTTCTGGTGCCGGGAAATACCACATAGCTCACGCTGAATGCCTCGGCCGCCCGTTGTTTCCCCGAAGCCTCCTTATTGATCTTCCATGCGAGCCTCAGGGAAGCCTCCCCGATTTTGTAGGAAGGGCCGGCCTCGGCAACCATGGTTGGAAATACCCTGTCTCCGTAGATGACCAGAGCATAGTCCCCGTGGGCTATCGCTGCGTTTTTACCAAACCAGTTTCTGGGCAGGACGATGATTGGGTCCAGAGCCGCTACCACTGAGCGGGGATTTGCGCCAAGCCCCCAGCTATTGTCATTTTTTACCCGGCTCAGATGATTGATCTCCTCCTGATAAGCCTCGGAAATCTTCCGCCACGCACGTATTGGCAATTCCCGGTTCCTCTTATCCACCTCCGCCTTGAGTGCTACCAGCTCGGCGATCCTATCATCGTAGTAGGTGGCGAACGGACTTTTTTTCTCCGCACTCCCCCAGACATAGCCGGTATATGGCTGGAACCAATCCGATGTCAGAGCGTCATGGTAGTCTTCCAGATTCGCGGCCCTATCGGGATCCGACCCATCGGTCACCACATCCATTCCCGCTTGGATAAGCAAAGCTCTCCGGCCGGACCTGGGGTGCACTAGATCCATAATCGTTGCACAATCGTAGTAGTTATAATTCGAAAGTGCGGACAAAGTTTTCTGCCTCTGGATGTGTTTGGCTTTTTCATCGAAAAGTAGATCGAATCGCTTCGAGACAGTCCCATTCTCGACCAAACTTTCAATTTCAGCCAAGGCGACCGGAAGTTTTGGATTTAATTCCCGCAGAGTTTTGAAATCAGAGACAGCCCTAGGTCGTTTTATCGAAATTTTTCCGTATTGAGTCTCTGACTTCCGCAGGGCAACCGGACTTTGCTCAACTAGCTCCTGCTCGAATACCTGTGCGAGACTACTTCCCAACGAAATGGTGAATAGCGCGAGAGTAGTTTTTCCTGCATTCATACGCCCTAGGTATCATATCGACCCCAAAATCATGAAAACCAAATATCCGGGATCTCCCGAAACATGAAGGAGACAGATCATAAGAGTTGGAATGATCAAATCGGGTCTGCCCCACTACGATGAGAGGAGCGAGGCATTAGAAATGCTCAAATGAAAGGCCTGAATCACTTGGGGCCGTTAGCGGAGGGGCCGGTATATCTTTCTTTTTACGGAAATCCTGTTAACACCACCCCCTTACCCTAAAGCCTTAAAAATCATGATCTCCAAAGCATTTTTTATCCCTAGCGTCCTGCTAGTTTCCGCATTGGTCCCAGCGAGCGCCGCCATCGTCCTCTCCGGAGATTTCATCAATGGGACTACCACCCCCACGTTGACCATTACCGATGACATTGTTTTTAACATCACTGTAGGAGGGGATGCCCGGGTTATCGTCTTCGATGAATGGACCACCTCCGACAATAACAACATCTACCTCTTTGCGGACTCGGGACAATCGCTCTCCTATGATATCGATGGCACAGGAGGAACCGTCCCTCTTCAGGTTCTAGTCGAGGATGCCAGCTACAACTATGGAGACGTCACCAAGAATGACGGCACTCTGGGATTCAATCCGCTTACCGTTTCCGCCGGACAAACCTTCACCATCAAAGCCGGGAGTTACACCTATCAATCGGACGTGGATTTCAACCCCCTCCTGATCGATACCGTCTTCACCGGAAATGTATTTATCGCAGACGATGATCGTGAGTATCTCAGCAACATCGTCACTGTTCCCGTTCCTGAACCCTCCGCGCTACTCCTCTTCGCGCTTGGCGTGGTCCCTTTGCTTCGCAGGAGGAGGTAAAACGGATACAGGGAGTCTCAAATCGAAGCACTTAAAGCCGATCCTATTCATGTAAAAATGGAACATCGCCCTCCTCTTAGGCAGTCGACTCCATTGATGCTCACTCACCAATCCTCATCATCAGGATTTTGCTTTTGGGCACCCAGTTTTCATAGCGTCCTTCTGAAATGATTAACCACGCCCCGTGGTCCCGGGTTATTATTCCCCGCACCGTGAGTGGAGCGACAAAACCCCGGTCAACGCTCCCATCATTCTTCAAATCGATTACCGAGCTGTCCTGTGGATCGAGGGTGATGATGCAGTTTTTACCGATGGGATATTCGCTCTCTGCCGAATCTTTCTCCACTACCGCCGTCTGCGCGGAAACATCCCCCGCGAATGGCGGAATCATAAACAGAGTGGCGGCAGCTGCGAAGGCGAAGACAAATCGATTTTTCATGGTGTGGTTGGTTATTTGACCGTCCAAACTACCACAGTTGATGGCGGATGCAGCTGAAAAGGACACCCCGGATCATAAGCTTACAAGCCATCCATTCGGCATCCTCCCATAATGATTCATTCGTTTCCAACAGAGTGTATTCACCAAGGGTCTGTCCCTTTTTACCATGGCCTCTCAGCGGATCCAAACTTTCGGAGTCATCGGATCAGTGGGCAGGCTTACCGCGTAATTTCCTGAAACCCATCACGATACCCAGAACCACAACTCCAGCGATCAGTCCGGTGATCCCATCGAGCAGTGTGGGCGCAATCGCTGAAAAGGCACCGCCCATTCCTCCCATAGCTTTGATGGATTCGGCCAGATGCACAATCTGATGGTGCAACCACGGAATCCCATGAGTCAGAATCCCGCCGCCAACAAGGAACATCGCGGCCGTGCCCACAATGGAAAGGGTCTTCATGAACAGCGGTGCCGCCCATAGGATGCCGGAACCCAGCTTCTGAAAAAATGCCTTCGATTGGCGGGTGAGGTAGAGCCCCAGATCGTCCAGCTTCACGATACCCGCCACCAATCCATAGACCCCGACCGTTACCCCTATCGCGATCACCGAAAGGACGATCACCTGCCGGGTGAGATCCGCGTCCGCCACTGCATCAAGCGCGATGGCTATGATCTCTGCAGAGAGAATGAGATCGGTCCGCACCGCTCCCTTGATTTTCGCCGCCTCCGTCTCGACCTTTTTTGGATCCGGATTTTCAGCGAGTTCCTTGAGGTTCTTCTCAGCGTCTTGTTCCGTCCTCTTGCCGCGATGCTGTAGCGCGTGATGCACTTTCTCAACCCCCTCGAAACAAAGATACAGTCCCCCCAACATCAGGATCGGGGTGATCGCCCACGGTGCGAACGCACTGATCAGCAGCGCGACCGGAACCAGGATCAGCTTGTTCAGGAAAGACCCTTTCGCCACCGCCCATACAACGGCGACCTCACGCTTCGCGACCACTCCGCTCACCTGTTCCGCGTTCAGCGCCAGATCATCCCCGAGCAACCCGGTCGTCTTCGCCGCCGCCTTTTTCGTGAGAATCGCAACATCGTCGAGAATCGTTGCGATATCGTCGAAAAGTGTAAGTAAACTACCAGCAGCCATGGGCTTACATCGTTTGGATATTCGCCAATCAGGCAAGCTGGAACTTTTCCGGAGGTTGTCTCGATTGGCGGTGAACTTATGGATTTTTCATGGCGTCGGGACCTTGCACGAAGGGCTTAACCCTTAACAGTGCGATATTTACGTTGGAAAATATCGTTAAATGACGTTATAGAATCATTCAGAAACGAATGAGTTCTGAGAAAACATCTTCCATCATGAAAAAAGAATACTTGAAGACAAAGGCCGGTGGCGAAAGGACAGTTGAACTGGATGAAAGTCTCGAGTTTAAGCCGGGAGTACGTCGGTTCAAACAGAGGGACGGCTCCGGACGGGAGGACTGGTATTGGGTCGCGAATATGATGATCGAAGCCAAGCAAAACGCCAGACGCTGGTCCTGCACGAAACACGGAGACAAAGGTGCCTACGAACTGGCTCTTGCCCAGAGGTTGGAATGGGAAAAATTAAAACTGCAAAAAGATAAAGCCAAAGCAAAAGCGAAGGCGGAATCAAAGGCCAAGAAAAGCGCCAAGCCGAAAGCCAAGAAGTAGCCCTTCGGCATGCAATCGGCTCTTTCCATCGGGGACTTGGAGTTCCCCCTCCACCGTGACGAGTTGCCGGTTTCCGCGCCTTGAGAGATCAAACCAGGATGGTGCGAATCATTCACCACAGTCCAACCCGGACGGTTCAGGCAAAACCTATCACAGCCATGGCGGTCAAACTCCACATGCACCGGCACGGGTTCCGTGCCCACCACTTATTTCACAACACGGTAACAGGCAGTCCCCACCGATTACGAACGACCCGCAAAGCCGGAATGGCAACGAAGTATTAAGTTTTCGTCATTTGACAAAGATTTGGATGCCTCCAAATTTCAGAACCATATGAAAAGAACTCTTATCACCCTACTGGCCGTCTCCACCGGATTCCTTGTTTCCTGCAAACAAAAGTCTGAAGAGGTCAAACAAGTCGAAGCACAGACTGAAAAAGCGGTGGAATCCGGCGAGCTGACCAAGGATGAAGCTAAAAGCATCAACGATGCGGCCGCGAAATCCGACGAAATGAAAGATGAAGCCAAAAAGAACACTGAAGAATCCCTGGAAAAACTCAACAAGGCAACAACGGTCGATGAGATGAAAGATGCGGTCAAGGATGTCACCAAGTCCAACATCGACATTGCTGTAAAAGCAGGCGCGATGACGGAAGAACAAGCTGAAATGTCTCTCAGTAGCCTTGATAACGTCGACATGCTTCCTGAAGAGAGCCTCAAGACCATGGTGGAACAGCTCAAAATGGCACTTCGTCAGGCTCAAGAGCAGATGAAATAATTAACCGTTCTCGAAAATACCCAATCTACAAAGGCTGCTTCCCTCAGGAGGCAGCCTTCTTTGTTTGAAAACGGAAAATCCAATTTGCAGAAATTTTTACCGGGTCAGAAAGAAAAAAGTCAAAAAGGGGTCTCAAAAAGGGGTCAGGTGCTTCTTTTTAACATTTCTGAGAGCTTCATAAGCTCCTTTCTGCCAGGCCTCGATTTCATGAAATCCCCTAACCACCGGCTCACTGCCGCCAAATGTCCCAACACCAACATATCACTCAACCAGATATTACCTTCCGAAGTCCTCTGCCTCAGAAGGCTTGCGATCAGAAACTTCTTTGTATCCCCCTTCCTTAGTTTTAATAGTCGGAAATCTTCAGCGGTAGATCGATTAATGCAGCCGCATCTTGGAGAATTCTTTCCGCTTCCAGCTCATCATGGCGTCGGCCTACGAGATCTCTTCCACTCTTTTTCACCTCTGGCTTTACCAACGCCCGCAGCTTGGCGGCGAAGCGCGGTTCCCCCAGAATCCAACCCCGCCTTAGAGCTTTCGTAGCCTCCTCAGAATGTTAAAATGCAGCAACTGACCCCTTCACTAGACCGATTCCAACCTCGCTCTAGAGCTTTCGCCGCCTCCTCAGAATGTTAAAATGCAGCACCTGACCCCTTCATTGGCGGGTGGTTTCGACTTCCGGACGCATTGGTTTTACAATTAGGGGAAGCTGGGCGGGTTTACCCGTATTTTGGGGTCACTCCCCTGCCGCCAATTTCTCGGCAGTGGCACGGCTCTCGTCGGATAGCAGTGAAATATCAAAGGTAATCCTGTCACTTTCCTCCTTTTCGATCGTGAGCTTCCCCTCTTCTAGCGAAATGAACTTACCCTTGATCGTCTTTCCACCCTTCTGACTCTCCCAGGAATGAATCACTTCAGCGCCTATCGAAGTGTTAGCATCCTCAGTGTTCTTACTGTCTGAGGCTTCCTTCAACGATTCGGCGTATTCTACAGCGCCGGGTGTCAGGCGGCTGAGGGCAATTCTCGAGCTCTTGCCATTTTCTGAAGCTATCACGAGTTGTTTGCCGCCTTTCTTTTCCCCTATCCCTATGAATTCCCCTGAAAAGTGGTGTCCTTCGGTCTTGGTGCAATACCAGACGGGCACAACCGATTTCGCCTCCACAACCCCTCCTTCCTCCATAGTGGTCAAAGTCGACTTAACCTCTTTGTTCAGCGCAGAAAAGTTGCGCCCCGACGACATGGACTCGTAATTAATACTGCCCAAAAGCGTTCCCATATCATCAGAAGTCACCACTGCTTTTGGAATGAAGTTCCCCATTTCTGGTGCATGGAGTGCTCCACCGATCACAGGCGAAATCTCCTCGTAAAACGCTTTGTCCTGCATGTCCAAAAGTACCGGAACAGCATAACGATCCAATTCGTCGAAGGCCTTTTCTGTCGCAGCTATGCAAAGTCCGCAGGTGGTTTTCGTATCTGTATAGACGAAAACTAGAGCCTTGCCCTTTTCGCGCGCTTCCGAGCGAGCTTCATCAAGTTCCTGAATCGTGCGAACGGATCTCTGAATCTTCATACCCGCGTATGAGTCCATCAGGGAAAGAAAGAAAACAGATATAATCCCGAACTGCTTCAACCTTATACTCATCCGATTAATATATGAATTTGAAAATACTGATCAAGATCCAAGATTAAAAAAATTCACCTCCGATATGTTGATAGGGTCCTATCAGGATCAGGTGTTTCACCGCTCCCGCTACTCCCGCGAAGTGCTTAAACTCGTGCCATTCACACCTGACCTCAATCAAATCAGTGGAAGGAACTGCCCGAGATCAGAGCAAAGGGGTCAGGTGCTGCATTTTAACATTTTCTCAAGCTCTCGTATCTTCTTGGCGCCTGCCTTGCTTCTCGAAAAATCCCCCACCAGTCGACTGATCGAAGCGGTATGTCCCATTGCCAGGTTCTTGCTCAACCAAGTATTGCTCACCGATGTCCGCTGCTTCAGGAAACTGGCGATTAGAACCTTTCGGGCATCGCCCTTCCTAAGACCCGCAAGCTCGGACACCCTCGCGGGCAGGCCGAGGAAACCTGAAGCCTCCATGAGGATACGCTCAGCTTCCAGCTCATCATGCATCCTGCCTACAGGATCCATACCGATCTTCTTTTTCTCCGGTTTCACCAGTTGCGTCAGCTTATCCACGAAACTCGGCTCACCCAAATACCAACCCCGTCGCAGCGCTTTCATCGCCTCATCTGGAATCCCCTCGCCGTCTTCTTCGGCTCGTTTCTCCAGCCATTCCACATATGCCTTTCTTCCTCGGCCGTCCTTTGCCAGTTGGAACGCTTCCAGCAACCTATTCCTCACCAACCAATCCGGACCACCCCCCCGATGATAGTCCGGCAAGCTGCTCCATCTGTAGCTCAGCAGCTTCCCATGCTTTCCCCCGGCTAGACCAGCTCGCGACGGATTGAGATGAATGTAATCTGCCAGAATCCGAAAATAATACGGACTGTCAACCACAGCACTTACCGGAACCGATTTGTAACGGCCTTGGAAAACATGACCTCTGCGCATCCGCTGCCGATTCCACGCCTGACTGTAAGGACCTAACAGTCCCTTCATCCCACCCACCAGATTTGGCTCAGGAGTCTCCAGCAACAAATGGAAGTGATTGCCCATCAACACCCAAGCATGAACCTTCCACCCGTGGCTTTCGCAAACCTTCCCCAGCCGATAAAGAAACAATTTTCTGTCGTCGTCGGTCTCAAAAATAGTCTTACCCCCATCACCCCGAGCCATGATGTGGTAAACTGCCCCAGGGTATTGATGACGAAGTGCACGCGGCATCATCAAAGAATACGAATTCCGGAATTTCCGTAAATGTTAAAATGCAGCACCTGACCCCTTTTAGGGTATTGATGACGAAGTGCACGCGGCATCATCAAAGAATACGAATTCCGGAATTTCCGAAAATGTTAAAATGCAGCACCTGACCCCTTTTATTCAGCCGTGACCTATTAAATTTAGCCACCTAATGAACAAATTTATTCGACTTCACCTATCGCCCAGAGGTCGGTGCCTTCGTTGGCAAACAATTCCGAGACCTCATCGATTGAATTTTTATCGACTGAAAACAATAAAGGTCCATTAGTCTGAGGATCTCCCGCCAGAATAGAGGAATACCTTGGAGGAGTTTCCCGTTGAAGAGTATCTTTGCGGTTCTGTTTACCTAACTTAGTCTCCAAATCAAGTAACTCTTCTAAAGTCATTCTGCAAACGGAGTTTAGGCTGCCAATAGATTCCCAACGGATTCTCCACCTAAGTCCTGCAGAGCTAGTCATTTTGTCTAATTCTGCACGCAAACCATAGCCCGTAACGTCAGTCATCGCTGTGACGCCATCGATCTTGCCTAGCTCCACACCGATACGGTTGGACGTTGAGATTACGGATCGGAGTTCCTCAACCTCAGTGCAGTCTAGAAGATTCTTCAGTTCTGCATTACATCCAATCCCGACACCGAGTCGTTTTGATAGAAAAAGTTTGTCGCCAACTTTTACACTATTACACTCGATTATCGTCTTTCGGGATTCTCCGAACACGGCCAAACCTACGATAGGATTTTGTGCATCAATTGAGTGCCCCCCTAGAATGGTTACTCCCTCTTCAGCGCAAGTCTTTTCTATCCCTCTCATTACTCTTTTTGCACCGTTTAGACCTATCAACTCCCGCGGCCAGCAAAGAACTATGAGCGCACCTTTGGGTTTCACGCCAGATGCGAAAAGATCATTCATCGCATGCAAAGCAGCTACTCTACCGTATAATTCTTCATCACCTAAGATAGGTTGAATAAAATCTATCGAGCTAACTATCTTGGTATTCGTCGAGGATATATCCATAGTGCCTACATCCTCTCTGCTCCCCATAACGTCAGATGACAGCCCCTTGAACATGAGCTCCAATGAGGACAGGGGGAATTTACAACCACAGCCTCCACCGGTACTTAACTCCCGAATATCTATTTTCATAAAGTATTAGCTCTACTTCTCCAACTTTGCAAAGTCCTCTCAGAGAGCATTTTACTCGTAAACCCTAATATTTTTAAATCCGCTTTAGATTTAAAACTTCTTATAATACGTAGCAGATCAGAATTACTCTCAAATGCAGAACCAATCCAAATTAACTCCATATAAGGCATATTCTTCTCTTTTCTGATTCCAAATTTGTTTCCCCGCTGAAGACCAACCCAGAGCCCTCCAATATATAAAGTAGAAAAATTGATATCGTATGGAAGACTGACGATAGCTGTCGCGTTTTTCTCTAGAACAGCGGCAGTTACTAAATTGGCTAAGTCTTGATGATCAGACATTGAGAAACTTTCTTTAGTGTAGCGATCAAACCGCTCAGACTTGCCACTCGTGTAAACAGGATCAACATAAATTAGAGAAGAGCGAGGCACTTTTGAAAGAGTGGCCCGAAAATCCTGACTTCGAATTATAGCAGCACGTAGAATATCCCGAGAGGAGCAAAGATTCGACCGACTTATGACATCACCGAATGAAAACTTTTTACCATACGGAACGTTAAACATACCATCTTTATTAACCCTATATATTCCACCATATGCCAATCTATTCAAATACAAAAACCTCAGAGCGATACCCATTTTCGACCGAGGCTTGGATTCTCTGACTAAGTAGTAATCAGTGGCGCTTATTGGCATCCTGCTCAGGCGGGTGAAAACTATTTCAGGATTTTCCACTACTACCTCAAAAGCTGAGATTAACTCCTTATTCACGTCGCAGAGTATTGCCCGTGAGGGTCTCAGGCTGAAGAAAATTGCTCCACTACCTAAAAAGGGTTCTATGTAGATACTGTGTTCGCTGACTTCACTGATTCTTTTAATAAGCGGAGCAATCCACCCTTTCCCCCCCACCCATCGAAGAAAAGGCTTAGGTTCTAGCATTTGCAAGTTCTTCGTCGATTATAGATTCAACGGATGGTGGCAGACTAGTTCTCCACAAGTCAGTGCCATCAGAAATTGATTTGCGTATTTTAGTGGCCGTAATTTCCGGATCCCGATTCTCGTAGAGCGAGCATACTTTCTTACCCAGTGCTTCCAGTTGCTCTATTTTAGATTGGCTCCAATTATCAGTAATCGTTACAAATACTAATTTACAGGTCGGGTTGTATTGATCAAAATCCAAAACACTCTCAAAATCAAAAGGTATAATTTGAAACTTTGTTGGATCCACACCGCATTCTAAAAGCGCCTGCCTTACCATTCTAACCCGAACGATAAAGCTGTATGGATTCGCTGAATCTTGTTCACGGTGTGAACTTGAATTCCCTACCGTTTTTCGCCAAGGCTTGGTTATACCAATCCACAAAAATTTAGACCTACAAAGCGCGGCGAGAAGATAATGTAAGTGTTCATTGTGAAATGGCTGGAAGCGGCCACACACGATAGCTTCATCTACTCTCGCTACTTCATTATTTTCGAGCTCATCCATAGTTGTTCAAAATACATGTTTAATGCGTAATACAGAGTAGTCTTATCACCTTTACCCTGCCATTGACGAATCCAATATTGAGGAAGGTTCCTTTCCAATCCCTCCCCAAAAATCGTGTAACTCATTAGGCATACATCTCCATTTATAAACATTAGCCTAAATTTTGGCATCAGATATTCTGATGATGCATTATATAGCCTTATTTCAATATTTAAATTTTTTTCATCTCGCAGATTTTTAAGCGATTTAATAGAGGCTTCGACTGCCCGGGAATATGTGTCTTTATCAACTCCTGCGCGCGAGGCAAATGCTGCCAACTGTGGACTAGTGGGACTACACAGTAAGAATTTGACAGGATTCGCAGGGTTAGCCGACCTTCTAATCGCGGCTTCCAGCTCTTTTGGGTTTTCGTTCAGTTTTGCTGCTCCTACACCCAAAAAGAAGAGATCATTTTTGCATAAATTAAGAGACTTCTTGTAATCAATACCTTTTGAAATATGCGAGTCAATTCCGACAATCCCTGCATTGGCTAGTCGAATGGTAGGGTAGTATAAGAACCAAAAGGACGAGATCGCTGATCCGACAGTAAAGGCAATCCAAAAAGTTTGCCACTTCCCTCCGCTTGCAAAGGATAAACAAGTTGTCACTACAAAGATAATCGTGAAAATCACTGGTTTACTCCAAATCCATATGCGGCCTACTGTAGGAGTCGAAGAGGCTATCCATTTTCTCACAAAGCGGCCACCGCAGTACATGAGAATCTGCGTCAAAAAATTGGCAACTATAGCCCAAAAGATCGCATTCCTCGTAAAAGATCCACCATTTTCCGTTTGGTCTGCTAATATTTGAATAAACATGTTTTGTTTTGATCAGTCCAAATTCATTTTGGACAACATACGTGACCAGCTTTCGAAGTCGCCAAGTCTGTTACGAATCGATGCGAGGGTTTCAAGCTTTACGTCACTAAAGTTTCCACGTTCACCTATCTCGAATCCTCCTGAAGGGAGCGCTACCTCAAAAACCAAACCCACATGCAACCTGCTTGTCGGATTTGAGTCGTCGAAAATTAAACCTACGAACTGGGGAGATTCGTAGGGAGGAAGATGAAGCTCCTCATTCAATTCTCTTACCGCGGGTGCAATTGCTTCTATCGGAGAACTAAATGCAAAAATTGGATCTATGTCTTCTAGATTCATGTGACCTCCAAAGCCCAATGAATAAACACCATTTAGACTTTTCTCTGGTAGTCTTGCCGTCCTTTTGTGGGTAAGAATTCGATCACCTCTTCTTACTAGAAAAAAACTTACTAATTGAACCAACTTACGGTCTTTTTCGGCGGACATCCGGTCTACCGATGCAGAGTTTATCAAAATATGTCTGAGTGCACGAGGGTCAGCAATAACTCCGCGCTTTGTTACAACCTGTCTGAATTTCTTCCGGGAAATTGCTAGGATATCTTCTTTTAAAGGCTTCTTCTTATAACGTTTTGCGAAGTATTCCTCCGTTTCCTCACCTCTGTCTCTTAGAGAGAATTTACCCTTTTCAACGCGCATAAATGCAGACTCTTTACCCTTAGAAAGGATATCAGTGGAGATCTTAGACTTCATCGTCTGGGACGGTGTTTTACCCTCCGTCCACAATATACCCATTTTCAAAGCCTTATCTGCCAATTCAACGGGACCGAGTGGAACCTTGGTTGATTTCAAGACCTGAAACGCTGCTTGGAGGAATCGACCCATAAATCTCTAAAGGCTGCACAATATATTCATTACCAGAATTCTTTGTAGTTGTTACGCTGAACTAGAGTCCACACTGTATTTATCCTCTTTGCAGTTAAATAAAAATTATTTTCATTCAACTAACAACATTCAAAAGCATGCATACGTGCTTCATGTTTTCACTGGCAAGCCTCGCACTCTCCTCCATTTAACATCGCATCGATGGAGCAGGCGTTTTTCTGGGCTTCGGTGTATTCCTTTTTCGCGGCGGCGGTGGCGGCGGTTTGGGTGGCCATGACGCCGCGTTGCTCCTTCTTCATTTCGACGGTGGATTTCTCAACGTTGGAAGCCTGGAGGGTGCGGAGGTAGTAGGTTGTTTTGAGGCCTTTGTCCCACGCACGGCGATACATGTGGCTGAGTGTCTTGAGATCCGGGGTGGCGAGGAAGAGATTGACCGATTGTGATTGGTCGATCCATTTCTGGCGGCGGGCGGCGGCATCGATGATGTATTGGTAATCGATACCGAAGACGGTCTTGTGCTTCTCCTTGATGGCTTCCGGGATATCGCCGATGTTATCGAGCTCTCCATCGAAGTATTTCAACTGATCAACCATCTCCGGGCACCAGAGATTGGCCTTCTTGAGATCGCGGACGAGTTCGGTATTGAGGATGGTGAAATCTCCGGAGAGATTGGATTTCACGTAGAGGTTCTTGTAGTTCGGCTCGATACACGGGGTGGTGCCCATGATGTTCGAGATGGTGGCGGTCGGCGCGATGGCGAGGACGTTGGAGTTCCGCATGCCGTGCTTGGCGATTTTCTCACGGACGACGGACCAATCCATTTTCCCGCCGCGCGGGACATCGATCTTGCGCTCACGCTCGGTCTCGAGGAGATCCACGGTATCCTGCGGGAGAAGTCCCCTGCTCCACTTGGAGCCCTCATAGGAGGAGTAGGTGCCGACTTCCGAGGCGAGATCGCTGGAGGCGCTGTAGGCGTAATAGGCGATGGCTTCCATCATCTCATCATTGAACTCGACGGCGGCATCCGATGCGAATGCGAGGTCGCGCTTGTAGAGAGCGTTCTGCAGACCCATGACGCCGAGACCGATCGGGCGGTGGCGGGAATTCGCGGTTTTCGCGGCTTCCGTAGGGTAGAAGTTGATATCGATGACGTTGTCCAGCGCGCGGATGGCGACGGTGATGGTCTCCTTGAGCATCTCGTGATCGAGGGTGCCATCCGGGGTGATGTGTGAATCGAGGACCACAGATCCAAGGTTACAAACCGCAGTTTCCTCCTCGGAGGTGTTCAGCGTGATCTCCGTGCAAAGGTTGCTGGAGTGGATGACGCCGCAATGGTCCTGCGGGGAGCGGACGTTGCAAGGATCCTTGAAGGTAATCCATGGGTGGCCGGTTTCGAAGATCATTTTCAACATGCTCTTCCACAGCTCGATGGCCGGGATGGTGCGGGACCAGATTTTCCCTTCGGCAGCGTCTGTTTCGTATTGGGTGTAGCGTTCTTCGAAGGCTTTTCCGTAGAGATCGTGAAGATCGGGCGTTTGGTTCGCGCGGAAGAGTGTCCAGTTTTCCCGTGCTTCCATGCGTTTCATGAAGAGATCGGGAATCCAGTTCGCGGTGTTCATGTCGTGGCAGCGGCGGCGGTCGTCACCGGTGTTTTTGCGGAGCTCGAGGAAGTCCTCGATATCATTGTGCCAGGACTCGAGGTAAGCACAGCCGGAGCCCTTGCGCTTGCCGCCCTGGTTCACGGCCAGGAGTTGGTCGTTGTGGAGTTTCAGGAACGGGATGATGCCCTGGGACTCGCCATTGGTGCCCTGGATGTAGCCGCCGGTGCCGCGGACGGATGTCCATGAGCCGCCTAGGCCGCCTGCCCACTTGGAGAGGTAGGCGTTCTCCGCGATACCGCGCTGCATGATGGACTCGATGGAATCGTCCACCTTGTAGAGGTAGCAGGAGGAAAGCTGTGAGTGGAGGGTGCCGGAGTTGAAGAGTGTAGGTGTGGAGGAGCAGAAGCGGCGGCCTTTGTAGAGATTGTAAAGGCGGATGGCCCAGTCCTCGCGCTTGGTTTTCTCATTTTTGAAGAGGCCCATGGAGACACGCATCCAGAAGAACTGTGGAGTCTCGATCCGACGGTGCTTCTGGCCGGTTTTATCGACGATGAGGTAGCGATCGTAGAGTGTCTGAATGCCGAGGTAGTCGAAATCGAGGTCGGCAGTTGGATCGAAGGCTTCGGCGAGCTGGGTGGTGTTGTATTTCTTGAGCAGCTCCGGGTTGAGGCGTTTGATGGAAACGCCGTGCTTAAGGTATTTCTTGAAGCCGATCTTGTGGGCTTCCTTCAGGCCCTCCACGCCATCGGTGAGGATGTTCCACTCTAGAACTTCCTCGTAGATGTAGGAGAGGAGAATACGAGCGGCGAACTTGGCGAAGTCCGCGTCTTTCTCGATGAGTGTCTTGGAGTTGAGAATGATCGTGGCTTTGAGATCCTTTGCAGAGATCTCGGAGCCGATGGAGCGGCGGAGTTCGCGCTCGATCTCGTCATCGCCAAGGTTCAGATCAAGTCCGATGGAGGCGAAGGCGATGCGCTTCTTCAGCTCCATACCATCCCAGAAGGATGAGCCGCCGTCGTCTGTGGTGACGACGATCATGGAATCCTGCGAGAGATCGTCGGTGGCGTTGTCCTCTTCCTCTACGCGCTGGCGGGTGCGCTCATCGCGGTAGCGGATGTAGTGGGCGGCTGCCTTGAAGTGGCGCTGGGCCATGAGCTCTTCCTGAACCATGTCCTGCACATCCTCGATGTGGATGAAGGATTGATCGCCCTTGCGGACCTGCTCGGTGATCGCTTTCGCGATGTCTACGGCTGGCTCCGGGTTTTCATGGATGGTGAGGAAGGCCTTGCGGACAGCGATCTCGATTTTTGTCTCGGACCAAGGCACGACATTGCCATTCCGGCGGATGAGGCGGACGGGAAGTGCGTGCGGGCTGGCACCTGCCTCCACGTGGCCGGTTTTCTCCAAAGAGCGGCGGAAGGCCATGGATTTCGCGACATCGTAGGCCTCGTTTTCAAGCAGCGCCTTTTCGATAAGCAGGTAGAGATCCGCCTCGGAAAGACGGAGGCGATCGCCCTCCTCCAGTGCTTCCGTGAGGGAAACTGCAACAGCACGTGCTACGAGGGAGACAAACTTGCGGTTATCGTCCGAGAAAATGGTGGACTCCTCTTCCGAGCGGGAGATGAGGAGGTCTGTAAGGGAATCGCCGATGGCGTCCGCAACGTCTTCAAGGGAGAATTCGTGCTCCTTTTCCCCACGCGTGACAATGATACCCGGCATAGTCTTTCGATCCGCGGTAGGGATCGACTCGCGCCAGTTGTATTGGCGTTCGGCAGTGGCGAGTGCGAAGCGGTCTGAGATGACCTGCTTGAGGATATTGTCTTCGGCGAGGTTTAGGGAGCGATACATTTTCTTATGGCGGGCGTGTGTTGGGGACGTGGGGCGGACTGGAGGGAAAACTATTTGGGAAACGTGTGGGTCAATTCAATGACTGTGAAATTCTTCAGGGCGTGAGGTGGCGTTTTAGCGAACTGATATCTGGCACTTATCAGATTCTGAAGAAATGGTCTTTCACTGATTGCTGATCACTTTTTACTGAACGAAGTTCTACAACTCATCGTCGTCGACGGCAGCGAGGGAAGCGGATTTCTGATACTCGGTGACGCGGCCTTCGAAGAAGTTTTGCTCCTTCTTGATGTCCATCATCTCGGCGAGCCATGGGAATGGGTTGGAGACGGATTCGTTGAGCGGATTCAGGCCGCAGGAAACGAGGCGGCGGTCGGCGATGTAATCGATATAGGTCTCGAAATCGTCGGAATTGAGGCCCAGCCCGGAGACCGGGAGGCAATCGCGGATGAAGGCTTTCTCCAGGCGGATTCCCTCTGCCATGGTGTTGCGGAGATCCTCGCGGAACTCATCTGTCCAGATGTCCGGATTTTCATCGATGAGGTCCATGAGCAGGTTGCGGAAGACCTCGATGTGGTTCGACTCATCGCGCAGGGTGTAGCGGAACATCTGTCCGATGCCCGGGAATTTGTTCTGGCGGTAGAGGGAAAGGATCATCCCGAAGAGGCCGTAGAACTGGGTGCCCTCCATGATCTGGCCGAACATGAAGATATTTTTCGCAAGCGCCTGCTTGTTTTCGAGAATCGTCAGATCGATATCGCGGCGGAGTGCCCTGCTGTTGGAGGTGACGAAACTGTTTTTGGCAGTGATGGTCGGGACGTCCTCGAACATGGCCTCGCACTCGTGCGGGTTGATGCCGAGCGAGGAGATCATGTAGACAAGGCTGTCCGCATGGATGTTTTCCTCATGTGCGTGACGGCCGAGAATGAGCTTGAGCTCCGGGGCGGTGACGACCTCGCGGACGACGTGAAGAACGTTGTCGCCGACGATCCCTTCGGCAGCGGAGAAGTAGCCGATGCCCATCTTGATGATCCAGCGCTCTACGTCGGAGATTTCATTGGAACGCCACTGCTCCACATCCTTCTGCATGGAGATATCCTCTGGTTCCCAGTGGTTGTTCTTCATCGTCTTGTAGAGATCATACGCCCACTGGTATTTCAGCGGGAGAATGTTGAAGAACATGGTTTCCTTGCCGTTGATGACTTTCTTGGAGTTAAAAGCCAATTCTGCTTTGGCTTTATCGAGAACGAAGGTGCGGTCGCCTAGTTTTACAGTGGTAGTGGACATGGATAAGTAGCGTTCGGAAATGTTTTTGGGCGGTGATCGGTGCCGAATTTCTGAATTTGACGGTCTGAAGCCTGATAGCAAATAGCGGGCCGAGTCAATTCAATCCAGTTAGATGTAGTATCCACAAATTATTCACAATACCACATGTAGTGTATTCCGATTGTGAACAGATTGTCACATCCAGTAAATGCAGGCCAAAGGTGTAGCACCAAGGTGCAACCGAGGCCAAAAATAGTAGTGAAAAAAAATTCCATTAATTTTCTCCCAGAGAATAACTTTCGAAATTTGAAAAACTCTTCGCAAAAGCACTCATAACGATCTTATTTATCCGCAATAAAGCAGCGTAACTCCCTGATAACCCGACGGATAAAATTTTATTCACATACCTCGGTAGTTTAGCTTTCACGAAAATATTCAAAGCTAGCGCCTTTCCAAAGCCCGCAGAATCCGCTTGCTTGGGGGCATGAAGCGAATCGCAACCCATTGGCAAATCCTGATCGCCCTGGTTTTGGCCACAATCACCGCCCTGATCCTGCGCGGAATGTTCAATGGCACGGATGCGGACTCCAGCGCAGGCAGGTTTGTAACCGGCGCTCTGGCCACCTGCAGCTTCGTGGGCGACCTGTTCATGAGGGCGCTGAAAATGATCATCGTGCCGCTAATCGTGACGGCAGTGGTTTCCGGAATCACCGGTATGAAGGGAGTGCAGGGATTTGGCCGGCTAGGCTTGAAAACCGTTAGCTTCTACATGTGCTCCAGCTTCGCGGCAATCACTCTGGGCCTGGTGGTGGTGAACGTGATCCAGCCCGGCATGAGTGGCGGCGAGCCAAACGAAACAATCAAAGCCGCCTTCGCCCAGCAGGAGGCTTCCGCGAACGAGAGTGACCGCGGAAAGGTGGAGGAAGCGGGCAAGCGCGAGGGCAAGGATTTCCTCGGAATTTTTAAAGCGATGATCCCGGAAAACGTGGTCGATGCGGCAAGCAACAACGGGCAGATGCTCGGGGTGATCGTCTTCAGTATCCTGTTCGCGATCGCAGCCGCCCAGCTTCCCGGCGAGACCGGCGACAGTATCCGCGATTTCTTCGGAGCAGCGAACGAGGCGATGATCACCGTCACCAAATGGATCATGTCCATCGCGCCGATCGGTGTCTATGCGCTGATCCTGCCGGTGGTTTACGAGACCGGTGCGGAGCTGTTCACCCAGTTGGGAAAATACTTTTTCACGGTTCTGTTTGCCCTCGGGCTACACATGTTCGTGGTTTTGCCGCTGGCGCTGAAATTTATCGGAAAAGTCAGTCCCCTCGCCCATTTCAAGGCCATGCGTCCGGCGCTGCTACTGGCGTTCTCCACCGCATCTTCCTCCGCGACTTTGCCGGTGACCATGCGCGCGGTTCAGGAGAAGGCAGGTGTTTCCAAACGCGTCTCCAGCTTCACCCTGCCACTCGGAGCAACAGTCAACATGGATGGAACCGCGCTATATGAATGTGTGGCGGTGCTGTTTGTAGCGCAGGTGATGGGAATCCAGCTCGGGCTCGGGTCGCAGTTCTTCATCGTCGTCGCCGCGCTTCTGACAAGCGTCGGAGTCGCGGGCATTCCTTCCGCCAGTCTCGTGGCCATTCTGCTGATTCTTAAAAATTCCGGCATCCCGAATGCGGAAACGGCCGTAGTGGCTCTGCTCTCGGTGGACCGGCTTCTGGACATGAGCAGGACAGCCGTGAACATCTTCAGCGATTCCTGCGCCGCGGTAATCATCGGCCAAAGCGAAGGTGAGATCACCCCGCCGGAAGAACGCGCTGCAGCGTAGTCGGGTAGTCGCGAATCCGGTGCCCGTTACTGGGCACTCTTCGGCCGGACGACTTCCATCAGTCCGGTGTGTTTCGCCCCGGCCTTCACCACCAGGCCGCCGGCCTTGGCCAGGCCCTTCAGGTGAGCCTTCTTCTCGAGCGTGATGGTCCCGGTGCAGTTGAGCTGCCCGTGCACCTGCCCGTCGATGTAGGCTCTTTCAGCAAAGACATCCCCCTGGAAATCCACCACCGCTCCCCGCTCGACGCGGAGCCCACGGCATTTCACGTTCCCGAGGATTTTCCCGTGACTCCTGATCCGGAGGTCACCGGAACACTCCACCGATGCGGCGAGTGTCCCTAAAACTGTCAGGTGGTGGCACTGCACGTTCACCCCGACGATCGAGGCACCCTTTTGAATCACTACATCGCCGCGGGTCTGGATCCTTCTCCGCCATGCGTGGTCGATCTCGTAGGATTTCAGGCTGATATAGCCTCCGCATTTCCGGCATTGGCTGGAGTGCGCTTCCTTCACCGTCTCGAACGCAAAGTTGCAATGATAGCAACTCACGATGCGTTTCTCCGGAGTTCGGTCGAAAAGACCTCCGAGGAAACTTCTCTTCCCAGCTACCTTCGAGGCGGCTGACTTTTCAGCTGCGGCAGCTTTCGCTGAAAGGACCGGAAGAGTGCCGCCATTGGCAAGCCGTGTTCCTGGCTTGCTGCGCTTGACGGCTTTCCCGTCAACCACCTGCATGTGGTTCCTGCAAGTCCGGCATTCGGTGGAAACCACCATGGATGGCTCCTGCTGACTGGTCCCGCATTCGGGGCAAGTCAGCCTGATGTGGCCACGTTGTATTTCAACAGCCATAGCTTAACGGCTCACTGCTGAAAAAAGGGCTCAAGGAATTACTTGGCGGCTGCTGCTGGTTGTGCAGGAGAAGACGCACCTTGTGAAGGTGTGCCAACTGTGGACTTACCAACAAAGATCGCACCGGCTTCGATGATGATCGTCTTCGCTTTGATGTCGCCGATTACTTCCGCGCTGGATTTGAGCTCCACGCGGTCGGTTACAGTCATGTTACCGTGAACCTTACCGTAAACGATGACGGTTCCGGTTTTGATTTCAGCTTTGATGCGTGCGTTTTCACCAACGGTGAGATTGCCTGCCGATTGGATTTCACCTTCGATTTTACCATCAACGATCAGATCGTGCTGGAATTTGACGGTGCCTTTGATTTCCACATCAGAGGAGAGAACGTTGCGGGTATTGCCGGAAGGAGCGCTCGCGGAAGATGGAGGGCTCGCTGGACGCGGACTCGGGCTTGGATTATGAGAAGGCGCTGGTGCAGCTGACTGCGTTGAACGCTCTTCTACGTGCGATTGCGAAGACTTTTGAGACTCGCTTCCTTCTTGGCCGATGACTTTCTTGAACACGGTGGGAATTAAGGTTTAATTGATGATCCTGTCAAATGGATTCCGGATGATTATTCGGACGCAGGCGGGGTTTCCGAGCTTTCCTCCTCGAGCTCTTCAGGCTGTTCCGAACCGGCCTCAGAGGCTGAATTCAGGAGATTTTGAAGGTCTTCGGTTTCCGGGTTCATAGCTGCTCCGGAGTCATCCGCGGCATCTTCGCCGAACTTCACGTCAGGCACGGAAATCGGTGCTGAAACCTCTACCGGCGCCTTGGCGTTCAGGATCAGCTTTCTTCTGGCTGCCTGATCCGCGAAGGTGGTTCCGGAAAACTCCTGGCCGACCGCATCGTAGGCTTTCTCAGCGCCTGCCTTGTCCCCTTTTTCCATACGAATGTCCCCGAGGGAGATCCATGCGTATGGTGCCAGGAAGCGGGCTTGGTCATCTTCGGTGATTTCCTCGAAAAGTTCTGCGGCTTCATCGGTCTTGCCGAGGCCCCAGAGCTTGGCGGCCAGGCTTGATTGCGCGCTGGCTCTGCCCGGATGATCGGAACTACTGTCAACGAACGCACGCAGCGTCTTGATTGCCTCATCCTGCTCACCGTCTTCCCACTGTTTCTCGGCCAAAAGGATCTTCGCGCTGAATGCTGCGGCTGTGCCACCGTGCTCTGCGGAGATCTTCTCAAGATCGGAAGCATCCTCCGCCTGCACCAACATCGCACCGGCGGATTCCTCCGCACCTTGCTTGACACCATCAACCACCACGTAAGCGATCGCCGCAACCGCCAGAACGCCTGCTAGGATGATCAGCTTCATCTGATGCTTATCGAGGAAAACCTCCAAAGCCGGTGGTTCCTGGGAAATTTCGCCAAGCGGCGCTGATGTGGAAGTGGAAAGTGTATTCTCGTCAGACATATGAAAGGGCTTCGCCCGCAGGCGGGTCGACATGCAAGCCACCCCCGCCATCAAAATCAACAGCATTCTTCTCGCATTGCCGCTTTCCGCTGCTTTCTTCCATCGACAATTTCCTCTCCACCATCTGGAATCGCCTCGCTCAATGTCCGCTTCCTTCGTCCACCTACATCTCCACACCGCTTATTCACTCCTTGATGGCATGATCCGCACCAAGGAGCTTGCCGCCCGCGCCGCCGAGCTGGGCATGCCCGCCGTCGCCATGACAGATCACGGCAACCTCTACGGCACTATCGATTTCATCCAGGCCTGTGGAAGAAACGGAGTAAAACCCATCCTGGGCTGCGAGATCTATCTCGCCCCCTTCTCAGCCTCGGAGAAGAAGAAGGTCCTCAACCGCAAGAACGCCACCCACCTCACCCTTCTTGCGGAGACCAATGAAGGCTGGGAAAACCTCTCCAAGCTCACCTCCATCGGCCACCTCGAAGGAATGTATAACGGGAAACCACGCGTGGACCGTGAAATCCTCCGCGCACACTCCAAAGGCATCATCTGCCTCTCCGGCTGTATTTCCGGCCCTGTCAACGAATGGCTGCTAAAGGACGAGCAAGAAAAAGCACTCGAGGCACTCACCGAGCTCCGCGACATCTATGGACAAAACAATCTCTTCGTAGAACTGCACAACCATGGCTACGAGAAACAACTAAAAGTCCTCCCGGAGCTTATAAATTTAGCCAAACAACTGGACCTTCCGGTCGTCGCCGCAAACGACGTCCACTTTCTCCACCGCGCCGACCACGAAGCGCATGATGTGATGATCTGCATCGGCACCGGATCCATGGTCATCGATGAAAACCGCATGCGCTACACGCCCGAAGTCTATTTCAAGACCGCCGAGGAAATGCGCGAGATTTTCAAGGACCTCCCCGAAGCCTGCGATAACACCCTCGTCATCGCGGATCGCTGCAACGTCACGATCAAGCTCGATGCCACCTCCTCGGAGAAATACCCGCAATTCCCCACCCCGGACGGCTCCCCGCGGGAAGACTATCTGATGAAAATCTGCCAGGACGGCGTTCTCGACCGCTACGGTCCGGAGAAAGCCGCATCAGCTGAAGTCCAGGAACGCTTGAAATACGAGGTCGATACCATCAACTCTCTCGGCTTCGCCTCCTACTTCCTTATCACCGCTGACTTCATCCAGTGGGCGCGGGATCACGATATCCCGGTCGGCCCCGGCCGGGGATCAGCCGCGGGTTCCCTCGCCTCTTACGCGATGGGCATCACCAACATCTGTCCACTTCAGTTCGGTTTGCTTTTCGAACGATTCCTCAACCCGGAGCGTGTTTCCCCTCCCGATGTCGACATCGACTTCTGCCAATCCCGCCGTGTGGAAGTTATCCAATACGTCCGGGAGAAATACGGGGAAAAATCCGTTTCCCACATCATCACCTACGGCACCATGGGCGCGAAATCCGTTATCCGGGACGTTTCCCGCGTCATGGGCATCTCCTATGGTGAGGCGGATCGCATCTCGAAAATGATTGAGTCAAAACCCGGTGTAAAACTCCAGGGCGAGTGGGACTCAAAGGAAGAGCTGCGTGAACTCATCGAATCCTCCTCCACCTACAAGGAACTCTGGACTTACGCACTCCGTCTTGAGGGCATCAACCGAAACGTGGGTGTCCACGCAGCCGGAGTCGTGATCGGTGATCGACCGCTTGATGAGCACGTCCCCCTCACCCGCGGAAACGAGGGCGAGGTCGTTACCCAATACGACATGGGCGCCATCACCGAAGTAGGCCTCCTGAAAATGGATTTCCTCGGTCTGAAAAACCTTACCGTTATCCAGGACGCGGTGAACCACATCCGCAAACACATCCCGGATTTCGATATCGAGAAAGTCCCCCTCCACGATCAGCCCACCTTCGACATGCTCAACCGCGGCGAGACCATGGGAGTCTTCCAGCTGGAGTCCGGCGGAATGGTCGAGACCTGTAAGAAATACGAAATCCGTAGTATCGATGATATTATCGACCTTATCGCCGTTTACCGTCCCGGCGCGATGCAGTTCATCGATCAGATGCTTGACGTGAAGAAAGGCAAGAAAGCCATGTATGAGCACCCCTTGCTCGAGCAGATCTGCGGAAACACCTACGGCGTCATGATCTACCAGGAGCAGGTTCAGAACGCCGCCAAGGTTCTCGCCGGCTATACACTCGGCGGTGCCGACCTTCTACGCCGCGCCATGGGTAAGAAGGATGTCGAAAAAATGGCAAAAGAGCGCATCAAATTCATTGAAGGCGCAAAGAAGCACAACGACATCGGCGAAAAGCTGGCCAACACCATTTTCGACAAGATCAACGCCTTTGCCGGTTACGGTTTCAACAAATCCCACTCCGCCTGCTACGGCCATATATCCTACTGGACCGCCTACATGAAGGCGAACCACCCCGTCGAGTTCATGGCGGGCCTCCTTTCCAACGAGATCAACAACACCGATAAGATCACCGTCTTCGTCGCCGAGTGTCACCGAATGGGAATCGAGATACTCCCGCCAAACCTGAACAAATCCCTCCTCCGCTTCACCCCGGAGGAAATCACCGGCGGAGCCAAAGCCATCCGCTACGGACTAGCCGCTATCAAGAACGTCGGGGAAGCAGCCATGGCCACCGCCATCCGCGAGCGCACCGCCAATGGTGAATACAAAAATCTCGAAGACTTTTCCTCCCGCTTGGACTCGAAGGTCATTAACAAGCGTATCCTTGAAAATCTGGTAAAGGCAGGCGCACTGGACTGGACCGGCGAAAACCGCGCCACCATGTTTGTCCGTCTCGAGCAGGTCGTGGCCTCCGCCTCCTCCGCCCAGAAAGACAAAGCCGCCGGCCAATCATCGCTGTTTGATGCCATGGACTTCGCCCCGCCCGCTCCCACCAAGGACGCCCCCGCAGCCAATGCCATCGAGGAGTGGCCGAAGGATGATCGACTGAACCACGAGAAGGAACTGCTCGGTTTCTACGTCACCGGCCACCCGCTCGACAAATACCGGAACGTCCTAAACTCGGAGAAATACTACCGCATCGGTCTCATCGATGAAATCGAGCTGAACGATCCCCGCGGGCGCTATCCGATCGCCGGCATGGTTCGCTCCCTCGAAACACGAATGACGAAAGCGGGCAAACCGTTCGGCATCCTCACCGTAGAAGACTTCACAGGTTCCTGCGAAGTCATGCTCTGGAGCGAATCCTTTATCCCCGCGCGGGATTCCGGTATCATCGTCCCGGGCAATATCATCAAACTCAAAATCGGTATACAGATCGATGACCGCACCGGCGGCCGCCGACTCACCGGAGGCTCACTGAGCGAATTGAAGACCCGCAAGGTGAACGCAAACAAAGGCCCGCTTGAACTCCTCCTCTGGACCCACCGCCACAGCGAGAAGGACCTTGAGGAAATTCACTACCACCTCACCGGCCACCCCGGGCCTACCCCCGTCATCCTCCATTTCCAGAATTCCGCCGGGAAACGCCTCTCCCTCGAGCCAGCGGAGAAATACTCCGTCAAACGCTCCGAGCAGCTCCTCCATTCCCTGGATCGCTTCATGGAATAGAAAGGAGCGGCGAATTTCTTTCCCCGGGCACCCACACTATTTTCTCCATTCAAAATGGACCGCGAGCTTCATTCCGCATTCCCATCACAACCAGATCATCATTAAAGACTTACCCATGAGCATCCAACGCCAGGAAACAAAACAACGCATGAGCCGCATCGTCATCCACAACGACACGGTCTACCTGTGCGGGCAGGTCTGCAAGGACGCCACGAAAGGCATAGCCGAGCAAACCGAGACCATGCTTGAGAAAGTCGATGAACTTCTGCTTCAGTCAGGATCAGACCGCGAGCACATGCTCTCGGCAACCGTTTACGTGCGGGATATGAAGGATTTCGCAGCCATGAACGAAGTATGGGACGCTTGGGTGCCCGAAGGTCACGCACCCGCCCGGGCCTGCGTGGAAGCCCGCATGGCACGGCCCGAACTTCTGGTGGAGATCTCTGTAATCGCGGCGGTGAAGAAATAGCTCGGGAGCGGCAAATTTCTTTCGCCGGAATCTCCCAGCTTATCCTTATCGGGCGGAAATAATTCGCCCTTCTTTTGCTTCCAAGAACCTAAACGCCCTTCGATTTACCCTTGTGCACGGTGGAATGTGCGGCGCGTTTTACACGCATGGAGGTGCCTCCCATTTTCAGGCGATCCAGCTTTTTGATCGCGTTGTTCGCTTCGTCCAGCTTTGGCATATCCACAAAGCCGAAGCCTTTCGAGAGGCCCGTCTTGGGATCCATTACCAGAGAGCAGGCGGTTACTTTCCCGAAGTCTTCGAAGAGCTCCAGGAGTTCAGGCTCGGTAATTTGGCGGTCGAGGTTGCGGACGAGAATTTGCACGGATGTGAAATGATCTAAAATGCACGGAAATACTAGCCCGTATTATTTCTTCCATTTCGGAGTCCACTTTTTCTCCTGCTTGATGGTCTCCCGCGGCAGCTCGTCATCATACTGGGAGCGGCCGGTCCAGCGCAGCAATGCGGCGATTTCCTTTGCTTCCTCCAGCAATTCCGTCATGCGCGCAGGTGTGAGACCCGGCTCCTTCAAGGCGGACTTCACTGCGGCGTCCCGCCTCTGCAGGACGATTGCGGAGAGCATACCAAGCGATTGCTCCGCGGCCTGCAAGCCATCCGCCACGGCCTCATCGGTGGTGGCCATTTGGGCGTTGAGAGCCATTTGCTCGCCGGGCTTGAGCTCCGCCAGAAAGGTATTAACGGCCGCGCTGGAGGCGGCATCCGGCGCGGAGGCCAGGATTTTTTCCAAGAGGCCCACGCCTTCCACCCAGGCTTTCGCTTCGTGTAGGCTCTCGAACTGCTCCCCCAGGAAGTGCTGTGCCTGCGGGGAACTGAGCGCCAGCTGACAGAGAAAACCCACCGTGCGATCCAATGGAACCGGAACGATGATCTGCGGTGCGGACCGCTCATCTTCCCGCTGGTAGCTCGGGCGGCTGGCCTGGGTGGCTGCTCGTTTGATGGCTTTCCCTATCTCCTCCCGCAGGGTGGAAGAGGTCATTCCAAGAAGGGAGGACACCACATTGATCTGCTGGTCACGCGCGGAATGGTCATCCATCGCAGCCAGAAGATCCGTACATTCCCGGCCTATCTCCACGCGTCCCTCCGCACTTTCCATGCGGCCCCGGGAGCGGGCTGTCTCTATCTTGAAATCAAAGAAATCACGGGCCGTAGCCACCTTTTCGCGGAACGCATCAGTTCCGTGTTTTTTGAGGAATGTATCCGGATCATCCCCTTCCGGCATTTCCACGACTTTCACGGAAAGCCCCTCGGGCACTAACTCGCGGAAGGCCCGCTCGCAGGCCTTGATCCCGGCACTGTCCGCATCAAAGCAAAGCACAGCCGTTTTCGCATAGCGTTTGAGGATACGCGCATGCTGGGCGGTGAAGGCGGTGCCGAGCGGGGCGATGGCGTTTTCCACTCCTTGTTCGTGGCAGGCGATGGCATCGATTTGGCCCTCACAAAGGATCACCGTCTGCTCCTTGAGGATGGCTTTCTTCGCCCGATCCAAGGCAAAGAGCACATTGGATTTCTTGAAAATATCTGTCTCCGGGGAGTTGATGTATTTCCCCGTGCGGGGATCCTCCCGCAGCTGGCGGCCGCTGAAGGCGATGACATCGCCGATCTCGTTGCGGATCGGAAACATCAGCCGATCGCGGAATCTGACATAGAGTCCTGCGGAGGGACGCTGATCATCCTTTAGTCCGGCGAAGCCACAGGCAACGAGTTCCTTCCCCGTGTAATTCCGTTTCCGAACCCATGCCAAAAACGGCTGTGCGTTTTCCGGCATCCAGCCGATTTCCCAGCGCTCTGCCATCTCAGCTCCGAAGCCGCGGCTCTTGAGGTAGTCCCGCCCGTGTTTGCAGTCCGGATTCCTCATCAATTGCTGATGGAAGAACGCGGCGGCCTCGCGGTGGAGGTCCAGCATCCGGCCACGGGATTTCCGCGCGGCGCGGGCCCTTGGATCATCCGGCTCCTGCTCCAGGTGCACACCGGCCTTCGAGGCCAGTTTTTTCAGGGCATCCATGAACAGCAATCCCTCGTGCTCCATAACGAAACCGATGGCATTCCCGCTCTTCCCGCAGCCGAAGCAGTGGTAGAACTGCTTGCTGGGGCTGACGTTGAATGACGGAGTCTTTTCGTGGTGGAAGGGACAGTTTGCCTTGTATCCGGTGCCAGCCCGTTTCAGCGGAATATATGAGCCGATGAGGTCCACGATATCGGTGGATGCCAATACCTGCTCAATCGTTTCTTTCGGGATCAGGCCCACGGTCTAGCTGGCTTTTCCGGAAGATGTTTCGCCCGTGAGTTTTTCCTCAAGGGTATCCCACTGCTCGCGGCTGACGATGTAGCCCACGCAGGAATCCGTGCCGCACTTGCATGGATGATCCTCGAAGCACTCGACATCGAAGCCGTAGTCAAAAGTAAGTTCCTCCCCTCCCTTGATATCGCGGAGGGAGTGGATGAAAATTTTCTTCCCCGTCTGCCAGGCCTCGCAGTTCGGCTCGCAGGAGTGATTGATCAGGCGTGCGGTATTCCACGGCACGTTCCCATCGATATCGAATTTCTTGGTGAGATTGAAAATATAGACAGCGGCATCCCCCGTTTTTACGGAATGGGCGTGCTGGTCTACCCCGCGCTTGTCGCTCTCCTCCTTCTCGATGAGCTCGCCGACGTATTCAATGATCTTCGTCTCGTTCGGAATGTCCTGCGTGGCATAAACGCCGCGGCCGTGAATACCTGATCCACGGATCTCGCATAGCTCGCTCTGGCCGCGGTTCCACAGCGCGAGGAGCTTCTTGTGTAGCTCACGCTCGGTCATCTTTTTGGTCTTCTCTTCCGCTTTTGGCATGGGTGGAAAAAGTTACTTAATCTGCCGCTTTTCCAAAGGAGGAAGTGCAAGATCCACCGGCAAATTCACAAAAAGTGATCTGAGGTCATGCACGGTGACGGATGCTCCATCGATAAAGGTCCAGTCCAGCTTGTTCTTGTCCGCGATAGCCACCTGGAAACCCGTGCTCTCGATGAGGATGGGTTCGGGCTTACCGTCCACCATGGCCCGGAATTTCGTGGAAGTAGGCACCAGAACCAACCACTTCGTGTAGCGCATTTTCTCCACCTGTTGGCCGTTTTCCTGGACTACGGTCTTACCCATTCCCACCTCGTGAACCGTTGGCTGGCCGACGGGCGTGAACTCAATGATCGAGATCCCCTGCTGGAGCATCTGCTTCGCTACGCCCTGCAACTGGGCCTCTAGTTTTGCCATGCCGCCCATGCGAGCCGCAGTGCGCTCCTTCCACTGCGGATACATCTTATCCACGGCGGCGAGGTATTTTCCCATGACCACTTGTTTTCCGAGATCCGCCACCGCCTTAACGGCGGATGGAGCCACATCCGGGCCGGGTTTATCAACGAGGGCATCCTGACCCCATACAGCGGAGGTCAGTGCGAAACATAGAAACAAGAACTTCATGGATCTACCAATGCCCGCCGCCAAGGCACTCGTCAACCGCCCACTCACGTGAAACCACCTGTCCGGCGGAAAAGAATCCATCGACTTTCCTCGTAACCACTCCCGCATCCCCCTATACCCACTCCCGAATACCTCTCAAAGAATCATCATGGCAAAACCACTGAACATAAATTTCGCAATCATCCGTCTCGCGGGCTTGGCATTATTCGCCATCATCGCGGTCACCACCAGCTTCTACACCGTCTCCGCGGATGCGCAGGCAGTGATCCTCCGTTTCGGGAAACCGATCAAAACCACCGAGCCAGGCCTGCACGGTAAACTTCCCTTCGGCATCGATCAGGTCCGGATCGTGGAGGTAAAACGCCAGCTCAAACAGGAATTCGGGTTCGGCACCAATGATGCAACCAACCGCTGGCAATCATCGGGCGAAAACGAACAGCAACTGGAAAAATCCATGGTCACCGGTGATCTGAACTCCGCTCTCGTGGAATGGGTCGTGCAATACCGCATCGAGGATCCTGAGCAATATCTCTTCGCCGTCCGTGATCCTGATGCCACCCTCCGCCACCTTTCGGAAAGCGTCATGCGTGAGATCGTCGGCGATCGCACCGTGGACGAAGTCATCACCGTTGGCCGCCAGGATATCGAGTCCGTGGCCTCCGCCAAATTGCAGGAAGCCACAGCCGCCTACACCATGGGGCTGCGGATCGATCAGGTGCAGCTCAAGGACGTGAACCCGCCACGAGCCGTGCAATCCTCCTTCAACGCAGTAAACCAGGCGCAGCAAGACAAGGAAACCGCCATCAACGTCGCCAATGGTGAATATAACAAGGAAGTTCCCCGCGCCCGGGGCGAAGCGGACCGCATGATTTCCGCAGCGGAAGGCTACGCTGCAAAACGCGTGAACGAAGCAGAGGGCGACGTGGCCTCCTTCGAGGCACTATTGGTGGAATATTCCGCTGATCCGGAAATCACCCGCCGCCGTCTCTATCTCGAGACAATGTCCGAAATCCTCCCGAATATGGGCAAAACCATCATCATTGATGAGGAAACCAAAGGACTCCTCCCGATGCTAAACCTCAACGGCCAGTAAGCACGCAAAGCAACTGCAGCCCCTTATTATATTTTTATATGAAACGCTCTATCATACCTCTCTTCTTCATCGCGATCGCGGTGATCTTTTTCATTTTTTCCGTCTGTTCCTTTACCATCGCGCCTACGGAGCAGGTAATCCTCACCCAGTTCGGCGATCCGAAAGGCGATCCGATCACGGAACCGGGCCTCCATTTCAAAGCCCCGTTCATCACCGTCGTGAACCGCATTCCGAAAAACATCCTGCCATGGGATGGCCTGCGCAATGAGATGCCAACCAAAGACAAGCTCTACATCTCCGTCGATACTTTCGGCCGCTGGCGTATCACGGATCCATTGGAATACTTCCGCCGCCTGCGCAACGAGCGCTCCGCGAACTCCCGCCTGGAAGATATCCTCGGCTCCGAGACACGGAACACCATCGCGAAGCACAACCTTATCGAGATCATCCGCACGGACAAGGACCGCAAACCTATCAAGGACGAAGCCCTGGAAGAATTGACCGATGGCCAATCCAGCAACATCGGTGTGCTTCTGCCCATCCGCAAAGGTCGCTCCGCTTTGGAGAGCGAGATCATGGCCGCCGCAAAATCCAAGCTGGAGCCCTTCGGCATCGAGCTTCTGGACGTTCGCTTCAAACGAATCAATTACAACCAATCCGTGGTGACCAAGATCTACGAGCGTATGATTTCGGAAAGACAGCAGATCGCCTCGAAATTCCGCTCCGAAGGTGAAGGCCAGGCAGCCCGTATCCTCGGTGATAAGGAACGCGACCTGAACGGGATTTCCTCACAGGCCTACAAGGAAGTGCAGACCATCAAGGGTCAGGCGGACGCGAAAGCTTCCCAGATCTACGCCCGTGCATACGGCCAGAACCCGAAAGCCGCAGAGCTCTACGAGTTCATCAAAACCATGGAAATGTATCGGAACACCATTGGCAAACAAACCTCGCTGGTGCTTTCCACCGATTCCGATCTCTTCAAGTTCATGAAATCTTCGGATGCTCCTGCACTAGAGAAGCCGGAGCCGGCCACATTCGGACCCCAGTAGCAGAAACAGGTTAGATTATTTCGACTCCAGGGCTGGCAGGCCGAGTTCGCTTGCCAGCTCGTTGAACTCCGCGATTTCCGCAGGAGTGAACAACAGGCCACCGGCATCATCGGAGGCCTTGCGGGCCTTCGCCTCAATCTGGCCCGGCAGCATCGCGTTTTCATTGCCATGGCCGAGGATATCGTCCAGCACCGCCTTGAGGTTTTCGCTCTGGCTGCGGCCCTTCGCGAAATTGTTCCCGGAAAGCGCATCCGGGTGTATCACGTGGAAATAAAATGCAGTGGTGGTTTTTTCCTCCGCGTCCCCGCACCTTCTCCCTCGGATGGTCGGGAGTGATCCACCGATCAAACCGCCGAAGATTTCGTTCAGCAGCGACATACCGTAGCCCTTGTGCCCGCCGAAAGGCAAAAGAGCGGACACCTCGTTCGGATCAATGGTCGGCTGGCCGTTTTTGTCTACTGCAGCACCCGCAGGAAGTTGTTTCCCCTCCCTCTTCAACGCCTGCACGCGGCCCATCGCCACGGTGGAGGTCGCCCAGTCCATCACGATCGGGAAGCCGTTCGCTCCCTGTGACGGAATTCCCCAGGAATGCGGGTTTGTTCCAAGGGTCGGGAATTTTCCGCCGAATGGAACCACCTCGGCGAGCGTGGAAGTGCAGTTGGTGTAGGCGAAATAGCCGCGCTCGGCAGCATCCATCACGTAGCCACCGCCCCACAGGTAGTGGAAGGAATTGTCCACGGAGATCTGGGCGATCCCATACTGGTCCGCCAGCTCGATGGCGCGGTCGATGGCTTGGTAGGCAACCGCCTGTCCGAGCTTCTTATTCGCATTCCAGACCTCGGAGGCAGGGAAACGGGATGGTAGAACCTCAATCTCAGCACCGGGAACACAGCCGCCAACTTCTGAGCCGAAGAGGTGATCCAGATGGAGCGCCTTGAGAGCATGGTGGGTGCGTATGCCGTGGCGTGCGGCCTCCGCTGCGAGCTTTGTGCCCAGCATGGCTTCTTCCATGGAGTAGCCGCGTGACCGGTAGGCGGCGGTTACAAGCTCGTCGTGTGCTGTACGGGAAATAGTCTGAAATTCGGACATGGTGGGATTGTATTTTTACAGGCTGGACGGTGGGCATCTAAGCGTCCCGCGTGGCATCATCAAGAGAATCCACTCATCCTTTCTCCATTCAATCGATTCCCGGTTGCAGCATCCGGAAAAACAGGGCTGATTACCGCCCATGCGATGGCTCCTGCTCATTCCACTACTTTACGGAACCAACCTTTCCGCGGAGCCTGTTTACACGGCGGAGAAAGAAATACGCAGGAACCTCTCCCCGGATGTCACCGAAGCCAGCGGGCTGGCTGTTTCTCCAACGAATCCTAATTTCCTCTGGATCATCAATGACAGTGGAAATGGAAACACCGTGCACCTGACGGGGATCGAAGGCGAAGACCGTGGAGCCATAACAATCAAAGGCGTGAGAAACCGCGATTGGGAAGATTTGGCAGCATTCACTTTGAACGGACTTCCCTACCTATTGATCGCCGATACCGGAGACAATTCCTCCCGCCGGTCCAGCGTATTTCTCTACATCATCCGCGAGCCAAAGCTACCAGCAGCAGGAAAAGCGATACAGGGTGAATCACAGATCGCCTGGAGCATGGAATTTACTTTCGAAGGTGGCCCGCGTGATTGCGAAGCCGTGGCAGTGGATGTGAAAGCGGGGAAAATTCTACTTCTCACCAAGCGGACGACCCCACCCGAACTCCACGAGCTCCCCCTCCGACCCGCGGGAAAAGGATTACAGGTTACAAAAAAGATCGGCACCATGCGTACGATCGCTCCAGTATTCCGCCTTCTTCCATATGGAAATCAGCCGACAGGAATGGACATCTCCGCGGATGGTTTACTTATGGCGATCAATACCTACTCCGGTGTTTTCCTGCTCTCACGCGATAAGACAATCGACTGGCAGGAGGCCTCTATGCGCCAACCAAACTGGTTAGGTGTGCATCAGCTAGCTCAGGCGGAATCAATCGCCATCTCTCCTGATAAAAAAACTATCTTCCTCACCTCGGAGGGAAAAAAACAGCCGCTGGTCCGGTTCGTATCCGGCAAATAGCGAAAGACTCACTCTGGCATTTCGACCTTTTCCCCTAGATGACGGGGCTTCGTATCGAGGAAATTTACATCCAGCCACATTTTCACCCGCGCGCCGACTTCGCGAAGCTTCGTTTTGAAACCCGCACGGATTTCGACATCCTCGGCATTGTAGCCATATGCATCGATCCCCTTCGCCTGCGCCAAATAGATTGCACGCTCGTTCTGAAACCGCTGGCTGATGACCAGAACGCGGTCCACACCAAAGATTTTCTTAGCGCGGACAATTGAATCGAATGTTCTTAAACCGGCATAATCGCAGACGATCCTATCCCTGGGAACACCCTCCTCAATGAGCGCGGCCCTCATTTTCTCCGGCTCGTTATAGTATTTGCTACGGTTATCGCCGGAAACGAGAAGTGTCTCCACTTTCCCAGCATTCCAGAGCTCCACTGCAGCATCGATGCGGTAGCGGAAATACCGGTTTTCACGGCCCTTGTAGCGATCCGAGGTCCCGAACACCAGACCGACCTTTGCCTCCGGCACATCGGCTACTTCATCATAAAGCTTCCCGCGGGATGCCCAGATGGCCGTAACATTCGCGTATACGATCAGCGCGATCACCAGCCCAATACCGATCAGGCCAAGAAGGACCAGACGCTTAATCCATTTCCATATCACCGAACCCTTTTTCTCGCCTAACTCTGTCAAGTCGTCTTGCTGGTTTGGAGTTCATAGGACTTCGGCGGCCACTGCAGGAGCGTTTTCAAAGCATCCGTAAAGGGTGTGCCGCATGGCTGCTCCGGCGCGAGAACCCGCAATCTGCAGGACCTTTCGCGGAAGGAAACCTCGGTAAATCGTCCGAGAAGTTCACCATCGACCTGCACCGGCACCGGTTGCTCGCATTTCACCCGTATGCTCTCCGACTGGAAATAACTGGTGGACTTGGACATATCGATCCCACCCAGCGCCATGCCGTGCAGTGAATCGAAAACCAGCTTGTAGCCGGCTTCCTTGAAAATGATCACATCCAGTTTGGAGTCCACGTTGCACGCCTGGGGAAACAATTTGAACTGGCCGCCATAAAGTGAGCCATTTCCGCACAAGACCGCCACTCCGCTCTCCACCCTTCCCTCTGAAGTCGTCACCTCGATCAGTGGTGGTTTCTCACCAAGAACTTTCACCGCGGAAAGCAAATAGGCAAGAGGCCCCAGCACCTTCTTGGTTTCCCACTTCGTCTCCTCGATGACCATCGCATCGAAGCCCACACCGGCCATCTGGACGAAGGGCGCGTTATTCGCCGAAAACAGGTCGATTTCCCGGATGTGTCCCTTTTCAATCACCTCCAGAGCCTTTGGCAGACTCCCCGGAGTGATGCCTAGCTCACGGGCGAAAACGTTCATGGTTCCCGCCGGCATAATGCCCAATGCGGTATTGCTACCCGCCAGTCCCGAAACCACCGCGTTCAGCGTTCCGTCTCCGCCGGCGGCTATCACCACAGGTTCACCGTCCTCGGCAAAACGCTTGGCAAGCTCTACCGCTTCATCGCCCGTATTCGTGGCGTAAAGCGCGAACTTGTTCGCGTGCTCCATCAAAAATTGCCTCGTACGCCCACCTTTTTGGCTGCGGGCGCGTGGATTGAAGATCAGAGGATATCGACGGTGGCTCGCCATGCTCGATTGTTCGCTTATCTTTGGGCAATCGGCAACCCGATTTCCTTTAACTTCTGCAACACCATATTCACCGGGAGACCCATGACGTTGTCGAAGGCGCCGGAAATACACTTCACAATCATTTCCCCGTGATCCTGAATCCCATAGGATCCGGCTTTATCCAGGGGATTTGTCTTCTCCAGATATGCGGCGATATCCGCATACGAGAGATCCTTGAAGATCACATCGGTGAGTCCGTGGATCATTGTCTCCTCGCCATCGGGTCCCGAGAAACAAACCCCGGTGCATACCTGATGAGTTCTGCCGGAAAGTTTCCGCAACATTGCTGCCGCATCATCCAGATCCTTCGGTTTCCCCAGCGGAGTGTTATCGATAAACACCAGGGTATCCGCACCGATGACCAACGCTCCGGGATTGGATTTCGCTATAAGCGATGATTTCAAACGAGCGTTCTCTTCACACAATCCGGTCATACCTAGCGAGACATCGTAAATCTCCTCTGCTGGTGAGGGAATTATCTCAAACTCAAGACCTGCCTCTTCGAGCAGCTCCTTTCTCCGCGGTGAACCGGATGCAAGTATCAGTCTCATCCTGCGAAGGAATGGGCGGGAAGCCCGCTGACACCAAGACCACGGATCCGGAACAGGCGTCCGGCATTCTCCTCGACCTCGGATTTATGAATCCCTGTCGTCACAAATAGATCCGAATGGAAAGGTCCGCCGAATGTGCACGAAGTGGTCTCCATACACGGCAGATCAATTTTCCTGACTTCCTCACCCGTGCGCGGATCAAAGCACGCTACACAGGAACCATGGCAGAATGCGATCCAGAGATTTCCTTCCGAATCGATCGTCATACCATCTGGCGATGCATCGTGGTGCTTCGTGGAAACAACCACCCGCTCATTTCTCAGGAGTCCATCCTCGTAGTCGAAGGCGATCACTCCCTTCCGCGGAGTATCGATAAAGTATAATGTATTCCCATCCTCGGACCAGGCAAGTCCATTGGAATTTGTAGCATCTAGGAAGGCCTCACTTATTAGGAGCTCGGGGCATAGGCGATAGAGTTTCGCATCGCCGGTTTTCTTTACGAGACTGATAGTACCGGCGAAGAGGTTTCCATCCGGGGAGCATTTTCCGTCGTTGAAGCGGTTGTCCGCCTTGTCTGGTTCCGGATCGTTGATGGCTACTGTTTTACCTGTCTCCTCGTTGAAAAAGAACAAGCCATTGTCACCACCTATGATGAATCCTCCAGAGTTCCTCGGAACTACGAATCCCACGCGCTGGCCTACATTCCATGACTTTTCCTCCCCTGTCTCAGGAGAAAACATACATACCTCGTGCTTTTCGATATCCACATAATAGAGGGCGTCTTTCCACCATACAGGACCCTCGCCCCATTGTGATTTCCGGTTCCCTACGACTTCGATTTCGATCATGCGCGCAGTCTCCCCTTGAAACCAAAACTGACAACTGAAAACCGACAGGTTTTTTCAATCGTTACTCATCTGTAACAATGGGCACTATGAAATCTACGAATACATCTTCTCATAGTACTCCGCGGCCATCCGGTCGGACTCGAAATATGGCACGACGTCGTTCATCGATTGCATTACGATCTGATCCCATTTCTCTGGCTCATCGTAGTAGAGCGGAAGTATTTCCTCGTTCAGCTTTTTGTAAAAACCAAGCATGTCCTGCTTGTCCCGCTCCTCGGGGCTGAGGTTCGGATCGAGCTCCGGGAAAATGAATGAATTTTCCCCATCCTTTGCGAACTCACATATCCAGCCATCATACGTGGAAAGACTCACCGAGCCATTCATCGCCGCAGTCATCCCGGAAGTTCCGGATGCTTCACGTGTCACCACCGGATTATTCAGCCATACATCGGAGCCGAATTTCATATTCTTTGAAAGTTCCAGCTCGTAGCCGGTAAGCACCGCCGCGTTCGGGAACGGCATGGTCAGGCGGATCAAGTGATCAAAGGTCTCGATCGCGGAATAATCGAATGGATACGGCTTCCCTGCCCAGATGATCTGCACCGGACGCTCGTTGTTGCTCAGCATCTCGCGGAAAAGTCGTATTTCGCGGGTAACAAGGTCAGGCCTCTTGTATCCGGCAAAACGCCTCGCCCACACGATAGTCAGAACCTTCGGATCCAGAATCTTGCCTGTCTGATCAGCTACTATTCTAAAAAATTGCTCTTTCAGCTCACGTTTGCGATGCCTGAGAAGCTCGAAATCGTTCCCGAGACGCGCAGCCTCGATCCCGTGGTCCGCCCAGTATTTCTTATTCTGGGCATTCGTGATGTGGCCGATCTCACAGATATTCGGCGCGTCCTTCCACATCTGGCGGGCTACCTCACCGTGTAATTTTGAGACACCGTTTGCCTTCCGCGCCAAACGGAGAGCTGCAAGTGAGTGATTGAATTCACTGCCTTGGATCCCCGTGGCCTCACGCACCGTGTGCTCATCCAGCCCTGCGAAAAACGTAAAATTATAGAGAAGCTGGAAATCGTGTTTCTCATTTCCCGCCTCCTCCGGCGTGTGCGTGGTGAATACCAGACGCTTCCGGACCTCATTGACGTCACCGGTTTTTTTCAGCAGGTGGAATGCAGCGGAAAGGCCATGCGCCTCGTTCAAGTGCCACACTTCCGGGTCCACTCCCAGTTCGTCCAGCAGCTTCGCTCCGCCGGTTCCCAGAACGATATACTGGGCCACCCTGCGTAGCGGATCATTGTCATAGAGACGCTGGGTAATTGCTCTGGAAAGATCATCATTCTCATCCAGATCCGTGGTGAGGAAAAACATCGGCACTGTCCCGAAAATATCACCCGGCAGATACACCGCCTTAACCCACACCGGATGGCCGTGCACCTCTATGGTAAAGCGAATGCCTGTATCCTGCAGGAACGCGTAGGTTTTCTTCCTGAACTGCACCGCCAGCTCCTGGTCTTCGCCTCTTACCTGATTGTAATATCCATGGCTCCACAGGATACCGATTCCTACCATGTTCTGCCTCAAGTCAGCGGCAGAGCGCATGTGGGATCCGGCTAGAAAGCCTAGACCTCCTGAGTAGATTTTGAAGCTCTGATCAATCGCGAACTCACAGGAAAAGTATACAGCACTTTTCGAATACTTCGGATCGATCTCGTAATTGTGAGCAAATGGCTCGGGAAGAAATGAAGAAACAGACATCGCTTTGTTCGGTTTGGTTATGAATTCGTGAAAGTAAAAAAGGTGGCCGCGATTACGACCACCTTTAAAAAGTGAAACTTTTGGAAGAATTACGAAAGCGATGGAACACCGACGGCTGTGTCGGTCTCCGCCTCGTAATCCACACCATCAAGCCCGAAGCCGAAAAGGCGAAGGAAACCGTTCTGGTAGCCCTCGAAATCTGCGATATCGCGTAGATTATCTGAATCTACCTCGTCCCAGCGTTTTGCAACGATTTCCTGGATCTTATCGGACATTTCCCAGTCATCCACGCGGATACGTCCGGCTTCGTCGGGGTCAGGCTTGCCGTTGTAGAGGCGCTCGCGGAAAAGGCGGTCCATCTGCTCGATGGTGTCCTCGTGGTTTCCTTCATCCTTCATCGCCTTGTAAAGCAGGGAAATATAGAGCGGTACAACCGGGATAGCCGAGCTCGCCTGTGTGACCAGAGCCTTGTTCACGGAAACCCATGCCTTGCCGGAAATCGGTGCCAGTTTGCTATCCAGGGAACGTTGGACCTTTTCCACATCCTCCTTGGCAGCGCCGATAGTTCCGTTTTTGTAGATCGGCCAAGTCATCTCAGGCCCGATGTATGAATAAGCGACGGTTTGCACACCTTCTGCCAGCACGCCGGCTTTCATCAGGGCATCCATCCACATTTCCCAATCCTCACCGCCCATCACGGCCACGGTCTGGTCCACATCGTCCCCTTCCGCAGGCTCGATCGAAACCTCATCAACCGCACCAGTGGTGGTATTGAGAGTTTTGTTTGTGTAATTTTCACCGATCGGTTTCAGGACGGACTTCAGAACCTCACCGGTTTTCGGATGAGTACGGCGCGGGGACGCGAGGCTGTAGATCACCAGATCCACTTGGCCCAGATCTTCATGGATCGCCTGAATCACCTCATGCTTCACCTCATCGGAAAATGCATCACCATTGAAGGAACGCGCGTAGAGACCGGCTTCCTTCGCCTCCTTTTCAAAAGCTACCGTATTATACCAGCCAGCAGTCGCCGTCTTGCCTTCGCTTCCAGGTCTTTCGAAGAATACACCGACGGTAGCCGCATTACTGCCGAAGGCCGCTGCAATTCTCGATGAAAGCCCGTAGCCGGTGGAAGAGCCGATCACCAGCACCTTCTTGGGGCCACCCTCGATGGTGCCTTTTTCCTTAACTACTGCAATCTGCTCCTCAACGTGCTTCGCACATCCTTCCGGATGGGCAGTGGTACAAATAAATCCGCGAATCTTCGGTGAAACGATCATAGGCCAGTGAAACTATCTTCCTTCCATCAACGCGCAACTGAAAATCTCCGCCGTGTCATCGGCTATCTCCACCTCACAGCACCGCCACATACACCGTGCTTTCGGAAATGGTATCCAGCAGCGGATTGGGAAATTTCACCACCTCCGTCATCACCTTGCCGAACACATTTTCCAAGTCTGCGATAAACTGCTCATCCGGCGCATCATCCGACCACAGTGCAAACACCCCGCCTGGGTGCAACTGCTCCGCCAGATTCGCCAGTCCCCCCACCGTATAGAACTCCGCATTCTGGGCGGCCAAAAGATTCCGTGGAGAGTGATCTATATCCAGCAACACCGCATGGAATTTCCGTCCCGCCTCCTGTGGGTCAAAGCCCTTCGCAGGCTCCTTCGCCAGCGCGAAGAAATCACCCAGCACATACCTGCAGCGCTCATCCTCATTCATCACCTTCCCCAGCGGCACCAGCTCCCGCTCATGCCAGTCGATCACCCCCTCCATCGTATCCACCACCAGCAGTTCCTTCACCTGCGGGAAATCCAAAGCCGCCACCGCCGTATAGCCAAGGCCCAGGCCACCTACCACCACATCCCAGCCATCGCCCTCCAGCGCACCCAGACCCAGCCGGGAAAGCGCCTCCTCCACCTCATGGAACAAGCTCGACATCAGGAAAGCATCTCCAAGCTTCACCTCATACACCACCTCCCCACCCAGCTGCAGATACTTCCGCCGCTGCAAAATCAAATCCCCGATATCCGTCTTCCTGAAATCAATCTCCTCGAAAAGCCTCTCCATAGTCCCCAAACTCTCTCCCGATCCATCATCAAGCAATGCAAATCCGGAGCTACTCCCTCCCAAGCACGAGACTCCCCCAATATTCCCCCCAATCCCTTTCCCAAACTTTCTCTAACCATGCGTAAATTGAGATCCCGAAGTACCCGGAACGGACCCCAATCACATTTTTCTATTTTGCGGACCTCCTTGATCTATCATTCTCCTGAACAGCTGTTGCGATTTTCTTCTGGAGCTTTGGCAATTCTATTTAAAGATCGAAATCCATGGTAAACTTTTTTGACGGTGCCTTCCGGAAGCTTCTAAAAGTTTTGTTGTTTCTGCGGATTGTCTCCGGTGTCGCTTGCGCCGGGGATCTGGGTGATCTTTCCGGGTATTCACTCTCGGAACTGGAAAGTCGCAGGGAAATGATCCATGAGGAACTCGATACACTGGCTAAGCTGAGCCTGCGTGGTGGGATGGGCTCGGTAGGTTTCCGCTCGAGCTTCGTTAAGAATGCCAATAATCCGGTTCGCGTGCAGATCGATTTGGAAAAAAAAGAGCTGATTGATCAAATCGTTCTGGTGCCGACGTTGTGGCGAGACCTGACAGGCGATGAGGTAGTTCCGGATGCGTTCCCGGCGGGCTTCCGGGTGCTCGTGGGGGATGCGAGCAATAAAGCTGGAAAACTGATCGGAGAGTTTTCCCGCGAGAGTGGTTTTAAGCCAGGAATCTATCCATTGGTGATAGATTTTCCTGAAATTTCCGCCTCGTGGGTGCGGATTGAGACCACGGAATTAAACCAACTCACCGAGATAAGAAAATACATGCTCCAGTTGGCGGAGGTTCTCGTGTTTAGCGGAGAAACAAACGTGGCGCTTCACAAACCGGTGAGCTGTTTCCCGGGATTTCCTGATTATGTAACGAGTCCGTTCGATCCTCGTTTTCTAGTCGATGAGTCCGTTCCATTTTCCATGGATGCTGCTGGCGACGAGGGCAGACATGCCTATTTGAGCATCATCGGCGATCACCCGGACCTGAACATTGACCTGGGGGCACCCCTTACATTTTCCAGAATTCGGCTTCACGCGGTGGAACAGCAGAACACAGTGCCGCAAGCTTACGCCGGGGACCTGGGGATCCCCCGTCGCTTTCGGGTGTTGGGCGCGGATTCACGCGATTTTTCGGATGCCCGGGTGCTGCTGGATTATGCATGGGAAACGATCTACGACATAGGGCCGATCATGGAATGGGAAATTCCAGAGACCACATGCCGCTACGTGAAAATCAAAGATGTGGAACCAAACCCATCAATCGGCGTAACCATGGATATTTCGAGAATAGGGTTTTCCGAAGTTGAACTATTGGATCAGGGGAAAAACATCGCGGTCGGGAAGGCCGCGTGGAGAGGTAGAAAAGGAAGGCCCAGTCGTCCTCCAAAACTCTTGACCGATGGATACAATGCGTTTGGAAAAATCCTCAATCTGCGCATCTGGATGAACCAACTTGCCCGGCGGCACGATCTGGAAGTGGAACTCGGTGCTCTGGAGGTGGCGCTGACTGCACAACACATGAGGCAGGCACAGATTCTCACTTGGAGCAGACGTGTTATCCTCACCCTTCTGGTCTCGATTGCGGCCTTGTTTCTGGTGAGTAGAATTTTACAGAGAAAAAACGAAACAAAGATTCGCCATCGTATCGCGGCGAACCTTCATGACGAGCTCGGCGCCAATCTCCACGCGATCGGGATGCTCGGCGATCTGGCAAAGGATTCATTCGATCATCGCGAGCAACTTGAGGATACGATGGATCGGATCCGTTCGCTCACGGAGAGGACCGGCAAAGCGGTACGGAATTGCGCGCATATGATTCAGACGGAAGGTGTTTGTGATGATCTGGTCGCTGAAATGCGGCGCGACGTTGACCGGTTGCTCTGCGATCTGAATCATGAAATGAGCATCGAGGGTGAGGAAATTCTTAGCCGGTTGAAACGGAGAACAAAGATCGATCTCTATCTGTTCTACAAGGAATGTTTGGTAAATATCATCCGTCATTCGGGCGCTACACACGTGATCACGAAGCTTGTGGCTACTCCAGGACTGATCGCGCTCGAAGTTCATGATGACGGTGATGGCGGCGTTGAGGAAATCCCCTTGTCCTTGGCCAGAAGGACGCGCCTGCTTGGAGCAAAAGCCCGGATTTCCATGCCGGAAAATGGCGGAACCACCGTTTTGTTGACACTGAGATTGAGAAGGTTCGGACTACTACTATGAAAAGCCCGACGAGAGTCATGTTGGTGGAAGATAGTCGAAATTACCGCGAGGTTATCGAACTTGCGTTAACTCGTGCCTCGGGCATGGAGCTGATCAGTCAGTTCGGCACTGCCGAGATTGCGCTAAGAAAAATCCAAAATGCTGAACAACTCGATCTTCCCGACCTATTGCTGCTCGATCTGCAGCTTCCGGGCATGAGTGGCTTGGACTCCCTGCCGTGGTTTAGAGAATATATGCCGAAAGTTCCGGTGATGGTTCTCACCCAGTCCGACGCGGAGGCAGATGTGGTGGCGGCTATTGAAAGAGGCGCGGCAGGGTATCTGTTGAAATCTTCCACCGTGGAGCAGCTTAAGGATGCGATCCGGATGGTTGCCAAAGGCGGTGCCTCACTGGATCCCGGAGTTGCGAAATACGTTCTTGCTGCTTTCAATTCCAAGCCAAAGGTCACGAAGGAAACCACCCCGGAGCTAACCGCCCGGGAAATGGAAGTGCTGGCCCTCATCTCGGAAGGCTATGCGAAAAAGGAAATCTGCGAAAAGCTAGGCATCCGCTACAACACGGTGGATATCCATGTGCGGCATATTTACGAGAAGCTCGGAGTCCAGAGTGCCCCGGCGGCGGTGGGCAAAGCCTACCGGACGGGTTTGTTTCCGGTAGAGGAGTAGGCAAATGTTTGGTTGAAACACGGGCGGTCGAGCGGATCATACCCGACCACGCTTCGAAAAACTCTCCCGGTGGGGAGGGATCGACCGCGCTCGCACACTCATCGTGGAACCATAGTCCGGACACACGGCAGATCATTTTCATCGTCCCCTCCTAGCAGGGATAGCTCCCACGCCTTTGGAGTCACAACGACAAACCGCAAGCGTCTTTGTCCAAGGCCGAACCTTGGTATTGCGTGGGAATGCCCGGAAACGCTTATGGATCATCTTCGAAAAATTCCCCGCTGTCATCTGGTCGGAATCGCATCACGTATTTACGTGATGGAGGTTCTGCCTAGATTTTTGAAGGATTTTCCGTCTATGCGACTGTCATAGGTCAATCCTTCGAAACAATAGATCAGAAAGCATGACCTCCCTATCTAGAAACTCACTTATTGCGTTTGCCTGCTTTACAGCGCTCCCATCACTCTCAAGCGCAGCAATCGTAGTTACGGGCTATAAAGCGGAAACGGGCAATGCGGCGGCTTTCCCATCGGGAACAACGGGCTTTATCAATTCCAGCTCAACAGATCTTGCGAATAACAACCAGGCCACTGTCGCAAGTTTTACCTACAACGGACTTACTGCTGGTGAAGCTGCCATCCTCACCGACGGTGCGGTCGGTAGTGGTAACAGTGGTCTAACTGCTAGAGTTCCGTTTGGAGGGGAATCAGCCGACTCGTTCACGGTCAACTTTGATGTCACCACCACGAATACCTTGGGATACGATATCACGAGTATTAATACCTATGCTGCTTGGAGTGTTGCACAAGGCGGTCGAGCGAACCAGGGTTATACGGCGACAGTCACCTTCATGAATGATACCACGTTTGTCATCGCTAGCGGCACACACGTCGATAATCTCTCACCGACCAACACCTGGACGCAAGTGAGTATAACCGAAGATGACACTGGAATTATTGCGAGCGGGGTGAAGTCGATTACATTCAACAACTTCGACGCGGCGAATGCTACCGGAGACGTGCAGTATCGCGAATTCGATGTTCTCGGTGTGGCAACCGTCGTCCCAGAGCCTAGCTCTTTTGCTCTGCTCGGACTCGGTGGGCTAGGACTCATTCTCCGCCGTCGTCGGAATGGCTGATTTGACGATCTGAGATTTCTTTCGAAGGGCAGTGCGGGATATCCGCGCTACCCTTTTACTTATAATCTTGGGCGGCTTTCTACATTGATGCCTATTTTTGGCAGTGAGTCTCGTGGGCTAACTTACCAATTGGAAGATACTCAGACAGCGGCTAAAAAGATTTACCCATAGTATCGATCCCCCTCGGAGGAAGGGTCTTCCGGATATTTTTTCAAAATTATCAAGTGTTTTTCAGAGTAACGTAAACACGTGATGGCAGACTTTATTAAAATCAAGAAGATTTGCTTGGTTTCGAGCAATCGCGCTTCGTCTATCTATACAACAACTACAAAAATGAAAAAGCTCTATACAACATTATCATTCGGCCTACTGCTCACGGGTATTTCGCATGCTGCAACCCTCGTCCTTTTCGATTTCGAAGAGATCACCGCTAACGGCGCCGCCACCGCTACTGCAAGTGGACAACTTGCGGCGACCACCTCTGGTTTCGTAACCAGTGCGCAAAACAGCACCAACTTGCGCAACGGCACTCGTGGTGGATCCACTAACCCGTTAGCTGGCACTGCTTCCGAATCACGCTCGTTCACTACCAGCGGTGGTGGAAGCGTGGTGAACTACGATTCGTTCTCTTTCTTTATCGGCTCCAACGCCAAGGCTTATAATTACTCGTTTACCTACAATTATGCGGGTCTCGCTTCACCGGTGACTTTCGGCGATGGCACAACTGGCAGCACGACAAATTTTGCCGCTGCCGATACGACCGATTTCGTCACGTTCAGCACTAGCGAAATTGTCACGTTCACGCTCACCTCAACTGGCGTTGCTGCCGGCGGTAATGACAGAACTCGCTTCGACGACTTCAACATCCAAGGATCCGTCGTCCCTGAGCCTTCCTCCTTCGCCCTTTTCGGTCTAGGTTTGGGAGTTCTTGCATTCCGTCGTCGTCGCAATGGCTAAGTTAGTGATTTGATTCCTCTTTTTCAGGGCATCGCGGGCAAAATCTGCGCTGTCCTTTTTTTTATTTAAGAAATGACGATTGGAGATGCGTGTTTGTGAAAGCTCAATGGCGACCTTGAGGTAAACTCGAAGATAGAAATTGATGTATAAAATGAACTTACTTAAGACTTGCTGCCTGTCGCTCATATTCGCGGCATCGGCTTCAGCGAAACCGGATGAGAGCAACGAGGACTACGCCCCCACGGTGATCCCAAAATCTGCGGAGGCTACTGCACCTCTGACCATTGATCCCAAGGAAATCAATGTCGTGGCAGGAAACCTCGGGAGGTATGGCTCGGATTTTACGAACAATTTCGCAAATTACATGAACCTGTGGATGGCGGCAAAGGGTGCGGGGCCGCGACAGATTGAATGGACGTTGAAGGTGCCGGAAGACGGCAAATATGAGATCGATGCTCTAGTGAAAGGTAGAGGTTCCCGGCTAGTGGTGAGCTGCAACGGCAAGCGACAGAACGCTGAAGTCGAGGGCGACTCCTGGGAGCGCTTGTCACTGGGGGCGCTTGAACTAAAAGCTGGAGAAAACACTTTGAAGCTGGAGATCATGGCAACCGAGAGGTTTTTCTTTGATGCGCTCGAACTCACACAGCCGGAAGTGAAAGCGGCTCTGCTCAAAGACGCGCAGGCGATGCGTGTGCAGCCGGATTGGTTCAAAGACGCTGGCTATGGCCTGATGTTCCAGTGGACGAATCGTGCGACTCCTCCGGAAGGGCCGATTAAGCCGTGGGAAGAGAAGGTAAACGATTTCAAGCTCGATGATTTCGTCGATATGGTGGAGTCCACCGGCGCGGCCTATGTGCTGTGGTCAGTTACCTGGGGAGAGCAGTATATTTCAGCGCCGCTCAAGTCGCTGGACGCGATCATCGCCGGGCGCACCACCAAGCGGGATCTGCTGGGAGAAATGGCGGATGCATTGGAAAAGCGCGGCATCAAACTCATTTTCTACTACCACTACGGTTATGACTGCAATCACTCCATCGATAAGGATTGGATGGAGGCCAGCGGCGGATACAAGGCTGACAAAACCGAGCTGTATAAAAACTGGATGGCAATCATTTCAGAAATCGGCGAGCGCTACGGCGACAAGCTGCATGGCTGGTGGTTCGATGGCGGGCAGCGCTACTACAATTGCCATTTCGACAACACCCCGGCTGATCAGGGGCCTTTATCCGTGCCGTTCAAAGAGCTAACTCTGGCGGCCAAGAGCGGCAACCCGGATCGCGTCGTCGCCTACAACTCATGGGTTAAACCACGCCTTACCGAGTATCAGGACTATTTTGGTGGCGAAGGTGTGCATGCGGCTTCCGGGCTGGAAGACGGAACGTTTCAAAACGGTCCGCAGGAAGGTTTATTGGCGCACGGATGCTTCACTTTCGAAAGAAAATGGGGGCACATCGAGCCAAACTCCATCATCGCCAAACCAAAGTTCAATCTGAAGAAACCGACAGCAATGATCCAGAAAGCCCAGAAGCAGAAGTTCCCATTGTCGATCAATCTGGAGATGTATGAGGATGGCTCTGTCTCGCCGGATTCGGTGACGTTGTTGGAGCAACTCCGGGAAGATATTCGAGGAAAATAGGGCGGAGAAAACCGTATGATCTAGTCAAATATCTTGCTCACAGGTATGCTCGCCTGCCTTCAGCTTTCAGCACCCTGTGTGCAAGATTTGTAGATGGAGCCGTGACTACAAAACACCTCCCACACCAGATCTCAGTCGAAAATCCGAGCAAGACCGAAGTAAAAGCAGACCCTCCGAATTTTCTTAATCCTCCACCTTGCTTAGGCGCCTAACTCCGCAGAGCCTTTGGTAAATCAATAAGCTTTCTTTTCAGAATTGCGGACGCTTCGGCCAAAGCGTATCACGAACAATTGAACCCTGCGCTTCACAAAACCGAAGCAATTCGTGCAAACCCGCAATTTCCGTGGTTATTATTCCTCCAACTACTCACCCAATGAACGAAGAAACAACTTTCTGGAAAGGCAGTCCATCCCAGTGGCTGAACATCGGCCCATTCACCACCGCCATCATCTTCTCCGCGGCCATCATCACTGCCGCGGTTTTTTCCGGACCGATTTTTCCCTTCGTCCTCTGCCTGCTTATCATTCCGTTCCTCTACGCCTTCTGGTGCTACCTGAGGGTGCGCTGCCAGACTTTCGAGCTCACCACGGAGCGCCTCCGCGTCACCAAGGGTGTGATCAACCAGAACATTGACGAGGTAGAACTTTACCGGGTGAAGGACATGGTCGTGGAGCGCAAGTGGTGGATGCGGCTCACCGGTTTGGGCAATGTGCACCTGGAAACATCCGATCGCTCCATGCCCCATGTAGATATACCCGCCATCCGGGATTGCATCGGGCTGCGTGAGGAGCTCCGCAAAAAAGTGGAAGCCATGCGCGATAAGAAACGCGTACGGGAAATGGATTTCGATGAGACCGGTGATTCTGAGGGCTTCGATGACCTCGGTGAAATCGGCTGAGAAGCGATCACAAAAAAAGGCACCGCCGGAATTCCGACAGTGCCTTTCTATTAAATCGGTGGACTAGAAAGTAGCAGTCACGCCGGTGAAGACACCAAGGCCGGCACCAGGGACAGTCGTCCCGAAGTTGGCCAGCTCATATTCCTCATCCGCAAGGTTCTCCACACGTGCGTGCAGGGAGATAGCCTCGGTGATCTGATAGCTGCCGTAGACACGCAACAGCAGATAATCATCCAAAGGACCGCCACCGTATGAGCGCTCATCGGTGAAGGTAGCGCCGATGCCCAGACGGAGCTTCTCGGTGGCTTTCCAATCGAGCGATGCGGTGGCCACGTTTTCCGGGAAATCCGAAAGTGCCGCGCCAAGGTAGGTGTAGGCGACCTGATAGCTCAGCTGCCCATCCGCCCAGGATCCACGCAGGGCGGTCTCTATCCCGTAGGTTTCCGAATCACCGGATTGATTGAACGGTGCCACTGCCGGGAAGGCGAACGGTCGCGCGATCTGATCGTCGATGGTATTCTGGAAATAGGTTACGGACACCAGGTGGCTTTCCGCATATTTCTGTTCGATGCCGATGTCCCAACCGATGCTAGTCTCGGCATCCAGATTGGCATTGCCAGGGCCAAAGGCTGTCCCGAATAGATCCAGATAGGTAGGAGTCTGGAAGGCACGGCCTACGCCACCGGAGAAGCGTGTATTCTCCAGCGCCTGCCAGGAGGCACCCACGCGCCAGGTAATTTCATCACCATAGTCCGCATAGTCTTCCCAGCGGACAACTGCGTCCGTCGTGAAGTTCGAGGCAGGAGTCCACTGCCAGCCGAGGTGTGTGCCGTAGCGGATTTCACTTTGGTCCACCCCGATGCTGTTCTCGAAGTCGTTGTTTTCCAGGAAACCACCTGCCAGGAGCTTGTGCTGGTCATTGATCTCATAGCTCTGGTCCGTGGAGAAAACCGTGCGCTCCACATCCGTCCCGAAATCGAACGAGCCAAAGGTAGAGGTATTCGTGTTGTCGTAGTTTTCACGATAATGACCGAGTGTGAAATTCGCCATCCAGCCGGGTGCCAGCTCTGCATTTGCGTAGATGGTAGCCAGAAGAGTATCCAGATGATCCACGTTTTCCCCGAAGGACTGATACTCGTAACGCGAATCAGTGGCGCGGAAAGTCATCCCGAGCGTCAGTTTATCGTTTTGTGCCCAATCCAGACGCAGCGCACCGCGGGATTGATCGTAATCCTGGCCGATATCATCGTTGTGAGTGCCATCGTAGCCAAAACCGGCAAACCATGAGAGCTGCCCCTCCTGCCCGGAAGTGGAAACGGAGCCATTCAAGGTATCGAACGAGCCACCCTCAAGGCTGAGTTTTGTCTCAGGTTCGCCCTCGCCCTGCGCTGTTTCCAGCCAAAGCACGCCACCCACTGCTTCGCCACCGAATATGGCAGCCTGCGGGCCACGAAGAAGCTCGATCCGGCCCAGATCATCCAGCTGCGCACCGGAAAGGAAATTTCCAGCGGGAGAAGTGGAGTTACTGACGCGGATACCATCCACCACCACCTGTGAATAGGAAGTGGTAGTGCCGCGGATGAAGAGTGAACCAATCGCGCCGCTCTGGCCGGCAGTGGAGGTGGAAATCACCCCCGGCACCTCATTGAGCGCAGTGCGGAGGTCAAAGATCCCCCGCTCTTCCAGATCCAGAGGGTCAAGAACCGTCACCGATGAAGTAGCCTGCGAGGCAGCTTCCGGCAAACGTGTGGCCGAGACCACCAATGGCTCCAGCTCTGTCTCGATCTCTGCGGTAGCGTTTACCACAAGTGTGAATCCCGCGGCCAGTATCAGGCCACGACGTATCTTCTGCGTCCTGCACGGAGCGGACGTATTGTATTTTTGCATGTATTATTCAATATCTTCAGGCCTGTGTTCCGCAGGCCCATTCAGACAACTCCCCGGGCTGGTAATCTGGCTCGGTCCGTTTTCACACAGACCATACAGTGGCGGTACCGCTTCGGAATCTCACCGAATTCCCCATCAATTTCCTGCCCGTGCGACGGGCCTCCTGGAGGGCTCCCGGGGCGAACCCCAGGATGGCACAGTCCATAGCCTCCACCCGCTCACCCGGTCAAAGGCCAAATCGATTAAAATGCCCGATTTCTTTCAGAATCGACAAATCCAGCCGCTTTCGTAGCTTATTTCCCGAAAATTCATAACCTTCCCCCAAGCACACCCATGAAGACAATCCTGAGATTTATCGTCGCCTCCTCACTCCTCTTCTTCGCGGCACTGTCCCCTGCCGTAGAGGTATTCCCATGGGATGAAATGAGCACCACCTGGACATGGAATGCCAATACCGGACTTCTGAAAGGCAAAGGAGCCTCGATATTGCAGACAAACCCCTCCCCGAAAAAAATGACCGTGAAGCTGGAGTTCCCCCATGGCGGCACTTCCATGATTTGCTCCGGCCAGGGCGAGCGAATGGAGCTGGGTGCCGTCCCCATCGGAGAACAATCATGGGAATGGAAATCCATCGGCAAAAACAATCTGGATTCCGACGATGTGAACGTGCTCCTGGATAAGAAGCAGACAGACCTGCCACGCTGGAAAGGCACGTTAAAAAACAAAGAAGGCGTTACCGTCAGTTACCAGATCATCTACATCAATGATAGCCTGCTTTTCGGGCTCATGACGGGAAAACAAGGAGGCATTTCCTTCACCCGCTCGTTCACGCTCACTCGCTGAGAATGCTGCCGGAGTGAGGGAAATTCCTCCAAATTTGAATTTTGAATTTTGGGATTCCTGCGCATAGCCTCCCGCCATGTCGCAACCACGCATCCTTGATGGCAAAGCCGTCGCCGCCTCCGTTCTCGAAGAATGTCGCTCTGAAACCGCTGCCCTCAAGGAAAAGGGTATTACCCCGGGCCTCGCTGTAGTCCTCGTTGGCAATGACCCTGCCTCCGCCGTTTATGTCGGCTCCAAAACCCGCACCTGCGCCGATCTAGGCTTCCACTCGCCGAAAATCGAACTCCCGGAAAACACCACCCAGGAGGAGCTCCTTAAAGTCGTGGCTGATCTCAATGCGGATCCCACTGTTCACGGCATTCTTGTCCAGTTTCCCCTTCCAAAGCACCTCGACGAGCCGGAAGTCATCCGTGCAATCGATCCTCGCAAAGATGTGGATGGACTCCATCCGGAAAACGTCGCAAAGCTCGTCCTCGGTGACCCTACAGGCTTCGTTTCCTGCACGCCTGCGGGCTGCATGAAACTACTCGAAGTTTCCGGCGTAGAAATCAACGGAGCGGAAGCGGTAGTCATTGGTCGCTCCATGCTCGTCGGGAAACCGGTTGCCATGTTGCTCCTCGCCAAAAACGCCACCGTCACCATCGCCCACTCCCGCACCAAGGATCTCGCAGCAGTCTGCCGCCGCGCCGACATCCTCGTCCCGGCAGTAGGCCGCCCGGAGATGGTCAAGGAAGACTGGGTAAAACCCGGCGCTGTCGTCATTGATGTGGGCATCAACCGCATCCCGGACTCCACCAAGAAATCAGGCTCCCGCCTTGTGGGCGATGTGGACTATAAGGAAGTAGCCCCGAAAACCGCCGCCATCACCCCTGTTCCCGGCGGTGTAGGACCAATGACCATCGCCATGCTCATGAAAAACACCCTTCAGGCCGCACGGCAGCTGGGATAAGAGTTCCAACGGAAGGAATTTAAGATCCTGACGGCGAACACGACGTCAGGATCCAGACACAAAAAAGCCGGACAGGTCTCCCTGTCCGGCTTTTCCGTAGAAGTCGCGGGCTGGATTACTCCAGCCCGGCTTTGATAATTCAGTCTTCGTCGCCTGGGCTCCAGTCTTCGGAAGCTGCGGCTGCAAGGTTGAAGGCTTGCTCGAGGCCGACCATCTCGCTGGATGGGCGGAGGGACTCGAAGCTTGCGCTTTCTTTCTTGAGCTGCTCTTCGGAGTAACCAACGGCTTTGATGGAAAGGCCGATGCGGCGCTCCACTTTGTCCACTTTGATTACGCGGGCTTCGATATCGTCGCCAACTTTGATGACGTCTTTGACTTTCTCCACGTGATCCTCGCTGAGCTGGGAAATGTGGATAAGGCCGTCGATGTCACCTTCGAGGGATACGAATGCTCCGAAGGAAGCGATTTTCGCAACGGTGCCTTTGACAAGGTCGCCGACCTTGAAGCGGTCGTCGATTGCGGACCATGGGTCGTTCTCGGTTTGTTTGATACCGAGGGAAACACGCTGGTTGCCTTTGTCGATTGCAAGGACGATCGCCTCGATCTCGTCGTTCTTCTTGAGAACTTCGGACGGGTGATTGATTTTGCGTGTCCAGGACATGTCGGAAACGTGGATCATACCATCGATACCTTCCTCGAGCTCGACGAACGCGCCGTAAGCAGTGAGGTTGCGGACAGGACCAGTGATGGTCGCGCCGACAGGGTAACGGAGTTCGATCTCGTCCCATGGGTTGCCTTCGAGTTGGCGAACGCCGAGGGAGATTTTCTGCTCCTCGATGCTGATGCCGAGAACGACTGCAGTGATTTCCTGGCCGAGTTCGAGAACGTCGGATGGACGAGTGATACGTTTAACCCAGCTGAGTTCGGAAACGTGCACGAGGCCTTCGACGCCGCGCTCGATTTCGATGAACGCACCGTAAGGGAGAAGTTTGGTAACTTGTCCTTTGACCTCTTGGCCAATTGGGTATTTGCGCTCGATGTCTTCCCATGGGTTGTCGGACATTTGCTTGAGGCCGAGCGATACACGCTCTTTCTCGCGGTCCACGTCGAGAATAACCACGTCGACGGATTGGCCGATGTGAAGAAGCTCGGATGGGTGGTTGATACGGCCCCATGACATATCGGTGATATGAAGGAGTCCGTCCATGCCTTCGAGATCGACGAACGCACCGAAGTCGGTGAGGTTCTTGATCGCGCCAACGACTTTGTCGCCGACTTTGACAGTCTGGAGGAACGCCTGGCGTTGCTCGGAGCGCTCTGCTTCGATAACTTCACGGCGGGAAAGAACGATGTTCTTACGCTCGTCGTTGACCTTGACGATTTTGAATTCGTAGACGTTGCCCACGTATTCGGAGAGATCTTTCGGTGGAATGATGTCCACTTGGGAACCGGGAAGGAAAGCTTCGACACCGACATTGACGGTAAGACCACCTTTGACGACTGCTTTGACTTTTCCGCGAACGAGGCCGCCGTCTTGGTAGACTTTGACGATTTTGTCCCAGTTCTGTTTGTAGGCTGCCTTCTCTTTGGAGAGAACGACCATACCTTCATCATTTTCGAGGCGCTCGAGGAGCACTTCGATTTCATCGCCTACTTCGATTTCCTCATCCTCGAATTCGTTGGATGGGATGGCGCCTTCTGATTTGTAGCCGATGTCAACGAGGACGATCTGCGGACGAATCTCAAGGATTGTGCCTTTGACGATGGAGCCTTCACGGAATTCTGTGAATTTGGAGTCGATCAGATCGCTCAGCTCTTGGTTAGTTGGTTCTGCGATTGCAGTACTCATGCTTTGGTTAGTTGTTTGGTTGTTTGGTTACGTTTTTCTTCCGACAATTGCCCCGGAAAAGATGCATCTGACAAACACCGGGGCACCGACCGTCTGCCAGACAAAAGAAAAACGGAGGGCGAACCTAGTGATCCACCCTCCGTTTGCAAGGCTAAAGGAAGCCGTTTTCTAAATTGGAATTAGCGCCGGCCCTTGTAGCGCCGATCATTGTGGTGGCGGTCATTGTGGTGACGTCCATGATCATAGCGGTTGTCGTAACGCCTGCGGTCATTGTTGTTATCTTTGGTAAGCGCATAGGTAAGTAGTCCCGCCGCTGCCGCACCTGCCACCGCACCGCCCGGAGTTACTGTCTGCTGAGGATTTCCGTATGCATCGTAAGATGTAGCGCAATTTACCGATGCAATTGCAAACACGCCGACGAGTCCGTAAGTGAGAATATTTTTCATGTTAATTCTTATGACTGGATTGAGTTGGTAGATATTCGAAACCTTTTTTGAAGGTAACTACAAGTAACCTACAATTATTCCATAAAAGATCAACCAGAGCTACAACCTGAAGGCCCGAAACCGTTTGAGGATGCAAAAATTCGAGAAGAGACACGCGGTCACTTGCAATCTCAGCCCTTCAAGCCATTTTCAGGGCATGCCTTTCACCCCTAAGCCAAATTCTGCTCTTTTGATCGTTGGTCACGGTTCGACCGAGAATCCGGATTCTTCCACGCCATACTTTGATCACGCGGATGAAATCAGAAAAAGAGGACTATTTGCAGAGGTTCACGTCTGTTTCTGGAAAGAAGAGCCCTCCATGCGAGAAGCACTCTTTATGATTGATGCATCCGAGGTTTATATCGTTCCAGACTTTATCAGTGAGGGCTATTTCACCCAGGAAGTCATCCCCCGCGAACTGGAACTCGACGGACCTACGACACGGAAGAACGGAAAAACCCTCCACTATTGTCTTCCCGTCGGCGTCCACGCATCGATGACAGATCTGATTCTGCGCCGTGCAAAGGAAGTAGCCGGTGATGCCCCGCCATCCGATACCACTCTAATCATCACCGGACACGGAACAGGGCTGAACCAAAACTCCACCAAAGCCATCAAGGATCAGGTGGCTTTGATCGCGGAGTCAACTGCCGGGTACGCGATGGTCACAGATGCGTATATGGAAGAGCAGCCCTTCATTGCCGATTGGTATAAAATGGCCGATACGCAAAATGTCGTCGTTGTGCCGTTTTTCATCTCCGATGGACTCCACTCCTATCAGGATATTCCTGTAATGCTGGGGGTAAGGGACGAGATTGGGCCAGCTGCGAGCCAATCTGAGGTATTTCACCAGAACCCCTACAAGCTGCGGGAGAAAACACTCTTCTACTCATCCGCCATTGGCAGTGAGCCATTGCTCGCGGATGTGATCTTGGATCAAATTTCCGATTTCGACAAAACACATCATCCAGCCGCGCCATCCCCTTCGGAGAACCCCCCTATCTCGGATCAGCTCAAGCAGCTAATCCGCCGATCGGGCATCAACCAGATCGGGCAAATCCAGATTTACCATGATCTCTGCGAGTATCCCTACGCACTTTCCCACATCGAGGACGAGGACCTCGCCACACAACCGGCTTATGGCGGCTTGGATCAATACTACGGACCATCCAAGGCACGCGAGCTTTCCACCTATGCGGAGGATGGGGAATATCGCTTCACAAAAGGGAAAACGAATCTCCGGCGCGGTTGGGTGATGCTTCTGGAAAACGAAGAGGACCTCCGCCTGGCACTGGATCAGTTCTACCCCGCACTCTCCGCACTTTTCCTTCGCTTCAAAGAGGGTGAACTGCCAGTGGAAACACTTCGCGAAAAACTTGGCAGGCAGACGGGCATGTACCGCTATGCCGGATCCATCAGTGACGAGGGAGCGCAAAAACTCGTCCAGAAAGTTTGCGGACCGGCCCACAACTGCGCAAAGCGAATCCTCTGGCAGCTCGACGAACACACCCAACTCGATGATAGCGAGGCCTCCCGCTTCGACGGAATTCCTGGGAATGGTCCACGTGAAAGCGCAATTCCCCTGCTCTGCCGCGAGGCGTGCAACCATTTCGTTGCCGAGTGTAGAAAAGCTGCAAAAGCGGAATTCGATAACAAAACAGTCGCCAGCGAAGCCTAATTTTTCTCGATTCCCCGCGCAAAACCACAACATCATCTATCCCGACATGGAAAGCATCGACAAACTCCTCGAAAACAACGCCCGCTGGGCAGCCAATGTCCGTGAGCAGGACCCTCAATTTTTCACCCGTCTCGCGGATCAGCAGAATCCTCGGTATTTCTGGATCGGGTGCTCGGACTCCAGGGTTCCAGCCAACCAGATTACAGGGCTCCCTCCTGGTGAAGTATTTGTTCACAGAAATGTCGCGAACATCGTTCAGGAAAGTGATTTCAATGTTCTGGCAGTTCTTCAATACGCCGTGGATGTATTGAAAGTAACGGATATCATCGTATGCGGACACTACGGGTGCGGTGGAGTGAAAGCCGCCCTCGACAATTATCGCCACGGTCTAATCGATAACTGGCTGGCCCCCATCCGCAGCATCACCCGTGGGCACAAGGATGAATTGGCCAAACTCGATGGTGAAAAGAAACTGGATCGTCTTTGCGAGCTAAACGTTCTTTCACAAGTAAGACACGTCGCACGCACCACAATTGTGGAGGACGCCTGGGAAAACGGCCAGAAGATCTCAATCCACTCATGGGCCTATCGCCTGGACCAAGGCATTATCACCCCTCTCAGAAAACCGATCACAAATCCGGATGACATCGATTGATTGATCTCTTTCCCGGAAAAACCCGAACCCGCTATCCTATTACCACCTAACAAGTACGCTTGTAAATTTCCCTCCTCCGATAGAAAAGTCCACACACATGCAATTCATCGGGATCGAAATAGGAAACAATAGCACCCATGCTGTAATCCTCGATCTGGATACAGCGGATATCCTTGCTGAAGCTTCCGTATCCCACTCATGGATCGAAGGACTACCGACCGGTTACCGTGAACAAAATCCTACCCAGTGGATTGAAGCTACTGACAAGGTCCTCCGTGATTGCCTCAGTCAACAGGGTATCGATAAGAAGCAAATCGCCGCCATAGGCATTTCCGGTCCCAAGCGCGGACTGGTAATTCTGGACGAGGAAAACCGCATTATCCGCCCTACTAAGCTGGCTGGCGATCTTTCGGTAAAAAATCAATCGGAAGAAATCTCGAGAGCATTTGGCGGCGCTCCCGGCATGTTGGAACTCATCGGCCAAGCTCCGGGAATCGATTCCGCGGCGGCGGAATGCCTGTGGCTGAAACAGCATGAACCATATCATTTCCAGCGGATTGCCACCCTGTTGAGCGTTCAGGATTTCATCGCATATTGGCTCACCGGCGAGCGCGCCACAGAGCCGGGTAGCGCCTCCTGCACAGGCCTCTTTGACATCCGGGAGAGAAAATGGTCCGCCGAAGTCTGCGATTTCATAGACCCAAAACTTGGAGAGCTCCTTCCGACCATCTGTGCCTCGGACCAGCCCCGTGGCCTTCTCCGAAATAGTCTAGCCAGTGAATGGGGACTTTCCGAGCTGGTCCAGGTGGGTGCAGGCAGTGCATCGCCACTACATTCCGCGCTGGCAGCC